>CAMBBO010000140.1 GCA_945862935.1 Pseudorhodoplanes sinuspersici | reverse complement strand
CATTCTCATTTGCAACAAGAAGGGCCTGCACGCGCGCGCGTCCGCGAAATTCGTGCAGACAGTCGAGCGTTTCGACGCGCAGGTGAAAGTCACGCGCAACAGCGAAACCGTCGGCGGAGATTCCATCATGGGCCTGATGATGTTGTCGGCCGGTCCCGGCTCGACCATCACGGTGGAATGCGCGGGCAAGGAAGCGGCCGAGGTGATGGACGCGATCGCAGCTCTGATCGAAGGCCGGTTCAGCGAAGAAGACTAGCTTTCGCCTCCGCGATATAATCGAGCCATGCGGGCACGACGCGTGCCCGAAGGAGAGCGTGGCAATGGCGGGCGAAAACAAAAGGCCGAATATCGCATCAGCACCCGCCGAAGCGCAGCGCCAGCAAGCGGCGACCTTGCGCTATGTCGATCTGCCGGAGTGCGGCGAGACATTCGCGGATTCGATCCATTCGGTTTTCTTCGACGGCCAGACCATGCGCATCGAATTCTGCGTCACGCGGATGGACGATGTGAAGAAGGATGCGCCGCTCACCGGACGGCGCTATCCCGCCTGCCGTCTCGTGCTTGCGCCCGCAGCCGCAATCGACCTGATCAACCGGATGCAGCAGGCCGCCTCCGCCTTGCAGCAGGCCGGCGTGGTGAAAGCGCAGCAAAAGGGCCCGGACGCGCCTTAGAGCTTACATAAAGAAATCTTTATATCCTTATTGCCTCCTCCGGCTGGCCCTGCTATAGCCACGCCACGGCTGGCGCACATGTGCGCCCTTTTTTCATTTCCCAGTCAGGACCCGACATGACCGCATCGACCGCGAAGAAAGCTGGCTTCTCCGATTACATCGTCGCCGACATCGGCCTTGCCGAATTCGGCCGCAAGGAGCTCTCGCTAGCCGAGACCGAAATGCCCGGCCTGATGGCAACCCGCGAAGAATATGGCCCGAAGCAGCCGCTGAAAGGCGCGCGCATCGCAGGCTCGCTGCACATGACAATTCAGACCGGCGTACTGATCGAGACGCTGACCGCGCTCGGCGCAGACGTGCGCTGGGTCTCATGCAACATCTATTCGACGCAGGATCACGCTGCGGCAGCGATCGCCGCCGCAGGCGTTCCGGTGTTTGCGATCAAGGGCGAAAGCCTTGAGCAATACTGGGACTACACCGCCCGCATGTTCGATTGGCATGGCGGCGGCTTCCCGAACATGATCCTCGATGACGGCGGCGACGCCACGATGTACGTCCACCTTGGCCTGCGCGCCGAGAACGGCGACACGGCGTTCCTCGACAAGCCCGGCTCGGACGAAGAAGTGATCTTCTTCGCGTTGCTCAAGAAGCAGCTCAAGGAAAAGCCGAAGGGCTATTTCGCCGAGATGGCCAAGAGCATCCAGGGTGTCTCCGAAGAGACCACCACTGGCGTGCATCGCCTCTACGACATGCACAAGGCCGGCACGCTGTTGTGGCCCGCTATCAACGTCAACGACTCGGTCACCAAATCGAAGTTCGACAATCTCTACGGTTGCCGTGAATCGCTGGTCGACGGCATCCGCCGCGGCACCGACGTCATGATGTCAGGCAAGGTCGCGATGGTCGCGGGCTTTGGCGACGTCGGCAAGGGTTCGGCGGCGTCGCTGCGCCAGGCCGGCTGCCGCGTCATGGTCTCCGAAGTCGATCCGATCTGCGCGCTGCAGGCGGCGATGGAAGGCTATCAGGTTGTGACCATGGAAGAGGCCGCTCCGCAGGCGGACATTTTCGTCACCGCCACCGGCAACAAGGACATCATCACCATCGAGCACATGCGCGCGATGAAAGATCGCGCCATCGTCTGCAATATCGGTCATTTCGATAACGAAATTCAAATCGCGCATCTGAAGAACATGAAGTGGAACAACATCAAGCCGCAGGTCGACGAGATCGAATTCCCGGACGGCAAGCGCATGATCCTGCTGTCGGAAGGCCGCCTCGTGAATCTCGGCAATGCGATGGGCCATCCGTCCTTCGTGATGTCGGCGTCGTTCACCAACCAGACGCTCGCGCAGATCGAGCTTTGGGCGAACAACAAGGATGGCAAGTACAAGAAGCAGGTTTACGTGCTGCCGAAATCGCTCGACGAGAAAGTGGCGATGCTTCACCTCGCCAAGATCGGTGTGAAGCTGACCAAGCTTCGCCCGGATCAGGCGAGCTATATCGGCGTGAAGCCGGAAGGCCCGTTCAAGACGGACCACTATCGTTATTGATCGATTGAAAATTTCTGGACAAGGGCCGGGTGCAAAAGCGCGAAGCGCGTCTTCACGCTAACAAACACCCGGCCTTTTTCATTTCTGCGGCGGCACAATGCCGATGAGATAGCGCGCGGCCGGGCCGTCCGTACCCATGAAACGCCGCGCGAGTGTCACTGTCTGCCGTGCCGAAGGATTTCCGCCGCTAAGCCGGTCGATCCTCGCCGCGCACCCAGCGTTATCGAAACACACGAGCGCAACACCGTCCCGCAACACGCGCGCATCGCGTTCCTTCTGCCCGGCGATGAAGCCGTTGAGATCGTCACACACCATGGGGCGCGCTTTGGAATAGAACGCCGCGCCGAACGCGAGGCCGGCGTCCCCGCACACAACGCGCAACGGCGACGGCGTGGATTGCGCCCACAGCCGATCCATTTCATCGGCCAGCAGGCTCGTATGGGTCTGCCAGGGATCGACGTATCGTTGAATTGCGGTGGCGATTGCCGGCGCTACTGCCGTCAGCGCAAAAGGCGCGGCAATGGAGAGCGCAAGAAGTCCCGCGAGCGCACGCTGACTGACTTTCGTACGCGGGCTCGCCAGCAGCAGCGTTCCGAACAAGGTCCATGCCGACATCGACCAGAGTGAATTCAGCGTCGTGCCGGACAGCGGCGCGATCAGCGCCGGCAGCAACAGCGGCAGCGCGAAGACCGAAACAATCCAGCGGCGCTCCGGCTTGCGCGGCAAAAATGTATCCTGCACCGCCGATGGTTGTGGCCGGAAGAACAGCCACACCAGCGCAATTGGAATCAGCGCGTATCCGAGCGAGCCTGCGAGATAACCCAACGCCCCGTAGAGCGCGTCGCCGAAAGGCTTCGCACTGTGCAACGTCGTCGCGTAACGGATCGGCGCGAAATCGTTCTGCACCATCCACACAACATGCGGCGCGAGCACCAGCGCACCCGCCGCGATAGTGAGATACGGCGCGGGCGAGCGGAAATACTCTCCTCGCCGCCGGTCGATCAGCGCCGCAACGCCCAAGCCCAGCAGCAGAAACACTGACCAGTATTTGCCGAGCATTGCAGCGGCGGCACCCACGCCCGCAAGCACAGCGTAGAGCTTGCTGCGTGTTTCATACGAGATGAGAAACCAGAGCGTTGTCGCGGCCCAGAGCGGCATCAACACGGTGTTGGCATTGAACTTCAGCGCGTGAAAATTGAAGAACGGAAGAAAGGACAGCAGCAGCGTCGCCGCCAGCGCCTTGCGCGCATCGAGATAGCGAAGCGAAGCGCGCCACGCGATCCCTAACGCGACCGCTGCGATCGTCATCGCAAAGAGATAATAAGACCAGTCTGAAGCTGGAAAGACCGAAAACCAGATGCGTGTCAGATACGGCGCGAGCGGCGGGTGCTTCGGATAGCCGAGCGCGAATTCACGCGACCAGTCGGCGATCTCGGTCATGTCGACATGCACGTCCTGACCGGCTTTCGCGAGAATGCCGTAGAGCGTCCACACTAGCGTGTAGGCTGCGAGTAACATCGCCATCGCGCGATTGCGGCGCGCGGGATCGGTCAACGCATCGACGCATCGCTTCAGGCGGCGCTCGATCGTGCCGGCAACCGTCATTGCGGCGGCAATGTCGCAATCAGGAATCGCTCGGGCGCGCCGCGCATCCAGAGCCAATGCGGTACGACCTCAACTTCGGTTCGGCGTCCGCCGCGCTGGCGCGCGACCAGCATGTCGAGATTGCGCCCGCAATAAGCGTCGGACACGGGACAGACGACGGCGCCGCCCGAACGCGCGAGCGTGTCGTTCTTCAGCCACGGCGCGAGATACGGCGAAAAGTCGGAATAGGTCGATGGCTTGTCGTGCAGATAGAACGACGCCGTGCTGGCCAGCCCGAACGGTCCCGCGACAAGTGTGAGCGGCTTGCCGCTCGTCGCCGCCCATTCGCTTTGAACCTTGTCTGCCACGCCGCGCGCAAACGCCGCGTGATTTTCCACGCCGAGGCGCAATGTCACGCCCGCGATGATCGGCGATACGAGGACGACAAGCAGCGTGAAGGTCACGGCGGTCGCGGCGATCCGCGCCGCGGCATCGCGCGTGACTTTCACCAGCGGCGAGGCCATGAGCATCACCGGAAGAAGCGCCAGCGCCGGCGTATTCCACAGCGACAGCAAATTTGTCCGCAACGCGAACGCAAGCGCGATCGGCGCGAGCAGCGGTGTCCAGAAAATAATGCTGGCTCTGCGCCGCTCGGTCTGCGTTGCAAACGCGCTGGCGCGCAATCCCGCGGGCGAAGGCCGCACATAAATCCAGAAGACGATCAGCGCGAAGGCGCAATAGCCGAGCGTGCCGAACGAATATTCCATCAGCGAGCCGAGCGCATCGAACACCGATTGCGAAATGCGCCGCGTGCCGACCCAGTTCAGCGGCGGAAAATTGTTCTTGATGAGCCACACCACATGCGGCGCGATCAATAGCGCGCCGACGCCCGTCGTGATCCACGGCGCGGCGGAACGGAAATAGACATTGCGCCTGCGGTCGAACAATGCCGCTGCGATCAGCGCCAGCACAAAAAACCCAGACCAGTATTTCGTCAGCATCGCGGCGGCAGCACCTGCGCCCGCGAGCACCGCAAAGCCTGCGCGGCGCGTATCGAGCGAACGCACGAACGCCCAAGTGGTGAGCGCCCATAGCGGAATGAGCGCCGAGTTCTGGTCGAATTTCAGCCCAAGAAAATTGTAGAACGGGATCATCGCCAGCAGGAACGGCACGAGCGCGCGCTTGTCCTTGTCCAGCCATTCGCCCGCAAGCAAAAATGACAGCGCGATGCCGGACGCGAGCGTCAGCGCCGCGAGCAGATGGAAGGCCCAGTCGGCATTCGGGAATACCGCGAACCAAATCCCGAGAACCCAGCCGAGCAACGGCGGATGTTTCGGATAGCCCCAATCGAAGTTGCGGCCCCACACCACCATCTCGGCCATGTCGGCGTTGATGCCCTGGCTCGACTTCGCGACCACTGCATAAATCCACCACGCCACGGCGTAGCCCGCTGCAAGCCACAAAATCGTCCGTGTCCGGCGCGCCGGGTCGCCAAGCGCGCCAATCAGCCGGGCATATTGCTTCAGCAGGCGATCGTGGAGGGTGGACAGGGACATGTGGCTCTATCGCATGTGGCGTTTTGAGCGTCCACGCCGTTCCCGCCGCACAGCCATGTCCGGGCGCGTTTCCGCCATGCCGGCAATGCGCTTTTCAGGCCGGGTTTGCCTTCCCGCGAACTGATGCTATCTGCCAGCGCATGAGCGCTGCGCCCATTCCAAATATCCGCAATTTCTCCATCGTCGCCCATATCGACCATGGAAAATCCACCCTTGCCGACCGGCTGATCCAGCTCACCGGCGGAATGGATGCACGCGAGATGGCGGGCAAGGAACAGATCCTCGACTCGATGGACATCGAGAAGGAGCGCGGCATCACCATCAAGGCGCAGACCGTGCGGCTGAATTACCGCGCCAACGACGGCAAGGATTACATCCTCAACCTGATCGACACGCCGGGCCATGTCGACTTCGCCTATGAAGTAAACCGCTCGCTCGCGGCTTGCGAAGGCTCGCTGCTGGTGGTGGACGCATCGCAAGGCGTGGAAGCGCAGACGCTCGCCAACGTCTATCACGCGCTCGATGCCGGCCACGAAATCGTGCCCGTGCTGAACAAGGTCGATCTTCCCGCCGCCGAGCCTGAGAAAATAAGAAAGCAGATCGAGGACGTGATCGGTCTCGACGCGTCGAACGCGGTGATGATCTCGGCCAAAACGGGCCTCGGCGTTCCCGATGTGCTGGAAGCCATCGTGACGCGCCTGCCGCCGCCGAAGGGCGACAAGAGCGCGACGCTCAAGGCACTGCTGGTCGATAGCTGGTACGACGTCTATCTCGGCGTCGTCGTGCTCGTGCGTATCGTCGACGGCACGCTGAAGAAGGGCGACCGCATCCGCATGATGGGCACGAACTCTGCCTATGACGTGGACCGCGTCGGCGTGTTCAAGCCGAAGCTCACTCCGGTCGACGAACTCGGGCCGGGCGAGATCGGGATGCTCACGGCGTCGATCAAGGAAGTCGCGGACACGCGCGTCGGCGATACGATTACCGATGACCGCAAACCGATTTCGGAAATGCTGCCGGGCTTCAAGCCCGCGATCCCCGTGGTGTTCTGCGGATTGTTTCCGGTCGATGCCGCGCAGTTCGAGGATTTGCGCGCAGCGATGGGGAAGCTTCGCCTCAACGACGCGAGCTTTTCCTACGAAATGGAAACGTCCGCCGCGCTCGGCTTCGGCTTCCGCTGCGGCTTCTTGGGATTGCTGCATCTGGAAATCATCCAGGAGCGGCTGGAGCGCGAATTCAATCTTGACCTGATCGCGACCGCGCCGAGCGTCATCTATAAAATGAATCTGCGCGACGGTTCACAGATCGAATTGCACAATCCGGTGGACATGCCGGACGTGATGAAAATTCTCACCATCGAGGAGCCGTGGATCGAAGCGACGATCCTGTCGCCGGACGATTATCTCGGCGCGGTGCTGAAGCTGTGTCAGGACCGGCGCGGCACGCAAAAAGAACTCACCTATGTCGGCGCGCGCGCGATGGTGAAATACGAATTGCCGCTGAACGAAGTGGTGTTCGATTTCTACGACCGGCTGAAATCAGTGTCGAAGGGCTACGCTTCGTTCGACTATCACCTGACCGATTACCGCGAAGCCGACCTCGTGAAGATGTCGATCCTCGTCAACGACGAGCCGGTCGATGCGCTTTCGATGCTGGTGCACCGCACGCGCGCGGAAACGCGCGGGCGCGGCATGGTGGAGAAGCTGAAGGAATTGATCCCGCCGCACATGTTCCAGGTGCCGATCCAGGCCGCAATCGGCGGCAAGATCATCGCGCGCGAAACGGTGCGCGCGTTGCGCAAGGACGTGACGGCGAAATGCTACGGCGGCGACGCCACCCGCAAGCGCAAACTTCTCGACAAGCAGAAGAAGGGCAAGAAAAAGATGCGCCAGTTCGGGAAGGTCGACATCCCGCAGGAGGCTTTTATTGCTGCGCTGAAGGTGGATGTGTAGGTTTATTTTTTAATCCTCACCGTCGGCCCCGCCGACGGGTCCGCGTAAGCGCGTCCCGACTCCGCTCGCCACTAACCAGGTGCCAGCCCAAAGAACCACAATGCTCTTTCGTATTCTCTTCTTCATCAACGCCATCGCGGCGGCAGTCGCCGCCTTTTTCTTCGTCCTCGGCATCCTCGACGGCTCGGTGTCGTCGTTCAATGCCGGACTGTGGCTCGCACTTCTTGCCGCGTTCGCGGGCATTCTCTTTGGCGGCTATCAACTCGACAAATCCGGCCGTCGCCGCGCGGCAATCGCGCTGCTGGCAATTCTCGCCATCCCGATGGTGCTGTTCGGCCTGTTCATGGCCATCGTCATGGTCGCGCCGCCGCGCTGGAACTAGCGGCCTTGCGCGGTCACTCCCCGCTCGCCAGCCTTCTTCCGCCGTCGCGCACTTTCGGCGCCGCGACTT
>CAMBBO010000139.1 GCA_945862935.1 Pseudorhodoplanes sinuspersici | reverse complement strand
ATCAATGCCGCGCTGCTGGCCGCGTCCATTCTCGCGCTCTCGGATGCGGGCCTCGCCAAGCGCCTCGAAGCATGGCGGGCAAAGCAGACCAAATCCGTCAAAAAGCGTCCGGTGTAGCGGGTGGCCGATTTCACCGCGCTGAAACCGGGCGCAACCATTGGTATTCTTGGCGGCGGACAGCTTGCGCGCATGATCGCGCTTGCGGCGGCGCGCATCGGACTGAAATGCCATGTTTTCGCGCCGGAGCCGGACTCGTGTGCGTTTGGAGTCGTGCGCCGCGCGACACTGGCCGAATATGACGACGAAGCAGCCCTCGCGCGCTTCGCAGAGGAAGTCGATGTCATCACCTACGAATTCGAGAACGTGCCTGCGGATACAGCGGCCTTCCTGTCGAGCCGAAAACCCGTTCTCCCCGATCCATCGGTGCTCGCAACCACGCAGGACCGGCTGACCGAAAAGGATTTTGTGACGTCACTTGGCATCGCCACAGCGCCCTATGCCGGGATCGCATCGGCTGCTGAAATCCTTCCCGCCATCAGGAAGATCGGCCTGCCCGCTGTGCTCAAGACGCGGCGCTTTGGCTATGACGGCAAGGGCCAGATCAAGATCGGACCGAAGGATGACGCTGCGCGCGCGTGGCGTTCGCTAGGTGAAGCACCCTGCATTCTCGAAGGCTTCGTGCAATTCACGCGCGAAGTCTCGATTGTCGCCGCGCGCTCCGCCGACGGCGAAGTGGTCTCCTTCGACATCACCGAGAACGAGCACTCCGATCACATCCTCAAGGTTTCGCGCGTGCCCGCACGGGTTTCGGCCAGTGTCGGGAAAGAAGGACGGCTCATTGCCCAGAAGATTGCCGAGGCGCTGAATTATGTCGGCACGCTTGCGGTGGAGTTATTCGTGGTCGGCGACGGCAAGGACGAAACGCTGCTGGTCAACGAGATCGCGCCGCGCGTGCACAATTCCGGGCACTGGACGATCGACGGCGCGACCGTGTCGCAATTCGAGCAGCATGTCCGCGCGGTTGCGGGCTGGCCGCTCGGCAAGCCGCTGCGCCGTGGCAGGATCGAAATGATTAATCTGATCGGCACGGAGATCGACGATTATTCAAAATGGCTCGGCGTGCCGAAAGCCTATCTGCACAATTACGGCAAGCCTGCCGCGCGTCCGGGGCGCAAGATGGGCCACGTCACCAAGGTTCTCGCAGAGGAGCCTGCCGCCAAAGATGCTAAGGTTGCGCCAAAGGCCAAGATCAAGGCCACACCGAAGACCAAAGCCAAACCGAAAGGGCGCGGCAAATGAGAGCCATGCTGGCGGCGGGCTTTATTTTATTGAGCGGGCTTTCCGCGCTCGCGACCGATTACGGAGTTCCGGTGGAACCGCCTATCGCGTCCGGCGTGGTTTCACCGTTGCAAAATCGGCAAGCGCAAGACGTTGCTAGGTCGCGCGACTGCTGGCGCACATGCCAGATGCAATGCAAGACCGAGTTCCTCGCCTGCGGTTACGAGCGATCGGGCACCGAATGTTTGTCGCAGACAAATGCGTGTGACCGCGCATGTCAGCGCGAATGCCGCTCGACATGGAACCCGCTGCTCAAATTCGGACAATGATCCGGCTACAGTTCCATATTTTCGAAGGCTGATTTTTTCCCGAGACGACTTTTTTCGGAACGATCTACGTCGGACTCACGTTGGATTTCTGAGAGGGAAAAATCCACAGGGAGAACGCTATGAATCGCATTCTTATTGCTGCCGCCTCGCTCGCCACCATCACCCTCGCTTCGTCTGCTTATGCGCAGACCGGGTCGAACGCCAAGTACTGCCTGCAGGGCGGGGCGAGTGATGCCAGCGCCACGAACTGCGCCTTCACCACGATGGCGCAGTGCGAAGCGGACGCCAAGGGCAAGGGCGGCAAGTGCATCGAGAACCCGAAGATGACCACGGGTTCCGGCGCCGACATGAAGAAAGATATGAAGAAGTAAGGGACGTTTCGGCGTTTCCAGAATGGGCCCCGGCATCGCGCCGGGGCCTGTTTTCGTTGGTGCCGCAGGCCCTCCGGGCCGGCCCCGAAAGGTAGACTCGATAAGGCTTTTCTGTTACACGCGCGCGACTCGAAGGCCCTGAAAACAGGCCCTTCTGCCGGTTTCAACACCCGAACAGACTTAAAAGGAATGATCTAGGTGCAGGTTCTCGTCCGCGACAACAACGTCGATCAGGCCCTCAAGGCGCTCAAGAAGAAGATGCAGCGCGAGGGGATTTTCCGCGAAATGAAGCTTCGCGGTCATTACGAAAAGCCCTCCGAAAAGAAGGCCCGCCAGAAGGCGGAAGCCGTGCGGCGCGCCCGCAAGCTCGCGCGCAAGAAGCTGCAGCGCGAAGGCCTGCTGCCGATGAAGCCGAAGGTTCTGCCGGGCGCCGGTGGACCGGGCGGCGCACGCGGTGGCCGCAGTTTTGGCGGCGGCGGTGGTGGCAGCGGTTTTGGTGGCGGTGGCGGCGGTGGTTTCGGCGGCCGCTAATCGCGCCAAGCTCAAGGAATTCGTTTCAAACCGCCGGGCCCGTCCCGGCGGTTTTGTTTTGGGCGGCTAGGCCCCGCGTGGTTGATTCTTTCTTAAGGCCCCTCGCCTATTTTCGCGGCCATGTTCCGAGTTGCATTGCCGCGTACGATCATTTTTACGGTCAGTCTTGCCCTCGCCGCCTGCTCCACATCCGGCGGCGGTGGCGGCGATATTACCGGCTCTATCGGGCACCGTGATGAGCCGAAGGCGGATTCGGCGGAGAATGTCGGCTCGCTGAGCGACGTCATCCAGCGCAATCCGAACGATCCGCAAGCCTACAACATGCGCGGCAGTGCGTTCGGCAAGTCCGGGCGCTCGCAGGAGGCGATTGCCGATTTCTCAAAAGCGATCAGCATCGACCCGCGCTATGCGCCGCCTTACGCCAATCGCGCGCTGGTCTATCGCCAGACCGGACGCGCCGACCTTGCCATCGCCGACTACAACAAGGCCATCGCCGCCGATCCGAAATACGCCGCAGCCTTTCTCGGGCGCGGCATTCTTTATCGCGACCGCAAGGATGCGCGCGCGGCACTCGCCGATTTCAACAAGGCGGTCGCGATCAGCCCGGACAACCCGCAGGCCTATTACAATCGCGGATTGCTCTATCAGGCGCAGGGCCAGCATCAGTTCGCCGCTGCGGATTTCCGCACCGCAATCGGCCTCTCCCCGCGCGACGCCGAACCGCAAATCTCGCGCGCGCTCAGCCTGCTTGCGTTGAACGACAACAAAGGCGCGGTCGAGCATCTCGATCAGGCAGTCGGTCTCGACCCGGACAATATCGGCGCATGGACCAGCCGTGGCCTTGCCTATGAGCGGCTTGGCGACCGCGAGAAATCGGCCGGCTCCTACGCCCGCGCGATGCAGATCGACCAGAGCTACAAGCCGGCGAAAGAAGGCTTCACCCGCGTCGGCGGGCAATTCGGGCAAACCTATCAGGCGTTCTGATCGCCCGTTACTGGATCGTCTTTTTCAGAAAATCCTTCGCCGTCTCCAGCGCGCCGAATTCGTCGAGATCGTTGTGGCCGCCGCGAGCAAAGCGCACGAAACTTTTCGGCTCGTTCGCAAGCGAGAACAGCTTTTCCCCGAACGCCACCGGCACCACCCTGTCGGCCGAGCCGTGCATGATCAGCAGCGGCGCCTTCACCTGCCCGATCCGCAGGTCCGAGCGGAACTGATCTTTCATCAATAGCCGCACCGGCACGAACGGATAGGCTTTCGCGCCGACATCGGCGGCGGATGTGAAGGGCGCTTCGAGGATGATCGCCGCCGCAGGTTTTTGAGCCGCAATCGCAAGCGCGACACCGCTGCCGATCGATTCACCCCACAGCACGATGCGAGAAGCTGGGTAGCGCGAAGCGGCAAATTCGTAAGCAGCGTTCGCGTCCGCGATGAAACCTGCCTCGCTTGGGCTTCCCGCCGACCCGCCATAGCCGCGATACGACAACGCGAGCAGGCCTGTGCCATCCGCCACCAGCGGCTTGAAGCGCGGCACGCGATGCTGCAAAGCGCCACCATTGCCGTGGAAATAAAGAACCAGCGGATGCCCGTCCTGCGGCGGCACGAACCACGCGAGGACTTGAACGCCATCGGACGCCGTCAGCGGCGTCTCACCCGCTTCCGTAAAATCCGCATCCGCCGGTGACGTATGCTGCGTCTCCGGGAAATACATCAGCGCGCGCTGCGCGGCATACATGACGGCGAGCAGGCCGCAATAGCCGACGAGCGATACGATTGCGATCCATTTCAAAGCAGTCATCGCTTGCCCAATAGAAAAATGGCCGGATCATCTCCGGCCATTATGACGTAAGGATAAAAGCGGAATTGGCTTACTTGCGCTTCGTCTTTGTCTTGCGCTTCTTCGCTTTCGACTTTTTCTTTTTCTTCATCTTCAGCGCGCCCATGCCACCCATGAGATAGGCGCCGACATTGCGCGACGAACGGCCAACCACGGCGACCGCCGCCTTGAGCTTCGCAGGCGTGACCTTGAACTTCTTCGCCCAATACGCGACCTCATAAGCCTGCGTCAGCGAAATGAGCGCACGATCGCGCGCTTTGTGCTTCAGCAGCTTGAGATAGGCTTCGACCTTCTTCGACGAATGGCCGACCTTCTTCACCGCCGCCTTGAGCTTCGCCGGCGTCACCTTGAACTTCTTGGACCAGTATTTCACTTCATGCGGCTGACTCAGCGCGATGAGTGCGCGATCCGCCTTGCCGCGTTTTGCCGGGCTGTCGGCCATATCAAGCTCCTTGTCGCAATTCGGTTGGGGCTAATACGCAAGCCCGGGCATGGCCCGGCACAGAATCAATTTCACAGAGATGCGATGAAATAGCGCATTCGCAGCATTGTCAAAACGAAACGCAGGCCTGCCGGATCACGACGCCGACCGAATCCTGCCGGAAACGGCGTTTGTAGCTGTCCACTATGGCGCCGATCCTCTCCTGCAAACCGGCATCCTGCGGCGTCACGATCACCACCATCTTGCTCGGCTCGCGGATCAGCCTACCGCTTTTGGCGTCGCGCCACTGACCGGCGGCATCGACAACGCTCAGGCCATCCGGGAAACGCGGCACGATCTCGGCTTCGAGGAAACGCGCCCAGCGCCGCTCCGTGACGCCCAATACGCCGCCGATATTACGCCCGAACATCATTTGCGCCTCGACCATCGGCTTCTGCGGCAGGGCGCAGGATTGGGCACGTGCTGCGCAGGGCAAGACCGCGGCCAGCATTGCCATAAGGAACATCGGCCGGAACCTGCCCATCTACCGTCTCATTGTCCCCTGCGACCGAGCGTCCTGGCGACATTAACCGAATATGAAGCGCGGTCGAATATTCCCGTCATATTCAACTCCTTCTCGCGGAGCTTCATGGCCGCCCTTCATGCCGGCATTGCGTTCCAAAGTGCCCCCGGCAGCGTCGCACTGCTCGAGGGGCAGGACGCCGTTCGTGCGTTCGCCGAATTTGCGGATGCAGACCGTCATGGGCGTCCCGGAAACGTCTTTCAGTCGCGCGCCATGCTCGACGCCGCAGCGCGCGCGGCTGTGAGCGCAGGCAATCCGGCTTTGGCCGTCTGCGTCTTTCGCGGCGACACAATGCGAACGATCTGGCCGCTTCGCATTATTCGCGACATGGGCGTCAACGTCGCGACCGATCTCGCCGACCCTATCAATCAATACAGCGACGTCTTGGGTGAGCCGATGGACGGCGCAGCTCTCACAGAGCTTGGCGAGCGCCTGAGCGCAGGCTTCAAGGCCGACGTCCTGCTGGCCCGCCGCGTGCGTGCCGATAGCGGCCTCGACGCGGGCTTCACCGAATGCGGCGCAGTTGTCATCGACCGCAATGCCGCGCCCTTCGTCGATCTTTCGGCGCACGGGAATTTTGCAAGCTATCTCGCAAGTTTCAGCAAATCGACCGCGCGCAAGATCCGTCAGCGCCGGTCCCGGCTGGAATCCGATCACGGCGCATTGTCATTCGAAGTGCTTCAGGCGGATGCTGCGCGCGAGACAGCGCAGCGCGCGGTTTCATGGAAACGAAACTGGCTGAGCGCGCAGGCGCTTTCCAGCCGCGTGTTCGACGGTGCGTTGAACGAAGCGGCACTGATCGAGGCGAGCGCTGCGCGTAATGCACATGTGAGCGTGCTGCGCGCGGGTGCGCGGCCCGTCGCAATCGAGCTTGGATTTTCCTGCGGCTCGCATTACGCCGCCTATCTCGGCACATTCGACCCGGAATTTGCGGGCTATAGCGCGGGCCAGGAGCAAATGCTGCGCAGCATCGATTGGTGCTTCGCGAACGGATTCAAAAGCTACGACCTGCTTCCACCCGATGACGACTACAAGCGCCACTGGACGCGCGGCGATACGGCAATCGGCGTAAGCGACTACGGGCTTGCGCTGTCACATCTCGGGAGCGTCTATCTGCCGGTCAGGAAGCTCGCCCGCGCACGGGTGCAGCGCGCGATCGACGCAATGCCTTCGCACATGCGTCAGGTTGTCTGGCGGGGCGGGGCGGTGGCGGCAGGTGCCGGTGCAGCGGCCGTCGTAATCAGGCTGATCGGAATGATCGCCGAATAGCCTACATTCCCTTGACGATCTGCTCGGTCATTTTCTTCGCGTCACCCAGAAGCATCATGGTGTTGTCGCGATAGAACAGCGGATTGTCGATGCCTGCATAGCCGGACGCGAGCGAGCGCTTGATGAACATCACCGTGCCCGCCTTCCACACCTGAAGAACCGGCATGCCGTAGATCGGCGAGGTCTTGTCGTCTTCGGCGGCAGGATTGGTCACGTCGTTCGCACCGATCACGAAGGCGATGTCGGCCTGTGCGAATTCCGAATTGATGTCTTCGAGTTCGAACACCTCGTCGTAAGGCACGTTCGCTTCGGCCAGCAGCACGTTCATGTGGCCGGGCATACGGCCCGCGACCGGATGGATGGCGTACTTCACTTCGACGCCTTCCTTCTTCAAATGATCGGCCATTTCACGAAGCGCGTGCTGCGCTTGCGCCACCGCCATGCCGTAGCCCGGCACGATGATGACCTTCTGCGCGTTCTTCATGATGTAGGCGGCATCTTCCGCAGAACCCAGTTTCACCGGGCGCTGTTCGCCGCCAGCGCCTCCGGCTGCGGCCACTTCGCCGCCAAATCCGCCGAGGATGACGGAGATGAAGCTGCGGTTCATGCCCTTGCACATGATGTAGGACAGGATCGCGCCGGATGAGCCGACCAGCGCGCCGGTGATGATCAGCGCCGAATTGCCAAGCGTGAAGCCGATGCCGGCCGCCGCCCAACCCGAATAGGAATTCAGCATCGAGATCACGACCGGCATGTCCGCGCCGCCGATCGGGATGATGATGAGAACGCCGAGCGCAAGCGCCAGCAGCGTCACCAGCCAGAAATCCATCTGGCTCTGCGACACGACCAGCCCGTAGATGAAGAAGATCAGCCCGAGCGCCAACGCGATGTTGATGAAGTGGCGCCCCGGCAGCGTAATCGGCGCGCCGCTCATGCGGCCCGACAGCTTCATGAATGCGATGATCGAGCCGGTGAAAGTCAGCGCGCCGATGGCAACGCCGAGTGCCATTTCGACAAGGCTCGATTTATGGATCGCGCCGGGCGCGCCGATGTCGAAGGCAGCGGGCGCGTAGAACGCCGCCGCCGCGACCAGCACGGCCGCAAGGCCGACCAGCGAGTGAAACGCCGCGACCAGTTCCGGCATCGAGGTCATCGGCACCTTGCGCGCGATCA
>CAMBBO010000138.1 GCA_945862935.1 Pseudorhodoplanes sinuspersici | reverse complement strand
AGATGAAGAAGTCGATGGAAGCACTCATCCATCACTTCAAGCTTTATACGGAAGGCTTCCACGTTCCCGCCGGCGAAGTTTACGCCGCCGTCGAAGCGCCGAAGGGTGAGTTTGGCGTCTATCTCGTCGCCGACGGCACCAACAAACCTTACAAGTGCAAAATTCGCGCACCCGGTTTCGCGCATATGCAGGCGATGGACTTTCTTTGCCGCGGCCACATGCTCGCGGACGTGTCGGCCATTCTCGGCTCGATCGATATCGTGTTCGGGGAGGTTGATCGCTAATGGCCAATCGCCGCCTCGCCGCAGCCGAAATTCAACCGAAGGAATTTTCCTTCTCGGCGGTCAATCTTGGCTGGGCCAAGAAGCAGCTTTCGAAATACCCCGATGGCCGTCAGGCGTCGGCCGTCATTCCGTTGTTGTGGAAGGCTCAGGAGCAGGCAGGCGGCTGGGTGCCGGAAGCCGCGATCCGGTACGTCGCCGACTTCCTCAGCATGGCTTACATCCGCGTGCTCGAGATCGCGACCTTTTACACCATGTTCAATCTTGCGCCGGTCGGAAAACATCATGTGCAGCTTTGCGGCACCACGCCGTGCCGTCTTCGTGGCGCGGGTGATTTGATCGACGTTTGCGAGAAGCGCATCGGGCATCAGTTCGACGTGACATCCGACGGCGCATTGTCTTGGGTCGAGGTCGAATGCCTCGGCGCTTGCGTGAACGCGCCGATGGCGCAGATCAATTACGATTTCTACGAAGACCTGACGCCGGAGAGTTTCGCTAAAATTCTCGATGATCTTGCTGCCGGCAAGAAAGTAAATCCAGGTCCGCAAATCGACCGGCAACTTTCCGCGCCCGTTGGCGGCCCGACGACGCTCACCGATCCATCGCTCTACAAAGGCAGTAAGTAATGCTCGCCGACAAGGATCGCATTTTCAGGAATCTCTATGGCCTGCACGACTGGGGCCTCGATGGCGCGCGCTCGCGCGGCTCATGGGATGGCACGAAAGCCATCCTCGAACGCGGCCGCGATGGCATCATCAAGGAAATGAAGGATTCAGGTTTGCGCGGCCGTGGCGGCGCGGGATTTCCGACCGGGATGAAATGGTCCTTCATGCCGAAGGAATCGAAAGACGGGCGGCCGAGCTATCTCGTGGTCAATGCCGACGAGTCCGAACCCGGCACCTGCAAGGATCGCGAGATCATGCGGCACGATCCGCATCTGCTCGTTGAAGGTTGCCTGATCGCGGGTTTCGCGATGGGTGCGGTCGCGGCCTACATTTATGTGCGCGGTGAGTTCATCCGCGAGCGCGAGCGGCTGCAGGCAGCGGTCGATCAGGCTTATGACGCAAAGCTGATCGGTAAGGGCAACATTCACGGCTACGATTTCGATGTGTTCGTGCATCACGGCGCGGGCGCTTACATCTGCGGCGAGGAAACGGCACTTCTCGAGAGCCTCGAAGGCAAGAAGGGTATGCCGCGCCTGAAGCCGCCATTCCCGGCCAATGTCGGTCTCTACGGCTGCCCGACCACGGTGAACAACGTGGAGTCGATCGCGGTTGCACCGGACATTCTTCGCCGTGGCGCTGCGTGGTTCTCTTCGTTCGGCGCGCCGAACAATGTTGGCACGAAACTTTTCTGCATTTCCGGCCATGTGAACACGCCGTGCAATGTCGAAGAGGCGATGAGCATTCCGTTCCGAGAACTGATCGAGAAGCATGCCGGTGGCGTGCGCGGCGGCTGGGACAATCTGAAAGCTGTGATCCCCGGCGGCTCGTCGGTGCGCATGGTGCCGGCGGCGATGATTATGGATACGCCGATGGATTTCGACTCGCTGTCGAAACTGCGATCTGGCCTCGGCACGGCGGCCGTAATCGTGATGGACAAATCCACCGATCTCATTCGCGCGGTCGCGCGGCTCTCCTATTTCTACAAGCACGAAAGCTGTGGCCAGTGTACACCGTGCCGTGAAGGCACCGGCTGGATGTGGCGCGTGCTGACGCGCATGGCGGACGGCCGCGCACACAAGCGCGAAATCGATCTGCTTCTTGACGTGACGAAGCAAGTCGAGGGCCACACCATCTGCGCGTTGGGCGATGCTGCGGCGTGGCCAATTCAGGGTCTGATCGCGCATTTCCGTCATGAGATCGAGCAGCGCATCGACGATTATTCGGCGCGTGCGAGCCATGAACCTCAAATGGTCGCGGCGGAGTAGCGCACGAAATGATGACCGCCGCCCAAAGCAAAGACAGCAAGGCTCCCGCGCTTCAGGTGCGCGACGGGGCAGGGCGGCATCTCGCGCAGTTTAACATCGGGCGCATCCGCTATCCGCTCGACGATCCGCGCATGAAGGAATTTGCCGACAACGTCGAACGCATCAACGGACTTGCCGAGAAGATCGAAGGGTTTGTCTGGCGCCTGCAGGACGATAGCGGCCACGCGATGAATATGCGCGTATATGATGATCCGCGCATTTTGCCGAATTTGACCGTTTGGGAAAATGTCGAGGCGCTTGAACGCTTCGTGTTCAAGACCGCCCATAACCGCTTCTATATGCGCCGCGCCGACTGGCTCGAGCCGCTCGATTTGCCGCTTGTTCTGTGGTGGGTGCAGCCTGGCGAGCGCCCATCTTTGGAAGACGGCGTCGCGCGACTTGAGAAACTGAAATCGCAAGGCCCGAGCGAAGACGCTTTCCTATGGGAGAACGTCGCGCAGGCGAATGTGTGGAAGACCGCGCGCGGAATAAGCGTCAGCGAGCATGCAGCATGACAAAAGTTCTTATTGACGGCGTTGAGATCGACGTGCCTGGCGAATACACGCTACTGCAGGCTTGTGAGGCTGCGGGCGCCGAGATTCCGCGCTTCTGTTTCCATGAACGTCTCTCGATCGCCGGCAATTGCCGCATGTGCCTGATTGAAGTGAAGGGCGGGCCGCCAAAGCCTGTCGCTTCCTGCGCGCAAAACGTCCGCGATCTGCGTCCCGGCCCAAATGGCGAGCCGCCGCAGATGTTCACCAAGACACCGATGGTGAAAAAAGCGCGCGAAGGCGTGATGGAATTTTTGCTGATCAATCATCCGCTCGATTGCCCGATCTGCGATCAGGGCGGCGAGTGCGATCTACAGGATCAGGCGATGGCCTATGGCGTCGACACGTCGCGCTATTGGGAAAACAAGCGCGCGGTCGAAGACAAATATATCGGCGCGTTGGTGAAGACCTCGATGAACCGCTGCATCCATTGCACGCGCTGCATCCGCTTCACCACTGAGGTTGCGGGTGTGCCGGATCTCGGCGCAATCGGCCGCGGCGAGGATATGGAGATCACGACCTATCTCGAAAGCGCGATGACGTCGGAGTTGCAGGGCAACGTTGTCGATCTTTGCCCCGTGGGCGCGCTCACATCGAAGCCGTATGCGTTTGCCGCGCGCCCGTGGGAATTGGGCAAGACCGAGTCCATTGATGTGATGGATGCGGTCGGCTCTGCGATCCGCATCGACACGCGCGGCCGCGAAGTGATGCGGATTCTGCCACGCACGAACGAAGACGTGAATGAAGAATGGATTTCCGACAAGACGCGCCACGTCGTCGATGGGTTGCGAACGCAGCGCCTCGACACGCCGTATGTAAGAGTCAACGGCCGCTTGCAGCCGGTGTCATGGAACGAAGCGTTTGGCATGATCGCGCGCAGGATCGCGACCGCAAATCCTGCGATGATCGGCGCTATTGCGGGCGATCTTGCGACCGTCGAGGAAATGTTCGCGCTGAAAGATTTGATGACGCGCCTCGGCACGGCGAATATCGACGCGCGTCAGGACGGCTCGATGATCGATCCACGCTGGGGGCGAGGTTCTTATCTCTTCAACGCAACCATCGCCGGCATTGAAAAGGCCGATGCGCTGCTCATCATTGGCTCCAATCCGCGAAAAGAAGCGTCGGTACTTAACGCGCGCATCCGCAAGCGCTGGCGCATGGGTCAATTCCCGATCGGGCTCATCGGCGAGCAGGCCGATTTGACCTACCCATATAATTATCTCGGCGCAGGACCGGACTCGCTTGCCGAACTTGCGTCGGGCAAAGGCGATTTCGCAGCCGTGCTCGGAAAGGCCGAGCGTCCGCTTATCATCGTGGGCGAGGCCGCATTGACGCGCGCCGATGGGCCGCGTGTTGCCTCGATGGCCGCTACCATTGCGCGCGATTTCGGTGCGATGAAGGATGGCTGGAACGGGTTTTCGGTTCTGCATCACGCGGCGTCGCGCGTCGGTGCGCTCGACATCGGTTTTGTGCCGGGACCGAACGGACACAACGCCGTCGATATGTCGAATGGCGGCGAAGTGCTGTTTCTTCTTGGCGCCGACGAGATCGATGTCGCACCCGGCGCATTCGTTATCTATATCGGCACGCATGGCGACCGCGGCGCGCATCGCGCCGACGTCATCCTGCCGGGTGCTGCCTATCCGGAAAAATCCGGTATCTACGTCAACACTGAAGGCCGCGTTCAGATGTCGGAACGCGCGTCGTTCCCGCCGGGCGATGCGCGCGAGGACTGGGCGATCATCCGCGCATTGTCAGAGACGTTGAAGCAAAAGCTTCCCTACGATTCATTGCCGCAACTGCGCGCAGCGATCGGTGCCGCGCATCCGCACCTTCTGCGGATCGGGCAGGTGACGCCGGCCGATCCAAAGGATGTCGCGCGCCTCGCCGATATTGGCGGCAAACCCGACAAGGCTGCGTTCGAAAGCGGTATCGAGGATTTCTATCTCACCAACCCGATCGCGCGCGCGTCCGCGGTGATGGCGGAATGTTCCGTGATCGCCGAGGGCCAAGCGGCTCTCACGGCGGCGGAGTGAGCGATGCTTGAATTCTTCTGGAGCTACGTTTGGCCTGTGATCATCATGGTCGCGCAGAGCCTGATGCTGCTCGTGATCCTGCTGGTTGCGATTGCCTATGTGCTCTACGCCGACCGCAAGATCTGGGCGGCGGTGCAGATCAGGCGCGGCCCCAACGTGGTCGGTCCGTGGGGGCTGTTCCAGTCCTTCGCCGATCTTATCAAGTTCGTCCTGAAAGAGCCGGTCATTCCGGCGGGTGCGAACAAGGGCGTCTTTCTTCTCGCGCCTCTCGTGGCGACGGTGCTCGCGCTCGCAGGATGGGCAGTGATCCCGGTCAATGCCGGCTGGGTGATCGCCGACATCAATGTCGGCATCCTCTACATCTTCGCGATCTCATCGCTCGGTGTGTACGGCATCATCATGGGCGGATGGGCATCGAATTCCAAATATCCGTTCCTGTCGGCGCTGCGTTCGGCGGCACAGATGGTGTCATATGAAGTGTCCATCGGCTTCGTCATCATCACGGTTCTTTTGTGCGTCGGCTCGCTCAATCTCACAGACATTGTCGACGCGCAGAATGGCCGCTTCGGCCTGTTGAACTGGTATTGGCTGCCGTTGTTTCCGATGTTCGTAATCTTCTTCATCTCTGCGCTCGCGGAGACGAACCGTCCGCCATTCGATCTGGTCGAAGCCGAATCCGAACTCGTCGCAGGTTTCATGGTCGAATACGGCTCCGCGCCGTACATGATGTTCATGCTCGGCGAGTATGTCGCCATCGCCACCATGTGCGCGATGGGCACGATCCTGTTCCTCGGCGGTTGGCTGCCGCCGGTGCCGGTCGCGCCTTTCACATGGGTGCCGGGCATCATCTGGTTCACGCTGAAATGCCTGTTTCTCTTTTTCGGCTTTGCCATGGTGAAGGCCGTAGTGCCGCGTTATCGCTATGACCAGTTGATGCGACTGGGCTGGAAAGTGTTCCTGCCAATCTCGCTAGCGATGGTCGCGATCGTGGCCGGTGTCCTTCAATATGGCGGGCTTGCGCCGAAGTGAGGTCATGATGAAACTCGACCAGGCCGCGCGCTCAATTTTCCTGAAGGAATTCGTTCAGGCCTTCTTCCTTGGCATGCGCTATTTCTTCAAGCCGAAGCCGACACTGAATTATCCGTTCGAGAAGGGTCCGATCTCGCCGCGCTTTCGCGGGGAGCATGCACTGCGCCGCTATCCGAACGGCGAAGAACGCTGCATCGCCTGCAAGCTGTGTGAGGCGATCTGTCCGGCGCAGGCCATCACCATCGAAGCCGGACCGCGCCGCAACGACGGCACGCGCCGCACCACGCGCTACGACATCGACATGGTGAAGTGCATCTATTGCGGGCTGTGCCAGGAAGCGTGTCCGGTTGACGCCATCGTCGAGGGGCCGAATTTCGAGTTCGCGGTCGAGACGCGCGAGGAGCTTCTCTACGACAAGGAGCGCCTGCTCGCGAACGGCGATCGCTGGGAACGCGAAATTGCCAAGAACATCGCGCTCGACGCGCCGTACCGGTGACACGATGATTGTGCCCGCGCTCTTCTTTTATCTCTTTGCCGGGGTGTGCATCGCCTCCGCGTTCATGGTGATCGCGGCGAAGAACCCAGTCCATTCGGTGCTGTTTCTCATTCTTGCCTTCGTCAACGCCTCGGGTCTGTTTCTTCTTCTCGGCGCTGAATTCCTCGCGATGATGCTGGTCGTCGTTTACGTCGGCGCAGTGGCCGTGCTGTTCCTGTTCGTCGTCATGATGCTCGATGTGGATTTTGCGGAATTGCGTTCGGGCTTCCTGCAATATCTCCCGGTGGGCGCGCTGGTCGGTGCGGTGTTCCTCGCTGAAATTCTGCTCGTGGTCGGCGGCTGGGTCATCGGGGCAAACGTGCCGCGCGCGATCGCGGCGCCCACGCCATCTCCAGTCGACATCAGCAACACCGAGGCCATCGGCCTCGTGCTCTACACGCGCTATCTCTATTACTTCCAGGCTGCCGGACTTGTTCTTCTGGTCGCGATGATTGGCGCAATCGTGCTGACCCTGCGCCATCGGGAGAACGTCAAGCGCCAGAATATCGGCGAGCAGGTTGCGCGCACGCCTGAAATGTCCATCGAGGTGCGCCAGATCAAATCGGGGCAGGGCCTCTCATGAGCATTGGGCTGGGCCATTACCTTTCGGTCGCTGCGATTCTGTTCACGCTCGGGATTTTTGGCATCTTCCTGAACCGCAAGAACGTCATCATTATTCTGATGTCGATCGAGCTAATCCTTCTCTCGGTTAACATCAATCTGGTCGCGTTTTCGAGCTTCCTTG
The DNA here is from genome assembly GCA_945862935.1 of Pseudorhodoplanes sinuspersici. GTDB lineage: Bacteria > Pseudomonadota > Alphaproteobacteria > Rhizobiales > Xanthobacteraceae > Pseudorhodoplanes > Pseudorhodoplanes sinuspersici_A. The sequence goes on along the minus strand of CAMBBO010000138.1, from coordinate 668 downwards.
GCGACATCGTCGGGCAGATTTTCGCGCTGCTGGTGCTGACGGTTGCTGCCGCCGAAGCCGCGATCGGGCTTGCCATTCTCGTCGTCTATTACCGCAACCGCGGTTCGATCGCGGTCGAAGACATCAATCTGATGAAAGGCTGACGCGCCGTTACGCGCGTTCGGAGAATTGACGGATGTATCAGGCGATCGTCTTCCTTCCGCTGATCGGCGCGATCCTCGCCGGCGCGATTTCGCTCTGGGGCGCCACGCGGCGTCATCCCGGCGGCGAAAGCGATCATGGCACGGATCATGGCGGCCATTCGGCTCACGATCACTCCGCTGCTCATCACGCTCACGACGACCACGACGCACATGGCGGCCCGGCTGCGGAAGGATCGCGCGCGGCTGAAATCGTCACGACATCGCTTCTGTTTATCGCAGCGGCGCTGTCTTGGGTCGCGTTCTACCAGGTCGGGCTGATGCATCGACCGGAGCGAGTTCATTTATTCACGTGGATTCTCTCAGGCGATCTCAAGGTTGAATGGGCGTTGCGCGTCGATGCGCTCACCGCAGTGATGCTCGTTGTCGTCACGACTGTGTCGTCGCTCGTACATCTGTATTCGACCGGCTATATGCACGAGGATCCGTACCGTCCGCGCTTCTTCGCGTATCTGTCGCTATTTACGT
>CAMBBO010000137.1 GCA_945862935.1 Pseudorhodoplanes sinuspersici | reverse complement strand
TCGCGAATGGCACCGAACGGGAAAGCATCGTTGTCGAGCTTTGCCTTGGTGAGCTTGCTCAAAAGTTCGCGCGAACGCGGCCCCATCACCGCGATCACGGCATAGGCCGATGTCACGTCGGTAAGATACGCATGCGCATCTTGCGGCATGTTGCGGCGGATCCAGTCCGCATCGCGCGTCGCCTGGGCGGTGCCGGTCACAAGCAGGAAACGGTCATCCGCGAGACGTGCGACGGTGAGATCGCTTTCAAACGTGCCGCGCTCGTTCAATAGCGCCGTATAGACGGTCGACCCGACCGGCACCGCGACATTATTCGCGCAGAGATGTTGCAGCACAGCCTCCGCGCCGCGCCCCTGCATCAGGAATTTCGCAAACGAGGTGAGGTCGAGAATAGCAACGCCTTCGCGCGCAGCTTTGTGCTCCGCCGCGACATAGGGAAACCAGTTCTGCCGGCCGAACGAATAGTCGATCTTCACGTCATTCGCCGACGGAGCAAAAAAGTTGGGGCGTTCCCACCCCATCTTCGAACCGAACAGCGCGTGCCGTGCAGCCAGCCGGTCATAAAGCGGCGAGCGGCGGAACGGGCGCACCGATTCCAGTTCGCGGTTCGGCCACGGCATCATGTAATGCAGGCCAAGCACTTCCTTGACGCGATCGTGCAGGTAATTGTCGTTATCGAAGAAACGCGCGAAGCGGCGGATATCGACCGGCCACAGATCGAGCGTCGGCTCGCCTTCGACGATCCATTCGGCGAGCGCTTTGCCAGCACCTCCGCCGGACGCGATACCGATGGAATTGAACCCTGCGCCAACGAAGAAATTCTTCAGTTCCGGCGCTTCGCCCATGATGAAATTGTTGTCCGGCGTGAAACTTTCCGGGCCGTTCATGAAGGTCTTGATGTCGGCCTTTTCCAGCACCGGCAGGCGGATGAGCGCGTTCTCCATCAGGATGGAGAATTGATCCCAGTCATCCGGCAGCATGCCGAATTCGAAGTTCTCTGGGATTCCATCCATGCCCCACGGCTTCGCCTGGGGTTCGAAACCGCCCATCAGCAGCCCGCCGACTTCTTCCTTCACATAGATGTAGCCGTCAGGATCGCGCAAAACCGGCAGATCGGGATGCACGCCATCGATCTTGCCGGTGACGATGTACATGTGCTCGGCAGAATGAAGCGGCACGGTTACGCCGCACATGCGGCCAACCTGCTTTGCCCATTGACCCGCACAATTCACGACGACCTCAGCCTTGATGTCGCCCTTGCTCGTAGCGACGCCGGTCACGGTCCCGTTCTTGACGTGGATCGCGTTCACCTTCGTCTGCTCGAAAATCTTCGCGCCATTCATGCGCGCGCCTTTTGCCAAGGCCTGCGTCACGTCGGCCGGATTGACTTTTGCATCGAGCGGCAGCCACATCGCGCCGACAAGATCGTCGGTCCGCATCACCGGATATTTGTCGGCCGCCTCTTTCAGCGAAATTAGTTCGCAAGCGACACCTTGCGCCTTGGCCGCCGAGGCAATCCGCTTAAACACCGTCATGCGTTCGGGTGTGCGCGCGACAAGCACCGAGCCGCATTGCTTCCAGCCCGTCGCCTGCTCCGTTTCCTTTTCTAGATTGGCGTAAAGCTCGGCCGAATACTGGACGAGGCGCGTCATGTTCTGGTGCGCGCGTAACTGACCGACAAGGCCCGCCGCATGCCAGGTGGTGCCGCAGGAGAGACGTCCCTGCTCCAGCAGCACGATGTCGCGCCACCCAAGCTTTGCAAGATGATAGGCAACAGAGCAGCCCATGACGCCGCCGCCAATGATGACGGCGCGGGCCTGATCGGGAAAATGGGAAGGAGCCATGTGAACCCGGCGGATCAGTTCGATCGCGCCGGTGGCCAGAATTGCGGTCCCGCGCGCAGATATTGATCGGGCCGCGCAATCTCCGCACCGAGGATTTTCGCCGCGTGCCAGCCCCAATGCGGATCATCGAGGAAACCGCGCGCGAGCGCAACTTGGTCCGCCTGCCCTTTGGCGATAATTTCGTCGGCCTTGCGCGCGTCGTTGATGTGTCCGACCGCGCGCGTCATGATTCCACTTTCGCGCTTGATCTTCTCGGCGAGGGACACGTTATTGTCCGCATCGGCCGGTGTGCGCGTGTCGGCGCGAATGCCGCCCGACGAACAGCAAGCAAAATCAACGCCTTCGGCTTTCAGTACCTTGCACAGTGCAACGCTGTCATCGATGGTCCAGCCACCCTCGACCCAGTCCGACGCGGAAATGCGAACGCCGAGCGGTACCGATTTCGGGACGGCAGCGCGAACCGCGCGCACGACTTCAATCGGAAAGCGCATCCTATTTTCCAAAGAGCCGCCGTATTCATCCTTACGGTGATTGGAGATCGGCGACAGGAACGTATGCAGCAGGTAACCGTGCGCGAGATGCAGTTCGATCGCGTCGAAGCCGGCTTTCATCGCGCGCTTCGCCGAATTGGCAAACGCGTCGCGAATGCGGTTCATGTCTTCGCGTGTTGCCTCACGCGGCGCCTGCCATTCATTTCCGTATGAGATAGCCGACGGTGCAACGGTCTGCCACGGGTCTTCGTTGTCCCTCAGCCCCTTCCCGCCATCCCACGGAAGCTGCGAGGAAGCCTTGCGTCCGGCATGCGCCAGCTGCACGCCAAATTTCGCCTTGCCGATGCGGCGGCAATGATCGAGCACGCGCTTGATCGCATCTTCGTTGGCATTCGAATAAAGGCCGTGGCAGCCATGCGTGATGCGCCCGAGACGCTCGACGTGCGTAGCCTCGACCACCACAAGCGCTGCGCCCGAATTGGCGAGCATCCCAAGATGCGTCATGTGCCAGTCGGTCGCTGTGCCATCTTCGGCGCTGTACTGGCACATCGGAGCGGCCACGATGCGGTTGGAAAGGTCGAGCCCGGCGATCCGCACGGGCGAAAACAATGCGCTGGTCATGAATCCTGACGGCTATTGCGTGGCGGGAGAAGCGTTATAGCGGCGTCTCGCGCTGAAGCGCAAATCTCAGGCTTTGACCGCCATGATCGCCTCGATCTCGACCGTGATGCGGTTCGGCAACGAACCCATTCCCATGGCCGAGCGCGCATGGCGGCCACGCTCGCCGAGCACCTCGACAAGAAGGTCCGAGCAACCATTGATGACCTTCGGATGTTCGCCAAAATCCGACGTTCCGTTGACGAGGCCGAGGAGTTTCACCACAGCTTCAATACGGTCGAGCGAGCCGAGCGCGTCGCGCGCAACCGCAAGCAAGCCCAATCCAACCATGCGGGCGTGCTGATACGCCTGCTCAACCGAAACTTCCGTCGGCACTTTGCCGGCGAGCGGCCTGCCGCTTTCATCGCGCGGACCTTGCCCCGACAGGTAGAGCATGTTTCCGATCAGGCGGCATGGAACGTAATTCGCCTGCGGCTTCGGCGCAGGCGGCAACACGATGCCAAGTTCTTTCAGGCGCGCTTCTGCGCTCATCGGATGTCTCCGTGTCCGTGTGGTGCGGCTAAAGCTTGACGCGCAGGATGTTGGCGATCTCGCCCACGATGCCGCGGCGGAACAGGAGCACGCAGGCGACGAATATCACGCCCTGTATGACCGTGACCCATTCGCCGAAGGCCGCGAGCTTGTATTGCATCGTGAGAATGACGAACGCGCCGATCACCGGACCGAAGATTGTCCCAAGGCCGCCGACGAGCGTCATCAGCACGACTTCGCCGGACATCTGCCACACCACGTCACTGATCGAAGCAATCTGCATGACGACCGCCTTGGTCGCGCCGGCAACCCCGGCCAGCGTCGTGGACAAAACGAATGCCACGAGCTTGTAGCGGTCGGTCTTGTAGCCGAGCGAAATTGCGCGCGCTTCGTTCTCGCGGATCGCTTTCAGAACTTCGCCGAAGGGCGAATGAATGACACGATAGATGAAAAGGAAGCCTGCGAGAAACACGACAACCACGAATGCATACATCGTGTACGGATCGGCAAGCGAAATCAGCCCGAACAGCTTGCCGCGCGGCACGCCTTGAATGCCATCTTCACCGCCGGTGAATTTTGCCTGAAGCGCGAAGAAATACATCATCTGCGCCAGCGCTAGCGTGATCATCGCGAAATAGATGCCTTGCCGGCGGATCGCAAGCGAACCTGCGACGAGACCAAGCACAGCCCCGGTCAGCGCACCCGCAAGTATCCCGAGTTCAGGAGAAAGCGGCGGCAGCGGAATGACAAGCCACGCGCCCGGCCAATACGGAATGCTGATCGTTCCGATCTTGATCATGTGGGCGCAGACGTAGCTCGCCCAGCCAAAATAAAGCGCGTGGCCAAACGACAAAAGACCAACATAGCCAATTAGAAGATTGAACGCGCAGGCAAACAGCGCAAAGCAAAGAACCTGCATCACGAATTGCGGATAGGCATAAAACGGCGCGACTGCGAGCACGGCGAGCAGAATCAAGAATGCGATGGCAATGCTGCGGTCGCGGCTTGTGTTCTTTTTCATCAGCGGGTCGACGACGCGTTCCATCTCACGCCCTCCGTCCGAACAGCCCTGCCGGACGCACCAGCAGCACGATCGCCATGATGACGAAAATCACCGTGTTCGACGCTTCGGGAAAGAACACCTTGGTCAGACCTTCGATCACACCGAGGCCGAAGCCGGTCACGATTGCGCCAAGGATCGAACCCATGCCGCCGATCACCACGACCGCGAACACGACGATTATCAGTTCCGATCCCATCTGCGGGGATACGTTATAGATCGGCGCTGCCATCACGCCGGCGAACGCTGCGAGCGCAACGCCGAAGCCATAGGTCAGCGTGATCATGCGCGGCACGTTGACGCCCATAGCGCGCACGAGTGTCGGGTTTTCCGTCGCGGCGCGCAGATAGGAGCCAAGCTTGGTGCGCTCAATCACAAACCATGTGCCGAGACAAACGACCAGCGACACCGCGATCACCCAGGCGCGATAATTTGGCAGGAACATAAAACCGAGATTCTGCCCGCCGCGCAGCGAGTCCGGCAATGTATATGGCAGACCGGCGGAGCCGAAATAATTGCGCGCGACACCTTCGATAATCAGCGCGATGCCGAACGTCAGCAGCAATCCATAAAGGTGGTCAAGCTTGTAGAGCCATTGCAGCATCGTCCGCTCGATGATGATGCCGGTGATACCGACAATAATCGGCGCGATGATCAAGGCGGGCCAATAGCCAAGCCCGGTCGCCTGAAGGATGATGTAGGCCGCGAACGCCCCCATCATGTACTGGGCGCCGTGACTGAAATTGATGATGTTGAGCATGCCGAAGATCACGGCGAGCCCCAGACTCAAGAGCGCATAGAACGAGCCATTGATCAGCCCGATCAGGAGCTGTCCGAACAACGCCGTCGATGGGATGCCGAAAATCTCGAACATTCCGCGTGCCTCACAAATATCCAGGGAGCGGGCGGACCCGCTCCCTGAATTATCAGATCAGCTCTTGGTGACGAGCGAGCAGCCCGAATCCTTCGGATCGCGGAACGCGTCCTTGGCCGGGATCGTCGCCTTCACGGTGTAAAAGTCGCCCGGATGCTTGGACGCGGACGGCGCCTTCACTTCGAGCAGGTAGGCATCATGACGCTTGCGACCGGTCGGGTCGATCATGCCCTTGCCAAAGAGCACGTCGTCGGTCGGCATTTCCTTCATCTTGGCGACGACAACCTTGCCGTCGTCCAGCTTGCCCTTAAGAGCGACTGCAGCCTTCAGGTAATGCTGAATGCCAGCATAGACGCCGGCGTGGATCATGGTTGGGAACTTGTTCGCAGCGGCTCCCGCTTCATGCCAGCGCTTGGTCCAGGCGCGGTTGGCGTCGTTCATGTCCCAGTACCATGTCTCGGTCAGGGTCAGGCCCTGCGCCGTCGGCAAGCCGAGCGCGGCAACGTCGGAGGCAAACACCAGCAAGCCCGCGAGCTTCTGTCCGCCCTTGACGATGCCGAATTCCGCCGCCTGCTTGATCGAATTGATCGTGTCGCCACCCGCGTTTGCGAGACCGACGACCTTTGCCTTCGATGACTGCGCCTGCAGCAGGAACGAGGAGAAGTCGTTGGTGTTCAGCGGATGACGAACTTTGCCGACGATCTTGCCGCCGGCCTTTTCAACGGCAGCCGAGGTGTCACGCTCCAGCGCATGGCCGAACGCGTAATCGGACGTAAGGAAGAACCAGCTATCACCGCCGGTCTTCACCATCGCGGTGCCGGTGCCATTCGCGAGCATCCAGGTGTCATAGGTCCAGTGCACCGTATTGGCGTTGCACTTCGGGCCGGTGAGATCGGACGCCGCAGCGCCGGAAACGATGAACACCTTGTTCTTGTTCAACGCCACCTGGCTGACCGCAAGCGCGACACCCGAATTAGGAACGTCGATGATCATGTCGACCTTGTCGACGTCGATCCACTGGTTCGCAAGGTTGGTGCCGACGTCCGGCTTGTTCTGGTGATCGCCCGAAACCATCTCCACTTTCACGTTCGGATTGGCTTTGGTGAAATCGGCGATCGCAAGTTTCGCAGCGGCGACCGAACCCGGTCCTCCGATGTCGGCGTAAAGGCTCGACATGTCGCTCAACACGCCGATCTTGACGTTGATTTGCTGGGCATGCGCCGTGCTGCATGCCAGCGCGGCGGTCAGTGCCGCAAGTCCGAGGATTCGTTTCATTGGCATTCCTCTCCTTTGTTGTTCGGTGCCGTGAAACGGCATCCGCTTTTCAAACTCCGAGATACTCGTGCAGCTTCTCGACATTGGCGTCGAGTTCGGAATTGGCGAACCGTTCGACGATCCGTCCGTGTTCCATGATGTAATAGCGGTCCGCGACGGTCGAAGCGAAGCGGAAATTTTGTTCAACCAGAAGGATGGTGAACCCCTGCGATTTCAGCGCCCGGATGGTCTTGCCGATCTGCTGGATGATGACGGGAGCAAGTCCCTCAGTCGGCTCATCGAGCAGAAGCAGGCGCGCGCCGGTCCGCAGGATGCGCCCGATCGCAAGCATCTGCTGCTCGCCGCCGGAAAGCTTGGTGCCCTGGCTAGAGCCGAGCCGTTCGCGCAAATTCGGGAATAGATCGAAAATCTGGTCGAGCGAAAGACCGCCCGGCTTAATCACCGGAGGAAGAAGCAAGTTCTCCTCGACGGTCAGGCTGGCGAAAATCCCGCGCTCCTCAGGGCAAAGCGCGATGCCTTCGCGCGCAATCTGGTTCGACGACAGCCCGATCAGTTCGCGTCCGCCGAAGCGGATCGAACCTTTACGCTGTCCAACCATTCCCATGATCGACTTCAGCGTCGTGGTCTTGCCAGCGCCGTTGCGCCCGAGCAGCGTGACGACTTCGCCCGCCATCACCTCGAAGGTCGTCCCGTGAAGGATGTGTGACTCGCCGTACCAGGCGTGCAGGTCCTCGACCGTAAGCAAGGCATGACGCGGATCAAGCATGACCGACACCCATATACGCCTCGCGCACCTCGTTATTGTTCGACACGGTGTTGTAGTCGCCCTCGGCCAGAACTGAGCCGCGCGTCAGCACGGTGATCCGGTCGCAGAGATTTTCAACAACGCTGAGATTGTGCTCGACCATCAGGATCGTTCGATCCGCAGCGACCGACTTAATCAGCGCGCTGATCCGCTCGATGTCCTCATGGCCCATGCCCGCCGTCGGCTCGTCGAGTAGCAGCATTTCCGGATCGAGTGCGAGGGTGGTCGCGATTTCGAGCGCGCGCTTTCGCCCATACGGCAATTCGACAGCAGCGACATCGACAAATCCAGCAAGCCCGACATCGCTAATGAGCGCAATCGCCCGATCGTTGAGATCGTCAAGAACG
>CAMBBO010000136.1 GCA_945862935.1 Pseudorhodoplanes sinuspersici | reverse complement strand
CTGATAGCTCGCGACACACACGGTTTCTATCAACCGCACGTCGAGTTCGCGCGCAACGATGGCTGCGGGCACAAGGCCGCCACGGGTGATGCACACGATGGAATTGAACGGCCCCGACGAATGAAGCCGCCACGCCAGCGCGCGCGCATCGCGATGGAATTGATCCCACGATACAGGAAACGCCTTTTCCGGCAGCGGCTGCAATTCGGCCATGTCGTTTCCTCGCGCTATCAGCGGACAGCGGCGAGTTTGGCTCGCGCGCCCTGCAACATATGTTCGACCGCAGCCTTGGCGGCGGCAAGCTTCGCGGCATCGCGCCCGCGCACGACGATGTTGGTATTCGGCCCGCTCGCGTCGTCGAAGAATGGATAGCTGCCGATCGACACATCGGGATGTGCGGCCGCGATCACTCCGAGGTCGCTGCCAATGTCGCCTTCACGCACATCGCCGCGAATTGTTTCGGACAGCATCTGCGTGCCGGTTTTCAATTTGGGTGCGACCGCGTCGAGCATCGCCTGCATGATCGACGGCACACCAGCCATCACGATCACGTTGCCGATCCAGAATCCCGGCGCCTTCGACACCGTGTTCTCGACGAGATCCGCACCTGCGGGAATGCGCGCCATCCGCATGCGCGCTTCGTTGACCTCCACGCCGCGCGAGGTGAAATGCTCGGTCAGGATCGCGACGGCACGCGGATCGTGATCGATTGCGACACCGAAGGCCTTCGCGACGCAATCGGCGGTGATGTCGTCATGGGTCGGCCCGATGCCGCCTGTGGTGAAAACGTAAGTGAAGCGCCGCCGCAGCGTGTTCAGCGCATCGACGATCTCGGCCTCCACATCGGGCACGACCCGCACTTCGCGCAGGTCGATACCAATGCCGGTCAGGTATTCGGCGATGTAGCCGATGTTCTTGTCCTTGGTCCGCCCGGACAGGATTTCATCGCCGATGACCAATATCGCTGCCGTGACAATGTCACGCTGGCTGGCAGACGTTTCCGACATGAATCAGCACTCCGAATGGCTCGCAATCTCGTCTAGCGTGGCGCCGTTGGCTGCTCAAGCGATAGCCTCGGGATTGTCGGGGAACGGGTTTAGCGCCCATTCGTTAGGCAATCCGGGCTAGGATCGGGCTGAAATCGGCGCTTGGCGCGAAAGGCTGCTGGCGCAATGCTTGCAGCCCAATTCGTGAAATGAGTGGCGAGCGTGGCGGGGCGTTCGGAATGCCGGCATTTGATGAGATGACGGGTACGGAAGGGTCGGTCCGGCCGGCCTATACCGAACTGTCTGGATGGCTGGGCGAAGTGCCGCCCGACGTGCTCGATTATCGCCGCCGCGAGGCGGAAGTCCTGTTCCGGCGCATCGGCATCACCTTCGCGGTTTACGGCGAGGCCGACTCGACCGAACGCCTGATCCCATTCGATGTCATCCCGCGCATTCTCGCCGGCTCCGAATGGCGATTGCTCAAGCGCGGCCTTGAGCAGCGCGTGAAGGCGATCAATCTTTACATCAAGGACGTGTATGGCCGCCGCGACATTCTGCGCGCGGGCATCGTGCCGGAAGATCTCGTGTTCCAGAATCCTGTCTTCCGCCCGGAGATGAACGGACAGAAAGTCCCGCACGATGTTTACGTGCACATCGCAGGCGTCGACATCGTGCGCGTCGATGCAGATACTTTTTATGTTCTCGAAGACAACGCGCGCACGCCGTCCGGCGTGTCGTACATGCTGGAAAACCGCGAGATCATGCTCCGGCTATTTCCGGAATTGTTCTCGCGTCACCGCATCGCGCCGGTCGACAATTATCCCGACGAATTGCTGGCGACGCTGCGATCGGTTGCGCCAGATTCATCGACCTCCGAACCGAATGTCGTGTTGCTCACTCCGGGCGTCTATAATTCAGCGTATTACGAGCATTCGTTCCTCGCCGACAAGCTCGGCATCGAACTTGTCGAAGGGCGCGATCTCTTCATCAAGGACGAGATCGTGTACATGCGTACGACGCAGGGGCCAAAGCGCGTCGACGTGATTTACCGGCGGCTCGACGACGATTTCATTGATCCGCTCGCCTTCCGTCCAGACTCCGCGCTTGGTGTGCCCGGTCTGATGTCGTCCTATCAGGCGGGTAACGTGACGCTCGCAAACGCCGTCGGCACCGGCATCGCCGACGACAAAGCCGTTTACAGCTACATGCCCGAGATCGTGAAATTCTTCCTCGGCGAAGAACCGATCCTGAAGAATGTCCCGACCTGGCGCTGCCGCGAGGAGGAGCATCTCGCTTACGTACTCGACAACCTCGAACAACTGGTGGTGAAGGAAGTCCACGGCTCCGGCGGCTACGGCATGCTGATTGGACCGTCCGCCGACAAAGCCACGATCTCCGAATTCCGCGCAAAGCTGAAAGCCGCGCCGAAGAACTTCATCGCCCAGCCGACGCTTGCGCTGTCCACCTGCCCGACCTGCGTCGAGAGTGGCATTGCGCCGCGCCACGTCGATCTTAGGCCCTTCGTCCTGTCCGGGCGCGACGAAGTTCGCATCGTGCCGGGCGGGCTGACGCGCGTTGCAATGAAGCAAGGCTCGCTGGTCGTGAATTCGAGTCAGGGCGGCGGCACCAAGGATACCTGGGTGCTGGACGACTGACATGCTTTCACGCACCGCCGATAATCTTTACTGGCTCGCACGCTACGTCGAACGCGCGGAATATCTCGCGCGCATTCTCGAAGCGACGCAGCGGCTCGCATCGGTGCCGATCCCGATTGCCGGCGGCACCAACGAATGGGAATCCGCGGTTGCTACCGCAGGATGCGAAAACGCATTCTTCGAAGTGTATGAAGAGGCGAACGAGGAAACGGTCACCGAGTTTCTCGCCTTCTCTCCCGACAATCCGTCATCGATCCGCTCCTGCTTCGAAGTCGCGCGAACGAATGCGCGCGCGGTTCGCACGGCGCTGACCGTCGAGATGTGGGACGCGATCAACGGCACATGGCTCGAACTGAAGCGCTATGGCAACGGCCCGACATCACGCGAGGAATTCTCGCGCTTTCTGCGCTGGGTGCAGGAATCGTCGCTGCTGTTCGACGGCTCCGCTTACCGGACGATGCTGCGAAGCGACTCATACTGGTTCACGCGCCTTGGTGTCTTTCTCGAACGCGCCGACAACACGGCGCGCATTCTCGATGTGAAATATCACCTGCTGCTTCCCGAGGCGGAGCATGTCGGCGGGCCGCTCGATTATTTCCAGTGGGCCGCGATCCTGCGTTCAGTCTCGGCACTGACCTCCTATCACTGGGTCTACCGGGAGAGCGTGAAGCCGTGGCTGGTCGCCGATCTGCTCATCCTGAAGGAGGAAATGCCGCGCTCGCTCGCGAACTGCTACGAGAACATCGTCACCAATCTCGACAAGATGGCGGGCTCCTATGGCCGGCAAGGCCCGGCCCAGCGGCTCGCCCGCGGCGTGCGTACTCGCCTGCAAAACAGCCGGATGGACGAGATTTTCCAGCGCGGCCTGCACGAATTCATCCAGGAATTCATTGCCGACAACAACCGCATTGGCGGCATTATCACCCAGCAATATCTCGCGTGATCGGGGCAACGCACTATCCGTTCGGGGTGACGCCCCGATCGCTTGTGCTCTAGACTGCCACCATGCGTATGCACGTTTCGCACGACACAGTTTATCGCTACGAGACCCCGCCCAGTTCCGTCATCCAGACGCTGCGGCTGACGCCGCGCAATCATAGCGGGCAATATGTGGTGTCGTGGCTGATCTCGATCTCGGCCGATTGCAGGCTCGACGCTCAGGATGATGCGTTCGGCAATCTCATCCACACATTCACCGCCGAGGGACCGATCGACGAGCTGATAGTTCATGTCGAAGGCGAGGTCGAAACCGAAGACAATGCAGGCGTCGTCGCAGGCGCGATCGAGCGCTTTCCTCCAGCACTTTTCCTGCGCGACACACCGCTGACGCAAACCGACGCGGCCATCGTGGAATTTTCCGAACGCTATCGGTCTTCAGGCGCCAACACGCTTGTGATGCTGCATGAAATGCTTGGCGGGCTAAACCGCGAGATCGTGTTCGATACCAATCCAACACATACGGCGACCACCGCGGCCGAGGCCTTCGCGCTGAAGCGCGGCGTGTGCCAGGACCTCACTCACGTCTTCATCTCGGCGGCGCGTCACCTTGGCGTCCCTGCGCGGTATATCAGCGGCTATTTCCATCGCTCGGATGGCGTCAACGATCAGGAAGCCGGCCACGCATGGGCCGAGGCGTTCGTGCCATCGCTTGGCTGGGTCGGCTTCGACGCGACCAACGGCATCTGCACGACCGACGCGCATCTGCGCGTGGCAGCCGGGCTTGATTATTTGAGCGCAGCGCCGGTACGCGGAGCGCGGTCGGGTGGCGCGGGCGAAAACCTGTCGGTCCGCATCCAGATCGATCAGGCGATGCAACAGAGCCAAGAATAACTCTCCACCGCTCCAAAGAGCGCGTTGCCGCGCGGGCGCTGGCGTCGTAAGAACGATGCTCTTGGAATGGGGCGGGCGTTATGACGTATTGTTGCGGAATTCTTGTGCGCGAAGGCCTGGTGATGATGGCCGACACCCGCACCAATGCCGGCCTCGACAACGTCTCGGTCTTTCGCAAGCTGCATGTCTTCCGCCAACCCGGCGAGCGGGTCATGGCGATTGCAACTTCCGGCAATCTCTCGATCAGCCAATCAGTAGTGAGCATCCTCACCGAGGGCGTCGAGAACAAAGAGACTGGCGAAATCGAAACGCTGATGAATGCGCCGACCATGTTTCAGGCCGCGCAGCGGATTGGCAGCGTGGTGCGCTCGGTCCGCGAGATGGAGGGCGAAGCGTTCGAAGCGTCGGACGTGAAATTCGACGTGTCGTTCCTCTTTGGAGGCCAGATCAAGGGCGGCAGGCTTCGCCTGTTCATGATCTATTCGGCCGGCAATTTCATCGAATGCACCACCGACACGCCTTATCTGCAGATCGGCGAGCACAAATACGGCAAGCCCGTCCTCGACCGCGCCATCAATTACAGCGTGGATCTCTATGACGGCCTCAAGATCGGTCTGATATCGATGGATTCCACGATGAGGTCCAATCTCGCGGTCGGCATGCCGATCGACCTGCTGGTTGCCCGGCGCGACATGTGGGATGCGGAGCTTGTCTATCGCATTGAGCCGGGTGAGCCCTATTTTCACGATCTGCGCGAACGATGGTCGTCGGCTTTGCGCGCAGCACACATCGCGATCCCACGCCCGCCCTACGCCAACAATCCCTGACGCATGCGCGCGGCATTCACCGCGCGTTAACCACGATTGTTAGAACTCATCGCAGCCAACGCGTTCGTGAGCGCGGTCAGCGATTTGCAAGCTTTATGACCTAGTGTCCCCGCCTTCTAGACCGACAATTTCGGGGACAGAATGGTGGCGCTCACCCGGTCGCGTTTACCGGACGGAACGACAGGACGGAGCTGGGATCGTGCCCGGCTGAGCGTCGTTATTCCGATCAGCGTGATGGTCGCGGTTGCGATCGTTTGCATCGTTGTGGCCGTACTGACCTCGGCGCAGCGTGCGAACGAAGTTGCAATCGACCACGAACGGCGCCTATTCACCAAATCGATCGTCAATCATGGCGAGCGCATCCTGCGTGAACTCGAAAGCGTCGCCGCGACCGAGGCTGCGACCCAGAACATCCGCAGCGCCTTTGACCGCGAATGGGTGCAGGCGCATGTCGGGCTTCGGCTGAAAAGCTTCTTCGACCACGATTTCGTATTCGTTGCCGATCCCGAAGACCATCTGGTTTACGCAATGTTGGGGCGCAGCAGCGTCGATCCGCAATGGTTCAACACCATTTTGCCCGAACTTGCGCCGACCCTCGATTATCTGCGCGGCCGTGTTGGTGCGAGCCCCAAAGGCGCGATCCGCATCTTTGAATCGTCCGGCCATGCGGACACCCAGCCCAATCGCGTTGCGCTTATCCAGAAATTCCTGAACCGCCCCGCAGTCGTTGCCGCCGTCCGGGTGATCCCGTTCGAGGGCGTGACCGATGCGAAAACGGCGGAAACCGCGCCGATCGTGTTCTCCGTGCGCTTCATCGACGAGGAAGTGCTCGCCGAAATTGCCGGCCGTTTGCAGCTCAATGACCTGCGAAAAGCAGACGGCCTGACGCTGCCGGACGATGATTTCGCCTTCGAACTGACCGATGATCGCGGCAGTTCGCTTGCCCGTTTTGCATGGCGCCCGAAACGGCCCGGCGCGGAAATCGTCCACAGCGTCATTCCGTTTATTGCCGTAGCGCTCGCAGGCTTCGCCCTCCTCGCTGCACTCGTCTATGGCTACATGCGCCGTACCACCGCGACCATCGCAAACAGCGAACAGCGCCTGCGCTATCTTGCTTTGCACGATTCACTCAGCGGCTTGCCGAACCGCAATTTTTTCGGCGAGCGCCTCGAAGATGTGATCTCCGAAATCAGGCAAGGCGGAATGCCGAATGCGGTGTTCTACATCGACCTCGATCACTTCAAGGACGTCAACGATACGCTCGGCCATCCGGTTGGCGACGAGCTCATTCGCAATGTCACCGCGCGCCTGAGCGACACGGTCGGGCCCGACGATCTCGTCGCGCGCCTTGGCGGCGACGAATTCGCCGTCATCACGCCTGTCGTCCCGGAGGCGGGCAGCCTTGAACGCGCCGGCGAGCGGATCATTTCTGCATTGTGCGCGCCCTATTCAATCGGCGGCCACACCATCGTCATCGGCGCGAGCATCGGAATTGCCGTGATCGACACCCGCCTGGAAGGCGGCGCTGCCGAAATCATGCGCTTTGCGGATATCGCGCTCTATCGCGCCAAGAACGAAGGCCGCAACCGCGCCTGCATCTACGACGCCGCGATGGACGCCGATCTGACGCAGCGCAAATCGCTCGAAAGCGACCTGCGCATCGCAATCGAAAACGACATGCTGCGCGTGCTGTACCAGCCGATGGTCAGTGCGAGCGGCGAGCGGCTGATTGGCGTCGAAGGGCTTGCGCGCTGGCGTCATCCCGAGCGCGGCGACATCGAACCATCGACGTTCATTCCCATCGCCGAGCATTCCGGCCTGATCGTCGATCTGGGCGAGCGCGTGCTGCGCCGCGCCTGCATTGACGGCAAGGCTTGGCCAAATCTCACGGTCGCGGTCAACGTCTCGCCGCTACAATTCCGGCGCTCCGATTTCGTCGAAACCGTCGAGCGCATCCTCAACGAAACGGGTTTTGATCCGGCAAGACTCGAACTCGAACTGACCGAAAGCACCCTGCTCGGTAACGTCGAAACTGCAGAAACGTCGATGCACCGGCTGAAGGCGCTGGGCGTGCAGCTCGCGCTCGACGATTTCGGCACCGGCTATTCGAGCCTTTCTTATCTACGGCGCTTTCCCTTCGACAAGCTCAAGATCGACCGCTCGTTCGTGCGAAGCATCGAACGCGCGCCCGATGCTGCCGCGATCGTTCACGCCATCGTCAGCCTCGGCCGCGGCCTTGGCATGAAGGTGACGGCCGAGGGCGTCGAGACCGCCGAACAGCACCTGTTCCTGCGTGCCGCAGGCGTCCACTCGATGCAGGGCTATCGCTTCGGCAAGGCCGTATCGGCCGCCAATGTCAGCGTGCGGCTTGCGACGCCCGGCATCTATCGCAGCATCGAAAGCGACGCCGCCGCGATGAGCGCCTGACGCGGCTGGCCCCGCGCCCACTCTCCTGCCCCTCACATTTGCAACGCACCCCCGACGATCCGCCATTGCGGCGCGCCTCGCAATGACTAGGATGCGCGCCGACAAATCACAAAAGGCTTTGGGAGGAATATCGCGATGGCTTCGAACAAGGTTGCG
>CAMBBO010000135.1 GCA_945862935.1 Pseudorhodoplanes sinuspersici | reverse complement strand
AGGAACTGAACGTAAAGGGCGACTGGGCGGATCGCCGTCCCGATGTGCGTCCGGGCGGATGGGCATTTCAATACGCCAATCCACACTATCCCGATCTCGATGACACGGCGGTTGTCGTGCTTGCGATGGATCGCTCGCGCAAAGCCGATACCGAAAAATATAAAGAAGCGATCAGCCGTGCGCGCGAATGGATCGAAGGCCTGCAGAGTAAGAATGGCGGCTGGGGCGCGTTCGATGCCGACAACATGTACGAGTATCTCAACAACATTCCTTTTGCCGATCACGGCGCGCTGCTCGATCCGCCGTCGCCCGATCTGACCGGGCGCTGCCTGTCGATGCTCGGCCAGCTTGGTGCGCGCAAGGACGAGCCGATGATTGCGCGCGGAATCGAATATTTGCGCAAAGACCAGCTCGTCGATGGCTCGTGGTACGGCCGCTGGGGCATGAATTACATCTACGGGACATGGTCGGCGCTGTGCGGGCTGAACGCGGTCGGCGTCGATCACAAGGACCCGGTCATCGCCAAGGCCGGGGCATGGCTGCGCGCGGCGCAAAATCCAGACGGCGGGTGGGGCGAGGACGGCTCCAGCTACAAGCTCGATTACCGGGGAATCGAGCCGGCTGTCTCGACACCGTCACAAACGGCATGGGCCTTGCTTGGATTAATGGCAGCCGGTGAGGTGGACCACCCATCGGTTGAACGAGGCATCGTTTATCTCGCGGGGGCGCAGGGCGCAGATGGGCTTTGGAAAGAGGACCGTTACACGGCTACCGGTTTTCCACGCGTTTTCTACCTCCGCTACCACGGCTACTCGAAATTCTTCCCTCTTTGGGCGCTGGCGCGCTATCGTGCCCTCAAAAGCGGCAATAGCCGCTCAGTTGGGCACGGGTTGTGAAGGTTCGAGTGTGCAGGACGTGCAGGTAGTCATCGCCGCCGTAGGAATGAATTTCGAGGCGCGGATCGCCGCGGGTCCCGGCGTGACCGTTGTCGGCCGCAGCGGGCCGGGCGGGCTGTTCGCCTCGGTCGAACGCGCCATCCGGCAGGGCTGCCAGGGCGTTGTGAGCTTCGGCGTCGCGGGCGCTCTGGTGCCGGGATTGAAACCCGGCTCGCTCGTGATCGGCTCCTCGGTCATCGACGTGAACGGCGAACATCTGCCGGCCTGCGCGCAATGGGCCGCGCGCATTCTCAAATCAATTCCCGGCGCGATGCATGCGCCGATCCTTGGCTCGGAAGGGCCGGTTGCTCATCCTGCGGTGAAGCGGCTCCTGCACAAGCGCACGGGTGCAGCGATCGTCGATATGGAATCACATCTTGCTGCGCGGCTTGCTGCGAAACACGGCATCGCGTTCGCCGCGTTGCGCGTCGTCTGCGATCCTTCGCATCGCGCCTTGCCGACGGCCGCTCTGATTGGAATGCGGCCCGATGGCAGCACCGACGGTTTGGCCGTGCTGCGCGGTATCGCTGGCCGTCCTTCCGTCATTCCGGGCGTGATGCTGACCGCGATGGATGCGGCGGCGGCGCGTGCGAGCCTTCAGCGCGCCCGCATCGCGCTTGGCGCAAGTTTCGGACTTCTGGAAATCGCGGCAGAACCAGCCGTCGGTCTTCCCGACGCAATGCCGATCCTGCCGGAGGCTGAATCGCAGCCCGCCTGATCGCGCACTTTCTCAATCGGACAAAATAAAAACGAGGGCGCGAGGCCCTCGTTTTCTTTTTCGGGGAAGCGATCGGCCGCGTTACTCGGCGGCGATCTGCGGCTGCTTGGCCAGTTCTTCCTGCTGCTTGATCTCCGCCATCTTCAGGTCGACGTGGCGGCGATGGAAGGTGAACTCGGCCGGACGCTGATTTTCCAGCGAGATTTCCGGGGCGAAATCGCCTTCGGTCTTCACGCCCTGGAAGGCAACCTTGAGCGCCTGCAGCGGGTTAGCCAACGCGGCCATCGCAGCGGTCGGCTCATATCCGCAATGCGCCATGCAGTTCGCGCACTTCTCGTAACGGCCGGTGCCGTAGGCGTCCCAATCGGTGGTTTCGATCAGTTCCTTGAAAGTCTTGGCATAGCCTTCGCCGAGCAGGTAGCACGGCTTCTGCCAGCCGAAGATGTTGCGCGTCGGCATGCCCCACGGGGTGCAGTGATATTCCTGATTGCCCGCGAGGAAGTCGAGGAACAGGCTGGAGTGGATGAAATTCCACTTCTTGCCTTTGCCATACGCGAAGACCTTGCGGAACAATTCCTTGGTCTTGCGGCGATTGAGGAAGTGCTGCTGATCCGGCGCGCGCTCGTACGAGAAGCCCGGCGAGATCGAAACGCCGACGCCGAGTTCCTGCGTGTAATCGAGGAACTTAGCGACGTCTTCGGCGGCGAAATTGTCGAAGATCGTCGCGTTGACGTTGACAGTGAAGCCCTTGTCCTTCGCGACCTTGATTGCCTTGACCGCGCGATCGAACACGCCGTCCTGGCACACCGATTTGTCGTGATGATCCTTCAGGCCGTCCAGATGGACGGAGAAGAAGAGGTACGGGGACGGCTCGAACAGGTGCAGCTTCTTTTCCAGCAGCAGGGCGTTGGTGCACAGCGACACGAACTTCTTGCGCTTGACGAAACCCTTCACGATTTCGCCGATCTCGCGATGGATCAGCGGCTCGCCGCCCGGAATGGCGACCATCGGCGCGCCGCACTCGTCGATCGCGTCCATGCATTCCTGCACGCTCATGCGCTTGGCGAGGATCGGATCCGGATAGTCGATCTTGCCGCAGCCGGCGCAGGCGAGGTTGCACTTGAACAGCGGCTCGAGCATCAGGACGAGCGGATAGTGCTTGCGGCCGAGCATTTTCTGCTTGAGCAGGTACGCGCCGATGCGCATTTCCTTGAGGAAGGGAATTGCCACGTTGTGGTCCTTTTAGTTTTCAGGCTGGGCTGGCTGCGGACTTAAAGCCCCGGAATATGTGCTGGCCGCCATAATGGATGTTGATCTTGGGCGCTCTGATAGCACTGAAACTTCGACATGACCAAGGCACGGATATGGTTTTATCGCATAGCCGAATGGCCTAAATCGCCTTAATTTCCCGTTGTTTTGGTACAAAACGCCCATTATCGGCAACCTGCCTCATAGCAGTGAAACTGAACGCAGGACCTTGTGATGCGCGAATCATGCCAAAGAGGGCCATGATAGAGACATCTTTTCTAAGATATCTGCGCCGGCAGGGTTGGCGCTGAAGCGCCACGTGAATCGAGTTTGTTGGCCTCATCGGCGCGGTTAGCCGGTTCATCCGGCCCCAGAGCTTTCAACCATCGCTTTTTGCTTCAGGTGCCAGTTCGCCTGCCCAAAGCACGGAACTTACAGAAAAATCATGTTAAATAATGCTATCGGTCAGATCGTTGCCTTCTGCACCCGTTTCGCATGGGGCGTCATAGCGCTTGCTGTGCTGGTGACCGGGGCATCGGGCTATTACACGGTCAAGCATTTCGCGATTAACACCGACGTGGCCAAGCTGATCTCGCCCGATTTGCCGTGGCGAAAACGAGAGCTCGCGCTGGAATCGGTCTTTCCGCAGACGTTCGAGCGCATCCTCGCGGTCGTGCAGGCGCCGACGCCGGAATTTGCCGCAAAGGCATCGTCCGAACTCGCGCAAAGCCTGTCGACCAAGAAGGACCTTTTCCGCAGCGTTCAGGAAGCGGGCGGGGGTGAGTTCTTCCGGCGCAACGGCCTGTTGTTCATGCCGATGTCCGAGCTTGAACCAACCTTGAAAAAGCTGACGCAGGCTTCTCCGCTCATCGGCACGCTCGCGTCCGACCCGAACCTGCGCGGACTGGGACAGGCGCTGACGATTTCGTTCATGGGCATTCAGCGCAACCAGCTCACGCTGAATGACATGAGCCGCACGCTCAATCTTGCCTCCGATACATTTGAAAATGTGCTGGAAGGTCGGCCTGCAAGTTTCTCCTGGCAGAATCTGATGAAGGGCAAGCCCGCAGAGCCAAGCGAACTGCGCCGCTTCATCGACATTTGGCCGATCCTTGATTTCAGCGCGCTCGAACCCGGTCACAAGCCGATTGCGGCCGTGCGTCAGGCTGCACAGGATCTTGGACTTCAGTCGAAATACGGCGCGTCCGTGCGGCTGACCGGTCCCGTTCCAATTTCCGATGAGGAATTCGGTACGCTGAAGGAAAATGCGCTCCTGAATATATCTATAACCGTTGCGCTTGTGCTTGTGATCCTCTGGCTCGCGCTGCGATCCCCCAGCATCATTGCCGCGGTGTTCCTGTCGCTGGTGACAGGTCTTGCGATGACGGCGGCGCTTGGCCTCATCATGGTCAAGGCACTCAATCCGATTTCGGTCGCGTTCGCCGTCTTGTTTGTCGGCCTTGGCGTCGATTTTGGAATTCAGTTCAGCGTCCGTTACCGGTCCGAGCGATTCAAGCTCACTGACCTGAGTGCCGCGCTCGCAAGCGCAGGCAGAAAAGTGGGCGCGCCTCTGACGCTTGCGGCGGTCGCGACCGCCGCCGGTTTCTGGTCGTTCCTGCCGACAAGCTATAGCGGGCTGTCCGAACTCGGCCTGATCGCAGGCGCGGGCATGGTCATTGCGTTTATTACCAGCATTACGATCCTGCCGGCGCTGCTGAAGGTGTTTCATCCCTCCGGCGAAGATGAGGCGCTGGGCTATGCCGCGATGGCGCCGCTGGACCGGTTTTTCGAACGCCACCGCATCGCGGTAATCGCAGCGACCGGCCTGATCATCATTGGCGGCCTGCCGCTTCTTCTTTTCTTGCGCTTCGATTTCAATCCGCTCAACTTGCGCAATCCGCACGTGGAATCGATCGCGACCTATCTTGAATTGCGCCGCGATCCGCAGACCAATGCGCACACCGTTCAGGTTCTCGCGCCAAACGTAGAGCAGGGTCGCGTGGTCGCTGCGAAGCTTGCAGCGCTCCCGGAGGTTTCGCGCGCATTCACGGTGGAAAATTTCGTTCCGGAAGGCCAGACGGAAAAGTTGAAGCTCATCGCAGATACCGGCAAGCTGATGACGCAGGCGCTGCGTCCGCAACCCAAGCCTGCGCCGAACGACGCCGACAAGGTCAACGTCTTGAATGCGACCGCGGCCAACCTCAATCGTGTGGCGGGTCAGGAAACGGGACCGGGCGCGGTCGCTGCGAAGCGGCTCGCGCAGGATCTCGTCAAGCTCGCTGCGGCCGACGCCGCGACGCGCATGAAGGCGGAGGCCGCCTTCATTGAGCCGCTGCAAACAGATTTAGATCAGTTACGCGACCTCATCCAGGCAAAGCAGATCACGCTCGAGACTTTGCCATCCGAAATCATCAATTTGTGGGTGGCGAAAGATGGCCGCGTGCGGGTTGACGTCGGAGCGAAGGGCGATCCGAACGACAACGATAACCTCCGTACGTTTGCGCGCGCGGTGCTGGACGCTGAGCCGTCAGCGACCGGCGAGGCGATCGGCATTCTCGAATCCGGTGACACGGTCGTGAAGGCGTTTATTCAGGCCGGGCTGTGGGCGCTGCTTTCGATCACAATCTTGCTCTGGATCGTGCTGCGGCGCTTTGGCGATGTGCTGCTAACACTCATTCCGCTGCTGCTGGCCGGCGCGCTGACGCTCGAAGTTTGCGTGCTGATCGGATTGAAGCTGAATTTTGCCAACATCATCGCGCTGCCGCTTCTGCTCGGCGTTGGCGTGGCGTTCAAGATTTACTACGTCATGGCGTGGCGCGCGGGGCAGACCAATCTCCTGCAGACGAGTCTCACGCGCGCGGTGGTGTTCAGCGCGCTGACGACCGCAACCGCATTCGGAAGCCTTTGGTTCTCGAGCCATCCCGGCACGTCGAGCATGGGCAAGCTGCTGGCGCTCGCGCTGGTTTGCACCATGTCGGCAGCCGTGCTGTTCCAGCCGGCTCTGATGGGGCCGCCGCGTGAGATCGAGCAGGAACCGGACTCGCAAAAGCAGGCATCCAAAAAGAGGCGCACCGGTCAGGACAAATTGGCCAAAGCGCGCTAGCGTTTCAAGGAGCGGGGGCTCCGGGTGAACGGCAAAGGTCGCGGCAAGAGTCATGGCTTGAGGCGCATTGCCGCTGCGTTACTGTTGACGGCGCTCGCCGCGTGCTCGTCGGTTGAAAATCAGGGCGTCGTCGTCAGCGAGCCGAATATTCCGCCCGCCAATTACCGCGCCGACATTCTCGCGTTCTTGCGCACTTACCTGAACGATCCGGCAAAGATTCGTACGGCGTCGATCTCCGATCTCGCGCTGCGGTCGACCGGAGCCGCCGAGCGATATTCGATCTGCCTGAAGTTCAACGCGCGCAGGGCAAACGGCGAATACGAAGGCGTGAAAGAACGCATCGTGTTCTTCCTCGCAGGGCGGCTCGATGCAATGTCGGAAGCGCGGCGCGAGCAATGCGCCGCCGCGACCTATCAGCCGTTCCCGGAACTAGAACTGCTCACGCGCTAATCGTTATCCGAAAAATACGCGGAACGCGGATGCAGCGCCAAACGCACCGCCGAATGTCACGAACACGCGTTCGATCAGCGAAGTGTCGGCAGGCGGCTGATTTTGCGAAGCCGTGGCATTGGTGACGCCTTCGCCGTTATCGGTCGCGACGCGGATAGGCACGACCTTGATCGCGATGGAATCGAGCACGGCTGGCACCGCAAGATCGATCTCGTTGACCTCATCGGCGGAAACCACGCGAACATTGCCGGACAGGCCATTTGTCGACCTTGCATCGACGGTTTCCAGCTGGACGGCCTGAGACGGAACATCAATCGGCGCCCAGACGTTCGCCTGCTTTACCGGCGCACGCGGCCCGTCCGGCGGGGCTTTCTCAAGTTCGATGAGTTTCACAGCCGACGTCTTGACCGTCGGCTTCTTCGCCGCCGCCTTCGCGTCCAGCAACGGCTTTGCAGCGCATAGATCGCGGCTGCTGTTGCAGGTGGCGTTCGCGCCAGTCACGGAAAGTGCGAGAGCAATTGAACACGCCGATACAAGCATTCGCAAATGCATGTGTCCCTCCATCGTCGGTGACGATTTCGGAATACCGGCATGTCGGGACGCGGGCGCGATTGTGTTGCCGGAACGACAAAAGCAGGAAATTTTTGTCGTTCCGGATTCAGATACCGTTTTCGCGTTAAGCGCGACCCAAAAAGTCACGCTTGCCGATCTCGACGCCGTTGTGGCGCAGGATCAGGTAAGCGGCGCTGGTGTGGAAATAGAAATTCGGCAACGCGAAGTCCACGAGATACGCCTGTCCCTTGAACGTCGTCGGCTGTCCTCCGATCGGGATCGTGACGTCGCGGCCTTCGCTGCCGTCGACCTGCGCCGCAGGGATGCTTTTGACGTAATCAAGCGTCTTGGCAATCCGCGCCTTCAGTGCATCGAATGTCGTCTCGTCATCGGCGAATTTTGGCGCTTCCAGGCCGGCGAGGCGTGCGGTGGTATTCTTCGCGAAGTCGCACGCTATCTGCACCTGCTTCGTGAAAGCGAGCATGTCGGGTGCCAGTCGCGCGTTCAAGAAAACGGACGGGTCAATCTTGCGCGCCGTCGCATTCGCGACCGCCTTGTCGAGGATTGCGTTGAGCGCAGTGAGCGTCTTCTGAAATGCCGGAACGCTCGCTTGGTGCATCGAGAGGGTCATTGGAAATCCATTCTATTTGCTGATCGAAAACAGGAGGAATGTAGGACTATTTTATCCGCTGCGCAGATCGCCGGTTAACGGCTGCGGCGACGCGCGTCTTGTTGCACAGAATCGTCACATTGCAGAGACGCTCAGACCACATTTGGGCGTTCAAAAACAGTCCAACGAATCATCCCTCATGCGTTTGCGCGGCTTTGACGCCAATGTGGAAGTTGGCGAGACACCGAAACGATTCTGCGGATCTGCTTTGCGGCCGGAGGGACAACCG
>CAMBBO010000134.1 GCA_945862935.1 Pseudorhodoplanes sinuspersici | reverse complement strand
ATGCGCGGCTTGATGGCCGTGCGGCCGATACGCTTTTTCGCCTTGGGGATGGTGCAAGTTGTGACGGTATCGTCCACCGTGAAGCGATGAAAACGCGGCGTGTCGGGAGACATGACGCGCGGCGTCACGACGGTACTGCGCGAAACTTGCGCGTTCGCGATGCCCGGCAATACTGCCAGTGCAACCGCAGTGAGAAGCAGGACCCGAAGTCGCATGGCAGTGCCTTTCCGTGTTCGTTCTTCTCTTTGTCGCACGCGGACGGACGCTGGTTCATGGCAGTTTGCCTCATCATTGCCGCTTTCGCGACCAGAAACCGCCGCCTACCAATGATGGATAGGCGTGCATTGGGGACGTGTGGACGAGGGGTTTATGAGCGGATTTAGCCCATCTTTGGGGAAGATCGTGTTTTTGCTCGGCGCGGTGACTGCCGTTATTGGCGCAGCCGGCGTCGCTCTCAAATCCGACCATGCCCCGCTGGCCAAGATCGAGCCTGCTTCGCCCGCGCAGATGCAGCGTCTGCAAGACGATCACGCGGCGCTCAATCAGTTTCTTGAAAAGAAGCAGAACGAAGTCGAGGCCAAGGAAGCCGAGCGCGTTCGCGCGCTTGACGCTGCGCGCGATCAGGCCGCGAACGATGCACGGATGAAAGCTGAGGCCGCCGCTCGCGCAGAAGCAGAGGCGGACAAGGCCGCTGCGCGCGAAGCTGCAATCAAAGCAGCGGCGCAGCGCAAGGCAATGGAAACTGCGGCCATCAAACCGGTTGCTGTTCCAGCGCCGCAGCCTGCACCCACAGCCTTGCCCTTGCCGCAGCCGCCCGCAGCTCCGACGACGGTCGCTGGTGAAATAGCGCCGGTGCCGCCAATGCCGATCACGCCCCAAGTGGTTCAGCCGCGGCGTGGACCAATCGACCGCGCGATCGCGACCGCCAATGCCGTGACCGACAAAACGCTCGCTGCCGCCGATGCGGTGCGGAGCTTTTTCACCAATGCTGCGGGCAAGATGATCGGAATTAGCGTTCCGCCGTCACGCATCACGTCGCACTATTAGACGTTGCTAGAACGACCGGCCGTCGACCGGCTTTGGTTCGAGCGCGCCGATATCGACATTGTCGATACAGCGCACGTTGATGGCGGCGACCTCGCTGCCGTCCGGCGCTTTTCCCCGCGCAAAGGATTCCGTTCCGCAATGCCGGCAGAACTGGTGGCGGATGACGTGCTTGTTGAAGGTGTATTCCGTCAGCATTCCGTCGCCGGAATCGAGACGAAACTGCCCGATGGGGGCGAAGGCCCAGATAAAACCCTGCTTGGTGCAGATCGAGCAATTGCACGAGATTGCTTGCGTCAGATCGAGCGTCACCGCGTAGCGGACCTGTCCGCAATGGCATCCGCCGGTATGTGTCGTTGCGGTCATCAATGTCTCTGCTGGCAAGAGGAAAGGCGCTGAAGACCTTTAGCGGCCATGCGCGGCGAACTCACTGAGAATCTCGGTCCAAAGGAAGAAGTTCGCAGCAAAGCCGACCAGCAGAAGGATGAGCGCCGTCCGAAATGCGCGACCGGCAAGCCCCATGAAGAAGGCCGGGAGCACGAAGATCAGAAAGATGAAGGTGAGCGGCACGACGGCGATGAGTTCCATCCCGTCGCCCTTCGGGTTCGCATGCCCGATGATGTAGTACCAAGTGTAGATCCAGAAGGCGGTCTGTACCGCCGCGACGGCGAGCACCGTCGGTCGAAGCGCGCGCGGAGCGCGCCATCCGGAAGCCGCTGGGTGCCCGCTTGCCGTCATCTTCGCCTCGTAAATTTCGGTTTGCCAAAATCGCGCTCTGGCAGGATCTGGTCAAGGCTGAAGTACAATTCAGACGCTGGATGAAGGAGCTCAATAATTGATAATTTTCAAATGGATACAATCCAATCCTGATCGATTTCCGAGGAAGCTAAAGCGACTTCGGAGCCTGCAATGATCGTCTGAACGCCCTAGCGCTTCACGCAATCGCGGACGAAGGCTATGCGCTTCATCATCGGTATCTTCTGTGCCTTTGCTTCCGCACGGCATTCTGCGCGCTTCTTCTTTTCTGCCATCAGTTTTTCGGAGAGCCGGGCGGAGGCTTTCTCCTGCTGCTTCGCCTGTTCCTGAGCTGAGGTGGCATAGGGCGTGGGCTTCACATATTTTTCCACCTGCGCCTGCGCCACGGTCGTGAATGCGGCCAAGGCAGCGATGACGAGAACGTGTTTCATGGCTTACAATCCCCCGATTGAGTGGGAACGATCAGAGCACCATATTCAGCACCATGACAATGACCAGCACCAAGACTTATCCCGTCACCCGCAGCGATGCCGAGTGGCGCAAGCTTCTGACCCCCGAACAGTACGATGTGATGCGCCGCCACGGCACCGAACGGCCGGGAAGCTGCGCGCTCAATTTCGAGAAACGCGCCGGCACGTTCTTATGTGCGGGTTGCGACCAGCCCTTGTTCAAGTCGGGGCTGAAATTCGAGAGCGGCACCGGCTGGCCGAGCTTCAACGATCCTCTTCCGGGCGCGGTCGAGGACAC
Source organism: Pseudorhodoplanes sinuspersici (assembly GCA_945862935.1). GTDB lineage: Bacteria > Pseudomonadota > Alphaproteobacteria > Rhizobiales > Xanthobacteraceae > Pseudorhodoplanes > Pseudorhodoplanes sinuspersici_A. The sequence continues at coordinate 5,385 of CAMBBO010000134.1, read as the reverse complement.
GCATGACGACAGCTACGGCATGCGCCGCACCGAGGTGCATTGCAGCCGCTGCGCGAGCCATCTTGGACATGTGTTCCCGGACGGACCGCCGCCGACCGGACTTCGCTATTGCATCAACGGCGTGGCGATGACGTTCAAGCCGGAATAATTCTTCGGCTCCTCCCTTCATCGTGAGCGCAGGGCCACTAGATAGCCTTGGGTCACGGTGGAGGTTTTCATGTCATTTATTCGGCTGATCGCGGCCGCGGCTTTGTTCGCGGGCCTTGCATTTGCTCCGGCGCACGCCGCCGACGAGCCGGACCTGATCTTCAAACGCTCAACCGTGTTCAAGTGGCTCACCCCGAACGACAAGCTTGCGACCTACGGGCTCGACGATCCGCAGGTCGAGGGCGTCGCATGCCATTTCACTGCGCCTGAGCGCGGCGGCTTCAAAGGCTGGATCGGGCTTGCAGAGGAAGTGTCGGACATTTCGCTCGCCTGCCGGCAGATCGGACCGATCAAGTTCAAAGCGAAATTCGAGCAGGGCGAGGACGTGTTCCGCGCGAGGCGCTCGCTGTTCTTCAAGAAGATGCAGATTGTGCGCGGCTGCGACGTGAAGCGTAACGTGCTGGTCTATATGGTCTACTCGGACCGCATCATCGAAGGCTCGCCGAAGAACTCGACGTCGAGCGTCCCCATCATGCCGTGGGGCGCGAATGGCGATGTCGCCAAATGCGCGGATTTCGTAGAGAAATAATCTGTTACAATTGCGCCAATCGCGGAGGCGCCAATGCCAGAGAACAAGTTAAAGCCGCGCACCAAGACCAAAACGGTCACGCAGCGGCCACCACTCTACAAGGTGATCTTGCTGAATGACGATTTCACGCCGCGCGAGTTCGTCGTGCAGGTGCTGAAGGCCGTGTTCCGCATGGGCGCGGAGCAAGCGGAAATCGTCATGCTGACCGCGCACAAGAAGGGCGCTTGCGTGATCGCGGTCTATACCCGCGACGTTGCCGAGACGAAGGCAAAGGAGGCAACCGATCTCGGAAAGGAGAACGGTTACCCTCTCTATTTCACAACCGAGAAAGAGTGAGGCTGCCGCAAGCTCACTTTAATTTTCGTCCTTCGATCGGGTAAGCCGGATCGTTGTAGCCCGGCACCGCCGGATGGCCAGGCGCCACGAGTGAATTGATAAAATCTTCGTCCTCGGCGTCCGGCTTATAGTCGAGCGACTTCAGATAATCGTCCCACTGCGCTTCGGTGCGCGGACCTCCGATCACACCGGTCATGAAGCGATTGGCGAGCACCCAGCCGATTGCGAATTGCGCCGGCGTCACGCCGCGCTTTTTTGCATGTGCCACGATCTTCTGCGCGACGTCGAGCGCATGCGGCTGAAATTCCGTCTGCAGAATCCGCTTGTCGCCGCGTCCCGCGCGCGAGTCCGCCGCAGGTGCGGCACCCGGCGCGTACTTTCCTGTCAGCAAGCCGCGTGCGAGCGGGGAATAGCTGACGACGCCCAGACCGAAATAGCCGCATGCCGGCAAGTGTTCGGTTTCGACCGCCCGATACATCGCGTGATAATAGGGCTGGCTGACTGCGGGACGCGCGATGCCCATCTCGTCGCACAGGCGGCAAATTTCGGCGATGCGCCATCCCTTGTAGTTCGATACGCCGAAATAACGCACCTTGCCGGCGGCGATGAGCTTTGCGACCGCGCCGATGGTTTCGGCAAGCGGAACGCCGTGGTCTTCCTTGTGCAGATAATAAAGATCGATGTGGCCGGTGCGCAGCCGCTTCAAGCTGTCGTTCGCCGCTTGCGCAATCCATTTCGCCGAAAGGCCACCGCTGCCGGCGACGCCTTCAATCGTGTTGGCGACCTTCGTCGCGAGTACGAAGTCGTTGCGGCTGTTGCCGAGCGCGCGGCCGACGACTTCCTCTGAGCGCCCGCCGTTATAGGTGTCGGCGGTATCGATGAAATTCACGCCGCCATCCTTGGCGCGCGCGACGATACGCTGGGAGGCGATCTCGTCCGTCTGTCCGCCGAACATCATGGTGCCGAGGCAAAGCGGGGAGACCTTCAGGTCCGAGCGGCCGGGCGTGCGATAGTCCATGGCGGGGGTCCGAGTTTAAGGGCGGGAGCTCTGCTTAACACGCAGCCGCGTGTGGCGGTGCGCGTAAAATGCAGATGTGCTCCCTACGTTCGCCCCGGCTCGCGATGCCGCCGTTAATCGAGCTGCGCGATGACCGCAAGCCGCGTGATTTTCTCGGCCTTGAAGGCGGAAAGAAACGCGCTGTAATCCTTGAACGACACGCAGCCATTCGACTGGCCGTTCGGGCCGAGCAGATAGGTGTGCGCGAGCAGGCCATCGCGGCCGAAGATCGCGTCCTCGCCGCCGATCGGCGTCAGCCGGATCGCCTCGACGCCGTGGAAAAGGCTTTCGCGCATCTTCAATTCATAGACATGGGGCGGCGTCGCGCCGCGCATCCGCAGATGCACGAAGCGCGCATCGTCCATCTTTTCGCCGAGGCCCGAATGTGCTTCGAGCGAGCTGCCGTCCGGCATGTAAACTTTCCGGTCGCCGATCACATAGACGGCTGTGCGCAGATCATAGGGCGCGGTCGGCAGCGACGAGGTTGCGTCGCGCATCGTGAAAGCGGGAGTGAGAGACGCGAGCCGCACGGGGCCATAAAGTTTCTGGTGCGGTGTCAGCGGACGCGAAGGCTTTGCCAGCACGGGCTTTGGCGGAACGATGGAGACGATTTTTATCGCACGGGGAGCGACATCGCCAATCGAGCCGGTGATCGCCGGGTCGGCCGCGTAGGAGAGGGGGAGTGTTTCTTCGGGTGCGTAATCGTCCTTAGGCTTCAGCCGCGCGAGCGGAAGCGGAACCGGACCCGGCAATGGCGGATTGGCGGACAGGCGCGGGTCGTGTTTGATTTTGGCCTTGTCGGATTTCACGGCAGCCCGGACAGGCTCGCGCTGGGCCGGGGGCGCTGAGGCGAGCGTTATGGCCTGCGGCATTGTTCGCATCGCGATGGTGGTGCGGGTTTCCGGCACGTCGATGGGCGCGTGCGGATCGCGGCGCATGACGGGCGCGATTGAATCTGTGAGCGCGAGCTTGATGGCGGTGCGGCTGGCAATGTACGGCACAGGGCTTGCGAAGCTGTCGCTGCCGTAAAGCGCAAGACCTGCCGAACCGAAGGTGATGCCACCCAAAGCAAAGCCTGCGATCAGAATGTTGCGGGTGAGCGCGCAAGGCACCGGCGCAAGGCTGGCACGATACGCAACATCGGAACTGGCGCGAACCGCGCGCAACGCAACCATACGCACACCCTCAACACCGTCCCCGACACTCCCCAGTGTGCGACGGCAGCAGCGTAAGGTTACCGAACGCGGTTAAAGGGGAGTTAAGGGTGGAATTGCGCTACCATCGGGGCGATGTTCCGCTGGAATGCGGCGGGCGGTATCGAGGGATTGCAAGATGCGATTGTCGTTTGGCGGGGCGGGTATCGCAGTGCGCGCGGTGTTCCTGTACGCGCTCGCGCCGTGTGCCGCACAGGCCTCCATGAAGTCCTACGCAATCGAGCTTGAAGCGGAGAAGGATTACTTCGCGCCCGGCAAGGTACAAATTTTTGCCGTGTCGCGCTCCGCAGGCGAGACGCCCGTCGGCGAACTCGATGTCACCATACGCCGCCGCAGGGAAATCTCGGTGCCTGCCGACACACGCGAACTGATTTTCAGGATGGGGAAGGGGATCACCTCGCGACTGAAGTTGTCCGCAGGCAGCGGCACCATCGTTGTTCGCCCGCTTTCCAGTGCGGGTTCCGTTTCGGGCATTGCATGGATGCTCGGACGCAGAGGCGGGATCGCTGTCGAGAAACTTCTCGTGGAATTCAAAGGCAACTGATCCTGCGCGAACGCGCATCTGCGCCATTGGCGAAAGCCGTCAGCGCGCTCGCGGCGCAAAGCGCATCAGCAGCAGATGCACCGGCAGGTAAGCCACGAGAGGCAGGAGAAACATCAACCCCGCGATCCAGACCGGCTGCGGCACCCAGGTTTGCGCGACGAAATCGCTCGGCCCCCAGACATAATTGATGTTCACCGGCATCAGGCCGGGATTTTGCTGCGCCGGGGGCATGAAGAAGAAGCAGATCAGGATGAGCGCCCAGCTTGCCGCAATCCATGCCGCGAGCGCGCGACGGTCATAGCCCGTGCGGAAGACGAGGAAGATCAGCAGAAACGGCAGCCACGCATGAAACAACGAAAGCCCGCGCAGGAATTTCGAGCGGTGCTGTTCGAACATGTAATCGGTGAGGCCGGTGAGGCTGATGCCCGCCAGATTGAAAATGTAATCGGCGACCCAGAGCATCTGCAGCGCGCCGATGCCGACCAGCGGCATCGAGACGAGCAATGGCTTCTCCGTCCAGATTCCGATCAGCGTCAGGAGCAGCGCGAAGTCGCAGACATAGAGAAAGTTGGTCGGGCCGTAATAATACAGATAGACCGGCAGCAGCACCGCCATGAACGCTGAATAGGCGCATTTCACCGGGAGCGGGATCGGGCGTTGCGGCGTCATGCCAGCAATTAATCCAATTCGATGCCGGGTGCATAGCGCCGTTACGCCGGGCGTGCTTGTGCGCCCCTGTTGTTTGAAGGCGCGGGGTGCGCCGCATTCCAAACCCTCAAGATGTGAGGGGAGATGGAGCGCCGAAAAGCGCGAGCCATCGTAATCTCACGCTCTCTTTCGAAAGCGTGCCGCCTTTCGGCGCTCCACCCGGACACGCTTGCGCGGTCTGGGCTCTTTTATGCGGCGTTTTCCTTACGACGCCGGGCCGCGCTTTCGTCCGGGACACAGCCCCCGGATCGTCAGCAAGCTCCTTGCAGGGGTCCCTAGTAACCCCGGGCGGAGCCCCGGCGTCGCCCGAGTGCGCGGCCTGCGTTGGCCGCGCCCGCAGGCGCCACACCCGATCCGCAACTTAAAGACGCCTCTTAAGCAGCGTCCCCTCGCGATCGGGTAGAGATAGGAATATAGTCTCGTTAGGAAGAAGTCAAGTGTCAAGCACAGCAATCTGCAATTCGACAACCGCTGATCAGATCGTCAAATAGACGGTCTTCTCTTTCGACGAACTAGAAGCATCGTCCCAGTTCAACCGCATCTTTTGCTTTCGCTTCGTGTCCATGGAAACGAACGCAACAAGATCAACGGAGTCATGAGGATCAAGGCGCTCTAAAGGAAATAAGTCGGCGGTTTCGCGCTCATCCACTAGATCGTTTCCGTCGGGAAAAGAAATCGTGACATTAAAAGCAGGACTTCTGCCTTGATTCCAAATTTTCAGTCTATGCTTGTTACTTCCAAGTGCGATTATCCTGGCGCCCAAGTTTGCAACTTTGTTGGAAGCTAGGTC
>CAMBBO010000133.1 GCA_945862935.1 Pseudorhodoplanes sinuspersici | reverse complement strand
CTCGGCGGGCGTTTGACCGGGATTGGCCGGGTCCGCAATACACAAAATTACGGCCGGCCCGGCCGCATGGCCTGCTTGCGCCGCGAGCATCATGCCAGCCAGCATCGCCTGGAGCGCGATGGCATAGGCGGCAATCAGCGCAATGAGAGGCCTGGAATGGGAGCGGCGCATCGGGCCAATCTACAGGCCGCGCTCGCAACCCGTCCATCCGGCCTTCGCAGCATTATCCAAAGGCTTGACGAAATCCGGGCCGCGGCTCAGTTGATGAGCACGACATCTGGGAAATGCCATGCCGGACCCCTCCGATCGCGATGACCGTGTCGTCCCCATCAGGCCGGGCGTCTCCGGCCGCAATAATCGCTGGGCGCGCGATCAAAGCCCGGATGAAGCGCCGAACGACCTCAAGAAATTCGAGCGGGTGGATGAGCGCGACGATTACCGCGAACGCATGATCACGAACGCGATCGCCGCAGGCTTCCTCATCTTCCTGATCGTCGCGGGCGTATGGATTGCCAACACCATGGCGGCGATGCGCAAGAATCAGGATTGCGTGCTCTCCGGGCGGCGCGGCTGCACCCCGGTCGATGCTCCGCCCTCCGCGCGCTGGTAGCCGAAACCTAGCGTTCCACCGTCAGCGAGACGGGAGCGAGGCCGGAGAATCCGAGCGCATTCGCCCCGCGCGGCGTCAAGTCGATCACGCGGCCCTTGATGAAGGGCCCACGGTCGTTGATCCGCACGACCACCGAGCGGTTGTTGCGCGTGTTCACGACGCGCACCATGGTGCCGAACGGCAATGTTCGATGCGCGGCAGTCAGTCCCTTCGGATTGGCAAACTCGCCATTCGCAGTCTTCTCGCCGTCATAAGCATAGACCGATGCGATGCCGGACGGCGGTTCGGCGGCGGATGCGGAAAAAGAGAAAGCCGATACGGCGAGGCAAGCGAAAAAGCAGGCGAACACGGTTCGCGAATTGATCATTACTGTTGTCCCCGACAGTTGAATCTGCGGGGTGCGTAACGGCGGATTGTTTCCGCAAACCGGCGCGGCGGAGAAAAAATTAAGGCGATTTGGAGCGCGCGCGCCTCAATGCGCAGCGAAATCGCGACGGCGCGGCATCGTCGTACCGCTACGGCCACATCGCGGACTCAAACGTAAAGAGCCGGCGAATTTCGCCGGCTCTTATTGCCTTGCTTCGCCGATGAGGAGCGAATCAGCCGTGCGGTGTGGCGTTGCCTGCCGATCCGGAAGCCGGTGCCGGTGCTGTGGCCGGCGCAGCGTTGGTTGCGCCCGGCGTTGCAGCAGGAGTTGCGGGCTTGGGCGCACCGCCTCCACCAATACGGCTGAGCACCATGTTGTGCAGCTTTGGCGCCTTGTCGATGGTGGTGTGACTGATGTTCGGATCGGAGACGTAATAGTTCGTCAATTCGCCGTGGAAGCCCGGCCCGCGCGTCTGCTTGGCGTATTCGCGCTGATAGATGTTGAACACGCGCTGTACGTTCGAAGACGCGGCGTACGACGCGGTGCCGTCAAACGGCACGATCAGGTTCACAGGGACGCCCTTCTTGCCGAGATATTCGCCCATCTGCATCACGGCGTCGGCACCGTAGGAATGTCCGATCAGGATGATCGGACCGGACCAGCCGGCTTTGTACTTGGAGGCAATGTCTTCGGCGATCGACTGCCAATCGGAATAGTTTGTGACGACCGCGGGAATGCCGCGCCGCTGAATCTTTACGGCAAGGTCGTCCATACCAAGCGAGAAAATATTCATCAGGCCGCGCAACAGATAGACTGGAATACGGCCAGTGCGCTTTGGCTTGTTCGTGGTGCTGGCAGCGGCGACCTTAACTTCCGTTGCGGTCGTCGCGGCGGCAGGCGCTGCCGGTGCGGCAGCGGGTGCAGCGGCGGCGGTCGATTTTTCCGGCGCCATGATCGTCTGCGCAGACGACACTCCACCGGAAAGAAGCACCGCACCGAGGATTGAAGCCATCAGCAAGCGCGATTTTGTCATGATACGATCACCAAATTCTGTCGCGCCCAAGCAACTGGGCCGCATGATTGTCCCGCGAGACAACCTTTTTATCGTCCCCCTTGCCGCCCTGACCAGCACCAGTGCTGTTGAAAATACTGATCGCGGCGGCTGTGTGGCAAGAATGCCACGCGGTTCCGCCGGTCAGTAGATGCCGGGGATCAGGCGGCGGGTGCGGGCCATATAGGCCCGGTAGTCCTCGCCAAAAGTCTCAAGCATCATCCGCTCCTCGCGGGCGACGCGAACGAAATACAGGAGCGCGATCCCGAACAAACCGGCCGGTCCGGCGATCCAGTTCGGCAGCAGCAGAAGCTGCCCGAGCGCGTTCAGCCAGAAGGCCGAATACATCGGGTGACGGACGTATTGATAGACGCCCTGCGTCACGAGCTGGTGCTTGGCGCGGATGTCGAGCGCAATCGACCAGTTGGTGCCGAGATCCCTGTGCGAACGCCAGAACAACCACAAACCAAAAGCGAAGACGGCGGCTCCGATTACTGCGACCGCGGGATGGAACGGGTAATCGGCGAATTGCGGCCAGCCCGACAGCGCGTAGATCATCGGCACGACATGCACGAGCAGACCCGTGATCGCGAGCAGCGTGCGCTCCTTGCGCCGGTCCTTGCTCGAAGCCTTCGGCACGGCGCGCGAACGGCGCTGATACGGATAGCGGATGGCGAACCATAGCAAAGTGCCGATCAGCCAGATCATGCGCGCATGAAAAACGGTCACAGCATTTCCTCCGCGCGCACAACGTCAGCGTCTTCGCGCGTGACGCGTCCTTCGGTGATGGTCGGCGTCCGCGAAGCGGTCGCGCTGTAAGCGCCATTCTCCGCGATGAAGCTCGTCGGCCCGCCGGGCGCAACGATGGTGTCGGTGAACGGGATCGGCCCGCACACGAACATAAAATAGTCGTACGGCGTCCGCCGTTCGTTGGCGAGGAAACCCTGCAAATGCATGCGCAGGAAGCGATAGCGGATGCGCTTCCATGTGTGCTTCTCGACCATGTCTTTCAGCCGCACACGGCGAATGACCGGCTTCTTGTCGATGCGATCGGTGGTCCATTGCAGCGCAACCGGATCGAATTTGTAGAAGGACACTGCATCTTCGCGCGAATGATACTCGGCCCACGCGATGCCCGGCTCGTCGTGCACCCGTCGGGCCGCGCGGCGGATATGCTCGCCGCCCGGATGCAGCGCGAATTTCGGCAGCGTCGCACCAATGGTCATGAAGCAGAGTTTCGGCCCGCGCTTGGTCAGCATCGGATCGAGATCGAGCGCGCGCGACAGCGTATCGGCCGCAAGCCCAGCGCCGAGACAATGCCCGACGACGAGAATCTCATCGGCGGTGTTCGCCTTCACGCGCTCGGCAATGCGTTGCGCAAATGTTTGAAGGCGCGCATTCATGTCGGGGCGCCGGTCTCGCGCAAAATCGCGCGAGAAAATCCAGTCCACCAGAATGTGCTGCGTGTGCCAGCGCTTTCCCGGCCAATAAAGTCCGCCAATAAACACAGCGAGCGCGACCAGCGCACCTGCGATACCTGCCATCCACCCGCTCAATCCGAACAGCCACGTCACGCCGTAAGCGGCGAGCGCGCCTGCGCCTGCGAAAATCGCGAGATGGAAAAAGGGCAGCAGGAAAAACAGACCGTAAGTCCATCGCGCGCGGAAGTAGCGCCACAGCGTTCCGGTCCAAAGATATTCAAAAAACACCGACGCTGTGCCCGTGACCTGCGACAAGATCGGCTGCGACACGTCGGAATGAATGATGTCGTCCCAGTTCAACGGCTCGTAGGTCGTCTCAACCCGCCAGTTCGGCCCCTGCGTCTCGACCGTCCAGCGCGCGTTGGTCTTCTCGGAATTCCAGATCAGCTCGGACACCCGCCCGCTAGCGCCCCACAGCTTTCCAAACTTCTCGAACGACCTTTTGAACCACAGATGCTGGGTTTCCACCGGGATCGGGGCATAGCCGATGATGAGAAAGACGTGGCGGCGCGCGATCATTCGGAGTCCGTCGAGGGGCTTGCGGCCATGACCGGCCAGCAGCCTGTGTAAAGCATTTGTGCACCGCCAGAAGCAAGGCGCCCGGACCGTCCCAAACCGCCCAAAGTTCTTTAATGACCACAGCTACTTGGCCCCGATGCCACAGGAGTGTCGGAAGCGTGGCAGCGCCGTTGAACTTGTGGCCTCACTTCGCTATAGGGGGCGCTTCCAGCGGCAAATGAAGCCGTCCATCGAGCCGCGGGTGCCACCCCGGCCCCCTGCGGACACGTGAGAGCGCCCGATGCCCACTACTTTCGAGAAAGTCGCCGACATCATTGCCGAGACTTGCGACATTCCGCGCGACACCATCACGCCGGAAAGCCACGCGATCGACGATCTGAAGATCGACAGCCTCGACTTCCTCGACATCGCGTTTGCGATCGACAAGGCATTCGGCATCAAGCTGCCGCTTGAGCAGTGGACGCAGAAGATCAACGACGGTCAGGCGACCACCGAGCAGTATTTCGTGCTGCGCAATCTGTGCGCCCGCATCGATGAACTGATCGCCGCCAAAGGGGCCTAAATCCCTTCGGCCACGTTTCTATGAGTGGCACATTTGCCGGGCGGGGGGGCTGATGCGCCTAGAATATTTCGAGATGATCGACCGCTTCGTCGAGTGGAAAGCCGACGAACGCTGGATTAAATCCGAATCCAAGGTCCCCGCGGCCAGCACCGTCTTTGAAGGTCACTTCCCCGGTTTTCCGCTGATGCCGGGCGTGCTGATGATGGAAGTCATGGCGCAGACCGGCGGCTGGCTCGTCAGCGGCATCACAGGTTTCACCGGCTTGCCAGTCCTTGCCGCCATCAAGGAAGGCAAAGTCCGCAACGCCGTATTCCCGGGCATGCAGCTCGTCACCGAGGCACGCATCGTGCATGACGGATCGGGCTATGCCATTGCTGACACGTCATGCCGCGTGGACAACGAGATCAAAGCCGACGCGCGTCTCACCTTTCGGGTCATTCCCTACCCGAGCAAAGAATTTTACAACACCATGACGGCGTGGGCGGCGCGCCTTAACTTCCCGCTCAAGGACTTCAAGAAGTGAGCACGCGCCACGAAGTCTGGATCACGGGTGTCGGCCTCGTCACCGCGCTTGGCGAAGGGCCTGAGGCGAATTGGACGCGCCTGAAAACTGGCGAGTCGCCGGTTTTCGACGACAAGACATTCTCGCCCTACATCACGTTCCCGAACGTCCCGATCAACCTCGACACGCAGATCCCGAAAAAGGGCGATCAGCGCCAGATGGAAACGTGGCAGCGCATCGGCGTGTATGCCGCGGGTCTGGCACTGACCGATGCCGGGATAGCCAAGAACACCGACATTCTCGACAAGGCCGACATGATCGTTGCGGCCGGCGGCGGCGAACGCGACATCTCGGTCGATTCCACGATCATGACGGAAGTGCGTAAGAGCGGAAAGAGCGACGCTTTCGTCAACGAACGGCTGATGAGCGATCTGCGCCCCACTCTCTTTCTCGCGCAATTGCCGAACCTGCTCGCGGGCAACATCTCGCTCGTGCATGGTGTCGTCGGCTCGTCGCGCACGTTCATGGGCGAAGAATCCTCAGGCGTCGACGCGCTGCGCGTCGCCCATTCACGCATCGCCGCGGGCCAGAGCGACATCTGCCTTGTCGGCGGCGCGTATCACGGCACGCGCTGGGATCTGGTGCTTCTGTTCCGTCTCGGCACGCCGCTTCTCGAAGCGCCATTCAAGCCGGTCTGGGATCGCGGACCGGCAGGCGCGCTCGCGCTTGGAACGATGGGCGCTTTCGTTGTCGTCGAAAGCCGCGAACACGCCGAAAAACGTGGCGCGAAGCCGCTGGCGCGCCTCGCCTCCCTGCATTCGAGCCGCAATCTGCGAAAGCCGGGTGAATCCGAAACGACGTTGCGGGAAGAACTTGCCGCTGTCATGCCCTCGGTGAAGAAGGACAAGGCCGTCGTGATCTCCGGTGCCTCCGGTGCCGAGCCAGCAACGTCGGAAGAAAAGAAGGTTCTTGCTGAAACCGGCCTTCCGGTCCGCGCCACCGCCACCTACATCGGGAACGGGATGGAAGCGCAATTCCTCGCCAATATCGTGCTTGGCTGTCAGGCCGTGCGGGAGGGCACATTGTTTCCTCCTTCTGGCAGCGGCGATCACGGCGACGCTACGAATGGCATATCGCAGGCGCTCGTCACGAGCGTTGGCCATTGGCGCGGCGAAGGATTGGCGCTGATCGAACGGGTCGATTGAGGGAAGACGATGGCGACGCGACGCGACAAGAAGGGACGCCCCGTTGTTGCAATCACCGGCATGGGCATGGTCACGCCGCTCGGCACCGGTAAACAAGACAACTGGAAACGACTGACCGCCGGCGAATCCGGCATCCGCACCATTTCGCGTTTTGCGACCGACGGTTTGCGCACGACCATCGCGGGCGCTGTCGATCATGAGTTCGAAGAAGGAATGCATTCGGCAGCCCTGTCCGAAAAGCTCGCGCGCATTGCCGGAACCGAGGCGATCGCCGAATCCGGTATCGGATCGAAGGGCGATTTTCCGGGACCGTTCTTTCTCGCCTTTCCACCCATCGAAATCGAATGGGCGCAGCGTTTTGCCATCGCAGCCGTTTCAGGCGCGAACGACGTCGTAGAATATAGCGACCTCGTGCGCGTCGCGCCGCGGCCGGAATTCGGCGGATTTTACGAACAGTGCAAATATGGCGTGGTGCCAGACACCCTGGCCGAGTATTTCGGCACCAAAGGCTCGCCGATTTCACTGACGACCGCGTGCGCGTCTGGCGCGACCGCGATCCAGCTCGGGCTCGAAGCAATACAGCGCGGCGAATGCCAGGCAGCACTTGCCATCGGCGCGGACGGCTCGATCACGGCTGAATCGGTTGTCCGGTTCTCGCTGCTCTCGGCTCTGTCCACCAACAACGCCTCTCCGCAAGGTGCCTCGCGGCCCTTCTCGAAAAACCGCGACGGCTTCGTTCTGGCGGAGGGTGCCGCAGCCCTCGTGCTCGAGGATTACGATCACGCGGTTGCGCGCGGCGCGAAAATCCTCGGCATCGTGGAAGGCGTCGGCGAAAAGGCCGACAATTTCCATCGCACGCGCTCAAGCCCCGATGGCAAGCCGGTGATTTCCTGCATGCGTAACGCGCTGAGCGATGCCGGTGTGACACCGGCCGATGTCGACTACATCAATGCCCACGGCACCTCGACGCCGGAAAACGACAAGATGGAATATCTTGGCGTATCCACGGTGTTTGGCGAACACCTGAAGAACATCCCGATCTCCTCCAACAAGTCGATGGTCGGCCACACGCTGACTGCGGCTGGCGCGATCGAGGCCGTGGTGTCCGCCATGACGATCCTGAACCAGCGCATCCCGCCGACGATCAATTACGAAGTACCGGACCCCGGCATTCCGCTCGACGTCGTGCCGAACAAGGCGCGCGACGCCAAGGTGCGCCGGGTGATCTCCAATTCGTTCGGCTTCGGCGGCCAGAATACCTGCCTCGTCCTCACCGGCGAGCCAAACTGACGGAACCGCGTCGCCGCCGGGCGTAACCGCCCTATTGACCCGGCAATCCATCTTGTCGAAGAAAGGCCCGTGCCCGGCTCTCAAGGTCGGGCATGACCGTTTTTGGAGCCACAAGGCTTCCCCTCATTCCTAACCTTGCAAAGAACCGTCATGCGCGCGCTTGCCCTTGTTGCCGACCGTAAGCTCGATCTGACCGACATCCCCGCCCCGCCCGCGCCCGCCGCTGGCGAGGTGCAGGTCCGCGTGAAAGCGGTCGGGCTGAACCATCTCGACCTGTGGGGCTTTCGCGGCATGGCCTTCGCCAAGCGCAGCCTTCCGGTTGTCGTCGGCGTGGAAGCGGCGGGCGTGGTCGAAGCGCTCGGCGCGGACGTAACGAATTTCAAGGTCGGCCAGAAGGTCGTGATG
>CAMBBO010000132.1 GCA_945862935.1 Pseudorhodoplanes sinuspersici | reverse complement strand
CGGAATCGCTGGATTGCGCGGTGACCCTCCCCACCTATAGTAAGAAGACAGCCAAAACCCGACCGGACAGGAGCGCGGCGGACCCCGCCTGCGGCAATCATGCGTAATAGTCTCGACCTTGAGGGCAGGCCGCAGGACACCCGCGTTGTCGTCGCGATGTCCGGTGGCGTGGATTCCTCGGTCACGGCGGCGCTGCTGAAGGCGGAAGGCTATGACGTCGTCGGCGTCACGCTGCAGCTTTACGACCATGGGGCTGCCAGCCATCGCAAAGGTGCCTGCTGCGCGGGGCGCGACATTCACGATGCCCGCGCGGTCGCCGAGCGGATTGGCATTCCGCATTACGTCCTCGACTATGAGAGCCGCTTCAAGGAAGCGGTGATCGACCGCTTCGCTGCGAGCTACGCCTCGGGCGAGACGCCGGTGCCGTGCATCGACTGCAACCAGTCGATCAAGTTCAACGATTTGCTCAAAACCTCGCGCGAACTCGGCGCGAAGGTGATGGCGACGGGTCATTACATTGCCTCGCGTGCGTTACCGGATGGCGGCCGCGGCCTTTACCGTGCGCGCGAAGAAGAACGCGACCAGAGCTATTTCCTGTTCGCGACCACGCGCGACCAGCTCGAAACCTTGCGCTTTCCGCTCGGCGATTTGACGAAGGCGCAGACGCGCGAACTTGCGCGCCATCACGGTCTTTCAGTCGCGGAGAAGGAAGACAGCCAGGACATCTGCTTCGTGCCGAGCGGGCGCTACACCGACATTATCCAGCGGCTGAAGCCTGATGCCGCTGGCGCGGGCGAGATCGTCGATCTGAACGGCAAGGTGCTCGGTGAGCATCCGGGAATCATTCATTTCACCGTCGGCCAGCGTAAGGGTCTCGGTATCGCAACTGGAGCGCCGCTTTTTGTGGTGCGGCTCGATGCCGAACGCCGCCGCGTTGTCGTCGGCCCGCGCGAAGCGTTGCAGACGCGCCGCATTGACTTGCGCGAAGTGAACTTCATCGGCGAGGCCGCGATGCGGGACGCCCTTGCCGCTGGCGAGCGTCAGGAAGTTTTCGTGAAGGTGCGTTCGACCCGCGCGCCGCAAGCGGCGTGGCTATCGCTGTCGGCGGACGGCTACGAGGTCGAACTGATCGCGGGCGAAGACGGCATTTCGCCGGGGCAGGCCTGCGTATTCTATGACCAGCCCGCCGGACAGGGGCGCGTTCTCGGCGGCGGCTTCATCCGCAATGCCGAGCCGATGATTGCGTCGTCGCATCCGCGCGAGCGCGCAGCCGCCGCAGCCCAAGGCTAGGGCTTTCTGCAACATGGCTGAGGAAATCGACAAGGCGACAATCGCCAAGGCTTATGCGCGCTGGGCGCCGGTTTACGATCTTGTGTTCGGCAAGGTGTTTGATGCCGGACGCAAGGCTGCGATCGTTGCCGCCGAAAAGATCGGCGGGCGCATTCTCGAAGTCGGTGTCGGCACGGGAATTTCGCTTCCCGATTATTCGCGAGCAAACCGGCTTTGCGCCGTCGATTATTCCGAGCCAATGCTACGCAAGGCGCAGGAACGTGTCGTTGAGCAAAAACTCACGCATGTCGAAGCGGTCGCAGTGATGGATGCGGCGCGGCTTGGTTTTGCGGACAATTCTTTCGATGTCGTGGTGGCGCAATATGTCATCACCGCCGTGCCCGATCCGGAAGCGACGCTCGACGATTTCGTGCGCGTGCTGAAGCCGGGCGGCGAGATCGTGCTGGTCAATCACATCGGCGCGGAGGATGGTTTCCGGCGCATCTTCGAACTTGGTTTTGCGCCGATTGCGCGCAGGCTGGGCTGGCGCCCGGAATTTCCCTGGGGCCGGCTCACGTCATGGGCGGCGAAGCACGCCAACGTGACAATGATCGAACGCCGCCCGATGCCGCCGCTTGGACATTTTTCGCTGATCCGCTTCGGCAAGCGCTGAGCTGCTGCGCGTTTGGGCTGAAACGCCGCAGCGGGAACCCGCGCGGCCTTATGGCCGTTGTCCGTTACACATGACGGAGGCGGCCCGATGAACACGGCCTTGCAAAAATGCGCGGTGGCGCTGACGGCCCTCGCGGGCGTCACGCTGACTTCGCCAGTTCTGGCTCAGAAACCTGCAGTGCCGGAGGCTACACAGCCATCGCCTCCGCATCTGGATTCCAAAGCCTGCGCCGATCGTGAACGCGCGCGTCTCGGAGACACGCGTTCTGGCGACACGCAGGAGACGCAAGGTGCTGCCGTGCCAAAGGACAGCCTGAGCGACAAGCTAGCGCGTACGGATGGCGTGATTTGTCCGCCGCCCGATATCGACCCGGATGTGCGTCAGCCAGCACCGGGAGGCGGAAACATGCCGGTGATCCCGCCGCCGGGAGCACCGGGTGGCGACCCTTCGATTCAGCCAAAATAGGCCCGATTGCTGCTTGCTTGACAGCATTCGCCGCCGCTCTCTATATGCGCCTCGCTTGCATGACATGACGTGATGGCCGTCCCGCTCAATGGGGCTGCCTCTCGCGTCCCGGCGGCGGGGTAGCTCAGGTGGTTAGAGCAGCGGAATCATAATCCGCGTGTCGGCGGTTCAAATCCGTCCCCCGCTACCAAATTTTCCGTGCGGCGTTCAGGCGCGCAGCAAAGCCTTCCATTCGCGAAACAGCAACACCGCCACCACAAAGCCGGTCATCGCGGTGGCGATGACCGCGTCCGCCGCGCCGATCAGGTCTGCCAGAATCCCAAGTTGCAGGAAGCCGATTGGCCCGACGCCGATGCAAACCGAAATCAGGCCGAGTACGCGCCCGCGAAGTTCCGGCGGCGCGAGCCGGTAGATCAGCGTGGCCTGCATGATGGAGAAGCCTGCGCCGAAGAATCCAAACGTCAGCAACGCGGCCCCGGCGGCGAGCGGCGTCGACGACAGCGCCAGAAAAACCATCGCGAACATGCCCATCATGCAGCCGCCGAAATAAAGTGCGGCCGAATGGGCGGGGCGGGACAATATCCCGATTGTCGTCGATCCGAGCAGTGCTCCGATGCCTTCCATCGAAGCAAGAATGCCGACGCCGCCGGGATCGAGATGCAACTGATCCTTGCCGATCACCGGCACCATGCTGAGGCATGGCCAGACAAACATATTGAACACGACCGTCACGAGAAGCGCCGCGCGCACGCGCTCATCGCGCCATGCCGCGCGCAATCCATCGGCGACATGCGAGAAAATGCGAACGGGCGCTGCGTGCTTCGTCTTGATTGCGCGGCTAATGCCGAGAGCCGCGACAAGGGCCACGATGCTCAAGGCGAGTTCCAGCGCGAAGCATCCAGTGATGCCGACCATCGCGAGCAGGAGACCGCCAAGCGCTGGACCCGCGATGCGGCTCGTCTGGTTGGCGCCGGCATCGATCGACATTGCAACACCGAGCCGGTCGATTCCGACGACCTCCGCAATCATCATTCGCCGGACCGGGTGATCGGCGGCCCAGCCGATTCCGCCGATCAAACTTGCAAGGCCGAGATGCCAGACTTGCAGCAAGCCGAAATGCGCCAGCGCGAGCAGGGTGCCGGACGTCGTAACTCCGGTCACTAGGAAGATGATCATCGCAGTGCGGCGATTGAGACGATCGGTCATCCCGCCGATGAACGCGCCAAGCAGACTCATCGGCAACAGCCGCAACAACGTCATGAGCGCGACGAGAAAGGCGATGCCGGTCTGCTGATAGACGAAGATCGCCCCCGCGATCGTTTCGATCCAGCGAATGCAATTCATAAGCAGTCCGACGAGCCAAAGTCGCCAGAAATCCGGCTCTCGCGGAACACGACCGTGCGGCGCACGCGCAGATTCGGGGGACAGGCCGTTTGGCCTGGGCAGGACGTTCACTGAAGCTCCCGGCAGGAAGGCGAGTTATGAATTTATGCCGGGAGCGGCTGCCGCCTGCAATGAAAGGTGAGCCACAGAGGCCGCTATCAAAGTATTGCAGCCCCACGCATGACGCAGGGCCGCATTCGCCTATGTGAACGGATTACTTGCGCTTCGCCGTGCGGCGCTTTGCGGCGGATGTTTTCGCCGCGGTTTTCATGGTCTTGCGGCGCTTTTTGCGCTTGGGAGTGCTGACGAGTCCGACTTTGCGCCCCGCAGCCGTTCCAGCCGTCTGCGCCTGCTTTTTCAAGGCGGCCACAAGTTCTGCCGTATCGAAATTTGCAAGGAACGTTGCGACCGCGTCGCTCGCCTTGCTGGTCCCGACGTCGAGATAGTGTGCCATCGCCTTTTTCGCGGCACCGAGCCGCGTGCGCTTCTTGCGTTTGGCCATCAATCGTCTCCTGTAAGAATTCTGAAAAGAAATGAATTAGGTCTGCGTGCCGTTCGCACACGTATCGTCAATGCGCGGCACGGCGATTGGGTCCGCCATCGCCCGATAAAAGTTCCGTAAAGCGCAGATTATCCAGCGCGCCGCGTGCGTGATCGTGCGGCCGGACGCGCAGCGCTCTTCTTCGCGGGCTTGCGCCGGGCCGGTGCGCGCGTAGCGCCGGAATGCGAGCGCTTTTCCACTGCGACGCTCTTACGCAACGCATCCATGATGTTGACGACGTTGCTCGGGGAGGGGGCTTCCGCAGCTTGCACCGGCGGCAATCCGGCCTGCTTGGCCTTCAACAGCGCTTGCACTGCATCCTCGTAACGATCCTCAAATTTCTTCGGATCAAAATGTCCGGCTTTCTGCTCAATAATGTGCGTGGCGAGTTTTTTCATTTCCGCAGAGATGGAGACGTCCGGGATGTCCTCGAAATAGGGCGCGGCGTCGCGCACCTCGTAGCCGTAGCGCAACGTGGTCGCGAGCATGCCCTTGTCGAGCGCCTCCAGCATGACGATGCGCTCGCGCCGGTGCAGCACGACGCGGGCCAACGCAACGCGCTTTTCATCTCGCATCGCCTCGCGTATGACGGCGAAGGCTTCCTGCGCAACTTTCTCATTCGGGATCAGGTAGTAGGGCGCGTCGAGATAGCGCTTGTCGATCTCCGAACGCGGTACGAAGCTTTCGATCTCGATGGTGTGGCTACTTTCCAGCGCGACCTTTTCCAGTTCCTCATCCTCGACCTGGACGAAGGAGCCGCGGCCAACCTCGTAGCCTTTCACGCGATCTTCGTTTTCCACCACCTCCTCGGTGACCTCATCCACCATGCGTTGCCGTAGGCGGTTGCCGGTCTCGCGATTGAGCGTGTGGAAGCGGGTGCGCTCGGTCGATGAGGACGCGGGCACGAGTGCCACCGCGCAGGAGACGAGTGAGAGCTTCAGATAGCCCTTCCAGTAGATACGCACAGCCATGACGCCACTCCGGTACGACACCGGCTAATCAACGGAGGCTGGCGGTGTTGGTTCCGAAAATGAGCGGGTTCGCCCTCTGTTCGCGCCCCTGCGCGGCGCGCCATGCGCCCACACCTCACAGGAGTGTCAATTGACCGTTATTCCGTAATGGCTCATGGCCGGTATGGAACTAAAATTCATGCCCGGTTTTGAGCCATGACCCATGAATATTCCCGTCAATAAAGAGAAATCCGCTGCGGCCGCAGCGAGCCTGAGCCGCGACCGCACCCAAAATCCGCGCGCCTATTGGGCTGCCGCTTTCCGCAATGTGCGCGGGGAGACCGAAGCGCGCTCAGCGCTGCTTTCGCCGGAAGATCAGCAGATCCAGTCGATGCCGGACGCAAGCCCGACCAAATGGCATCGCGCTCACACCACATGGTTCTTCGAGACGTTCCTGCTTGGACCGCATGCGCCGCGCTACAAGACTTTCGACGAGCGTTTCGCGTTCCTGTTCAATTCCTATTATGTCGCCGCGGGTCCGCGCCATGCACGCCCCAAACGCGGCCTGATCACGCGCCCGACCGCGCAGGAAGTCAGCGAGTATCGCGCGCATGTGGATAATGCTGTCGCCGCGCTGATCGAAGGGGCGGACGATGCAATGATCGCTACCCTCGCGCCAATCATCGAGATCGGGCTGCATCATGAGCAGCAGCATCAGGAATTGCTGATCACCGACATTCTTTATGCCTTCACGCAGAACCCGACTTATCCGGCTTACGATTCGAAATGGAGATGGCCGCGCATTGAAGGCGGAGCGGGATACGCGGACATTCCAGCGGGCATTCATTCCATCGGGCATGACCTCGATACGTTCTACTTTGACAACGAAAAGCCGGTGCATCGCGTTTTGATCGAGCCGGTTCGCATCGCGCGCTCGCTCGTGACTAACGCGGAATGGATCGAATTCATCAAGGACGGCGGATACCAGAAGCCGGCGCTCTGGCTGTCCGATGCATGGATGCAGATCCAGACCGAGGACTGGCGCGCGCCCGGCCACTGGATCGAGCGGGACGGAGAATGGTTCTCCATGACGCTCGCAGGATTGAGGCCAATCAATCCCGATTTACCAGTGTGTCACGTCAGTTATTACGAGGCCGACGCCTTTGCACGCTGGGCCGGAAAACATCTGCCGACCGAGATGGAATGGGAAGTCGCAGCACGCGCCGGACTGATCGACGACGCTTTCGGCATCGTGTGGCAATGGACGCGTTCGGCATACGCGCCGTATCCCGGCTATCGCGCAACGTCAGATGCGCTCGGCGAATACAACGGCAAGTTCATGATCAACCAGATGGTGCTGCGCGGCTCTTCGCTCGCAACACCGGATCATCATGCGCGCGTCACCTACCGCAATTTCTTTTATCCCCCGGCGCGCTGGCAATTCACCGGCCTGCGGCTGGCCGATTATATTTGAGGAATTTCATGGTCGCGATTGCCAGAAAGATTCCGTCCGCGCCGGCGGCGCCGCAAAGCGAATTCGCCCGCGACGTGCTTGCCGGCCTGGGCAAGACACCGAAGACGATTTCGCCGAAGTATTTTTACGACAGCGAAGGTTCGCGGCTATTCGAAGACATCACGCAGATTGCGGAATATTATCCGACGCGCAGCGAGATCGAGATTCTGAAAAGCCATGCCGCCGACATGGGTGCGCTTTTCCCGAAAGACACGGCGCTGATCGAATTCGGCAGCGGCGCTTCGACCAAGGCGCGCGTCCTGCTCGATGCGGCACCGAATGTTGCAGCTTACGTCCCGGTCGATGTATCGGCCGAGTTTCTCGCGCAGGAGGCGGCGAGCCTGCACAAGGATTATCCGAAACTGAATGTCGTTCCGGTCGCGGCCGACTTCACGCAGGATTTCGAATTGCCGCAGCAGATCGCGGCGATGCCGCGCGCGGGATTCTTTCCGGGTTCGACAATAGGAAATTTCGATCCGCACGACGCCTGCGCTTTCCTTGAACATGCGCGCCGGATTCTCGGTCCGGAATCGGTGCTCATCATCGGCGTCGATCTGGAAAAAGATTCGAATGTTCTTCATGCCGCCTATAACGATGCGAGCGGCGTGACCGAACAATTTAACATCAATCTGCTGCGACGCATGAACCGCGAACTGGATGCCGATTTCGACATCTCACGCTTTGAGCATCACGCCTTTTACAATCGCGAGCGGCATCGTATCGAGATGCATCTGGCGAGCGTGAAGCGGCAGAAGGTGCGGGTTGCCGGCGAGACGATCGAGTTCAAGGCCGGCGAAACAATCCACACCGAGAACAGCTATAAATACAGCGTGGAATCGTTTGCATCGATGGCGCGTGGTTGCGGATGGAAGCCGCTGACGGTGTGGCTCGACAAGAAGAAGTATTTTTCCGTTCACGCCATGCGGGCGAGCTAACGTTCTCCTTGCTCGACTGAAATGCGGCCTTGGTCGTCAATCATACCAAGCCAACCAGCCAATTCAAATATCCCAGGCCATTCTTCCCTGCCGTCGCGATTCAATTTGTTCTGAGATAAACGCAAAGCGCGTCGTATGGGAGTCTTGATAGATCGCAGCACGATATCCGGATGAGAGAACATTTTGCGTTCTAGCATAACGCCAAGCCAGTCAAGCCAGTTCAGAAGCGAGTAGAACGTGTTGCGTTCCGATTTGGTCAATTTCTCAAGGGGCGTTCCTTTTTCGATGAGGC
>CAMBBO010000131.1 GCA_945862935.1 Pseudorhodoplanes sinuspersici | reverse complement strand
CACGATCACATCTATTCGGCCGGTGGTTCGCGCGACCCGGAAGAACTCTACATCGCGTTCCGTGGCAAGCTGCCGACGCCCGACGCATTGCTGGAACGGCGCGGTTTGGTGGATGCCGCGGGCGACGCGTGACCCTTCACACCGCAGGCCATCGCCGTGGCGTCGTCGCGGCACCTCATCATGCGGCGGCGCAGGCGGGCCGCGACATCATCGCCGACGGCGGCAATGCGCTTGAGGCGATGATCGCGATGGCGGCGTCGATCGCCGCCGTCTATCCGCACATGAATCATATCGGCGGCGACGGATTCTGGCTCGTGCGCGAGCCTTCGGGACGTGTCCGTGCGCTGATGGGAGCGGGGCCTGCGGGTGCGCGCGCGACGCCTGCATTCTATCGCGAGGCCGGACACGATTTCATTCCGCCGCGCGGACCGCTCGCCGCGCTCACAGTGCCCGGTGCAATCGGCGCATGGATGCTCGCGCTCGACGGCGCGAAAGCCAATCGCGGAAAGATACCGCTCTCCGTCTTGCTTGAATCGGCGATCAAGTCCGCGCGCGAGGGCTACACGGTCACGCGCAGCCAGGCGGCGCTGACCAAAGACAAGTTCGATGAATTGAAGGACGTGCCGGGATTCGCGGGCGCGTTTCTCGCCGATGGCATGCCGCCGGAAGCGGGCACGACACTGACGCAAAAGAAGCTCGCCGAAACATTCGATCATCTGTCTCGCGCCGGCCTTGAGGATTTCTATCGCGGCGATGTCGCGCGCGAGATCGCAGCCGATCTTGAGCGCATCAATTCGCCGGTGACGCGTGACGACCTTCGCAATTACCGCGCCCCGGTCAGGGAACCGCTGTCGGTCACGCTTGGCGCGGGTACGATCTACAACACGCCGCCCCCGACCCAAGGGTTAGCCTCGCTGATGATTCTTGCGCTGTTCGAGCGGCTGCGCGTACGCGAAGCGGAGAATTTCGATTTCGTGCACGGCATCGTCGAGGCGACCAAGCGCGCCTTCCGCGTGCGCGATAAATTCGTCACCGATCCGAAACACATCGAAGGCGACATCAAGCGTTTTCTTGCGCCGGCTTTTTTCGATAGGGAAACGCAAGCCATCGACGGCAAGAAAGCAGCGAAATGGCCCTCCACATGGAGTGAAGGCGACACGATCTGGATGGGCGCTGCCGATTCATCCGGTCTCGCCGTGTCCTACATCCAGTCGATCTACTGGGAATTCGGTTCGGGCTGCGTGCTGCCCGCGACCGGCATCCTGATGCAAAATCGCGGCGCGAGTTTTTCACTCGAGAAGGGTGCGGCCAATCCGCTTGAACCGGGCCGCTTGCCGATCCACACGCTGAACCCCGCGCTCGCGACGTTGAAAGATGGTCGCATCATCGCCTATGGCACGATGGGCGGCGACGGACAGCCGCAGACGCAGGCGATGATATTCGCGCGCCATGTTTTGTTCGGGCAGCCGCTGGATCAGGCGATCGACGCGCCGCGCTGGCTGCTCGGGCGCACATGGGGCTCATCACACACCAACTTGCGCCTCGAAAACCGCTTCGAGGAGGGCTTGGTCGATCGTCTTATGTCGGCAGGCCATGACATTGATGTTCTGAGCGAAGGTTATTCCGACACCATGGGTCATGCCGGCGCGGTGGTGGTCCATCCCGACGGCTCGCTCGAAGGCGCACACGATCCGCGCGCGGATGCCGGTGCGTTCGGCGTCTAGAGCCTCCATTCCGCCGCACTTCGTGCTATTGTCACGCGTCTCCCGGAAATGAGCATGCATAAAATTGCTGTAACAATTCTTGCTGCGGTCGCCGCTATGGTTGCGCTGTCGCAATCCGCGCACGCGCACCCGCATGTCTGGGTCACGATGAAGAGCGAGATCGTCTATGACGCGAGCGGCACGGCGACCGGCGTGCGTCACGCATGGACCTTCGACGACATGTTCTCGGCGTTTGCGACGCAGGGTCTTGAGAGCAAAGAGAAGGGCGTGTTCACCCGCGAGGAGCTTGCGCCGCTCGCCGAGGTGAATGTGACGTCGCTGAAGGAATACGATTATTTCACGCAGGCGAGTGTCGGCGGCAAGAAAGCCGAGATGGGCGACGCGTCCGATTATTGGCTCAAATATAAAGACTCCACGCTGACGCTGCATTTCACGCTGGCATTCACGGCCCCGGCAAAAGCGCATGCACTTGATATGGAAGTATACGATCCGACTTATTTCGTAGATTTTGCGCTGGCCGAGAAAGACCCGGTTTCGCTTTTAGGCGCGCCCGCCGGCTGCAAGGTGACCATTGGCAAGCCGCAGGAAATGAGCGCAGCAATGGCGCGCAGACTCGCGGAGATACCTGCGGATCAGCAAATCCCGTCAAATAGCTGGGGTGCGCAATTCGCGAACAAGATTGCTGTGAAATGTCCGTGAACCGTTTGCGCCGCGCCTTGCCTGTCGCGGGCGCATTGCTCGCTGTCATCATTCTGATTTTTGCTGCGGACGCCTTCGCGCAAACTGCCCCGTTCGGCGCGCCGCGGCCGCCCGCGCAATCAGCAACCGATGGATTTTTCGGCTGGATTCTTCTCAAGCAGGCGGAGTTCTATCGCGGTCTCTCGTCCGCGATCCGAAGCGCGAAGGCCGACGGCAGCGCGGTGTGGGGATTGTTGGGACTGTCGTTTGCCTACGGTATTTTCCACGCGGCAGGGCCGGGCCACGGCAAGGGCGTGATCTCGTCCTACCTTGTCGCCAATAATGAAACCTGGAAGCGCGGCGTCGTGCTCTCGTTTGCATCTGCGTTCCTGCAGGCGCTGGTGGCGGTCGCGATTGTCGGCGTCGCTGCTGCGCTGCTCAACGCCACCGCGCAAACGATGTCGCTGGCTGTGCGCTATATCGAGATCGTCAGCTATGCGCTGATCGTTCTGCTTGGTCTGCGGCTTCTTTGGACAAAAGGCCGCGCCTTTGTCGCCGCATGGCGCGGGCAGGCGGATGAGCAAGATCATCACGATCATGGGCATTCTCATGCTCACCACGATCACGCGCATCATCATCACGGCCACGATCATCACGGCCATAGCCACGATCACGTCCATGACGAGCATTGCGGCCATTCGCATGGGCCGGAACCCGCGCAGCTTGCCGGTCCCGGCGGATGGTGGCGCGGAATAACGGCGGTGGTCGCAGTCGGTGCGCGGCCATGTTCGGGCGCGATCCTCGTACTTGTGTTCGCGCTGGCGCAGGGGCTGTTCTGGGCCGGTATCGCCGCGACCTTCATCATGGGATTGGGAACGGCAATCACGGTTGCCGCGATAGCGACCTTCGCAGTCGGAGCGCGCGGCCTCGCGCAGCGTTTTGCCAAATCGCGGGCGGGCGGCGGCATGTTATTGTTGCGCGGAATCGAAGTGGCCGCTGCTGTGTTGGTTGTCTTGTTTGGTGCGGGTCTGCTAACCGGCTATCTGATCAGCGAACGCATCATGGGCTTCGCCTAAGCGAAATCGTCCGGCCGCAATTCAATCGGCTTGCCGTGTGGCGTGCGGTCGGCGGCATGGTCCCACGCATCGCGATAACGATGCAGCGTCTCTTCCGTCGTCACGCTTTTCGCGGCGACCAGTTTTTCCAGCGCCGCCAGCCAGTGCCGATAGTAAGTGTCGCCAGCATCGGCGTCGCCGTGGGCCTGCGCGTGCTTGATTTCGTCGGCAAGCGCCGCCGCCCATTCGGGCCAGGTGAATAGCCCGCGCTCATGCAGGGCGACAGCCATCGCAAAAGCGTGTGCTTCCCACGGCTCGCGGAACACCGGGCCGTCAGCGTCCAGCGGAAGACTAGGAATTTCTTTCGCGGCGCGTTTTGCAGCTTCGGCGGAGTTCATGCGGGATCCAGATAAGGCTCCCACGCGTCGACCGACACTTTCACCGTCGGGTCGGATTCCGCGCCCCACAATTCGGTGCCCTCGAAGCGCACAGTGTAGAGCCATTGCGGGTCTTCGCCAGCACCAGTCGCGTTGGTGTCGGGGAAAACGTGGCAGCCGCGCACGGCTTCGACGATGCCCGCATGGCCGCGCACATAGCGCGGCAGCCGCGTGTGCGCCGTGGGATGGATGTTCTTCGCGCGCACGCGATCGCCCATCGCAAAACGCGCGTTTGTTTTTGTTTCCCGCTCGGTCGGGCCGCCGCGCCGCAGAACTTTGTCGACATCGGCGGCAGCGAGCGTGCGCGGCACGGGCTTCGGCGGATAGAGTGCGCGTCCGGCATCGATTTCTTCCGGCAGCACGAGGCCGCGTTCGGCCATCAACCGTTCGAGGCCCGCGATCCAGATTTGATAATAGCTCCGCGACAGATAATCGCCGGGCGGCACGTTCTCGCGCGCAGACCGCGACATGTCGATATTCCATCCGCCCGCCGGTCCCATCGCGAGCACCAGCGCGAGCGCCTTCTTTTCCCACTCGGCATGAAACGGCGGTTCGTTCGGTTCGGGCTGCACAGGCCCGAAGCCGTGCACGCCGCCCATGTCCTGCGCGCCATTCATTTTGAAATCTCGTGCGGCGCTTTCGGCAGACCCGTGCCGATCATCGAATCGCGCGTTACGAGTTCGGCGAGCTTTTCCTCGCTCCAGCCGTTCGTGCCTTCGGGCCGCATCGGCAGCACGAGATAGCGCACCTCGGCGGTGGAATCCCACACGCGGATTTCACGATCCTTCGGCAACGTTACGCCAAAATCTGAAAGCACGCCGCGCGGATCGGCCACCGCGCGTGAGCGATAGGGCGCGGATTTATACCAGACCGGCGGCAATCCAAGCACCGGCCACGGATAACAGGAGCAAAGCGTGCACACGACCATGTGGTGCAGCGTCGGCGTGTTCTCGACCACGACCATGTGTTCGCCCTGCCGGCCTTCATAGCCGAGTGAGACGATGGCGGCTGTCGCGTCGGTGAGCAGCCATTTTTTGAAGTCGGAATTGGCCCAGGCCTTGGCGACGACAAGCGCGCCGTTGCGCGGGCCGATTTTCGACTCGTAAGTCTCGATCAGGACGTCGAGCGCCTTCGGGTCGATATAGCCCTTCTCGGTCAGGATCGTTTCCAGCGCGCGAACGCGCAGTTCCGTCTCCGACAGGTCGGAATGATCGTGGTCGTGATGATGGTGATGATCGTGCGCCATCAGCGCATGTTAACCTGATATGCTCCGGCGAGAAGCCCTGAAATAACGGGATGCCCCGTCCGCGCGCGGCATGACATACTGAGCGGATGCTCGCTTTCGCCCGTCACATTGATCGTCTGAATACCGCAATCGGCCGCGCGGCGGCGTGGCTGGCCGTGGCCATCGTCGCGCTGCAATTCGCCGTGGTGGTGTTGCGTTACGTGCTGGGCCTCGGCTCGATCTGGCTCACCGAATCGATCCTCTACGCGCACGCCGCATTGTTCCTGCTCGTTGCCGCATGGACCTTGCGCGAAAGCGGGCATGTGCGCGTCGACATATTCTATGCAAGCGCGCGTGAACGCACCCGGGCATGGGTCGATCTGCTCGGCGCGCTATTGCTGCTGCTACCGTTCATGGCGGTGACTTTCTATTTCGCGCTGTCCTATGTCGGGCGCTCGTGGGCCATTCTCGAAACCTCGCGCGAAACCAGCGGCATCCCGGCCGTGTATCTGCTCAAGACGCTCATCCCGGTATTTGCGGCGATGGTTGCGCTACAGGGGGTCGCGCAGGCGATCCGCGCATTTGAAGCGCTGCGGAACGCGCGATGAGCGCCGCTGAAATGTTTTCCCTGTTGCTGGTCGCTGCGGTCATCGCAGCATTGATGGCCGGTTATCCCGTCTCGTTCACGCTTGGTGGAATGTCCTTTGCCTTCGCATTGATAGGCGCTGCGCTTGGCCTGTTTGAGCTATCGTTCCTCGCCGCATTGCCGCAGCGCATATTCGGCATCATGACCAACGGCGTGCTGCTCGCGATCCCCCTCTTTATCTTCATGGGCGTGATGCTCGAACGCTCGCGCGTCGCGGAGGATTTGCTCGAAGCGATGGGCCGAATGTTCGGCACGCTGCGTGGCGGGCTTGGCATTTCCGTCGTGATTGTCGGCGTACTGCTCGCGGCGGCAAAAGGCGTGGTCGGCGCAACGACCGTGACGATGGGACTAATCGTGCTGCCGACCATGCTGCGCTTCGGTTACGACAAACGCCTTGCCGCCGGAACGGTTGCGGCGACAGCTACGCTAGCGCAAGTTTTTCCGCCCGCGACGGTGATGGTGCTTCTCGGCGATCAACTCGGCAACGCCTATCAGGCAGCCCAACTCGCCAAGGGCATCTTCGCGCCGCGCTCGGTCAATGTGAGCGATCTGTTTGCGGGTGCGATTGCGCCCGGCTTCACGCTGGTCGTACTCTACATGCTGTTTCTGATCGCAGTCGCGATCCTGTTTCCAAAATCCTCGCCCGCCATGCCGCCGGAAGCAAATGCGTCGCGCGGCTTCGTCCTCGCGCGGCGTGTGGTGCAGGTTCTGGTCGCGCCGCTACTGCTCATTCTTGCCGTGCTCGGCTCGATCCTCGGCGGCATCGCGACACCGACGGAAGCCGCTTCCATCGGCGCGGTCGGCGCGACAATCCTCGCATTGCTCAGGAGCCGCGCGCATAGCGGCGAATTGTTGCGCGATGTCGCGACCCGCACCGCGCAGATCACGTCGATGATCTTCGTCATCCTGATCGGGGCGACGATGTTCAGTCTCGTGTTTCGCGGGTTCGGCGGCGACGAACTTGTGAATCGGCACCTTTCCGCGATTCCCGGCGGCACGGGCGGCGCAATTCTTACGGTGATGATTGCAATGTTCCTGCTCGGCTTCGTGATGGATGCGTTCGAGATCATCTTCGTGGTCGTTCCCATTGTTGCGCCTGCGCTGCTTGCGATGCCGGGAGTCGATCCGGTCTGGCTCGGCGTGATGATGGCGGTGAATTTGCAGACCTCGTACATGCATCCGCCGCTCGGTCCGACGCTGTTTTACCTGCGCGGCGTCGCGCCGCCGGAAATCACCACGCGGCATATCTACGTTGGTGTCATTCCGTTTGTTGCGATCCAGATCGTGCTTCTGGTCGTGCTGTGGTATTGGCCGCGGCTTGCGACCGCGTTGCCGCACGCGCTTTATGGACAATGATAATGAAAGCATCCGGCCTTTTCGATCTTTCGGGCGAAGTCGCGCTGGTCACCGGCGCATCGAGCGGGCTTGGAAAACGCTTCGTGCAAGTGCTGGCGGCGAATGGCGCTAAGGTTGTCCTCGTCGCGCGCCGAGCTGACCGGCTCGCTGCGCTGAAGGATGACATTGCAAAATCAGGCGGCGCTGCGATTGCGGTCGAGGCCGATGTCACCGACCGCGTAGCCATGACGCGCGCCTTCGATGCCGCCGAAAAGGAATTCGGCACAGTCACGATCCTTGTGAACAATGCGGGCATCGCGCATTCCGGCCGCGCAGTTGACATGACAGAGGAAGAGTGGCGGCGGATTCTGTCGACCGATCTCGACGCCGTGTTCTTCTGGGCGCAGGAATGCGCGCGCCGGATGCTCGCTGCGAAAAAGAAAGGCGCAATCGTCAACATCGCCTCGGTGCTTGGCTTTGGCGTGTCGAAGGGCGTCGCGGCCTATGCGACAGCGAAAGCAGGTGTCGTGCAGCTTACCAAGGCGCTGGCGCTCGAATGGGCGTTCAAGGGCATTCGCGTGAACGCGATTGCGCCGGGCTGGTTCGTCACTGAAATCAATGCGGATTATCTCAACAGCGACGAAGGCAAGGCGATGACGCGCGCGATCCCGATGGGGCGCTTTGGCGCGGAAGGCGATCTCGACGGAACTTTGCTTTTGCTTGCGTCAAAAGCCGGAAGCTATCTCACCGGCGCGACCATCGTTGCCGATGGCGGACAGGTCGTCACGCTTTCAGGATAATCCGGAAAAGTGTGAAGCGGTTTTCGGGCGAGATCATGCTCTAACAAGTTTAGCCGTCGGCATGCGTGAGTATTCTTTTTCCGCGCTTGGGTTGCCTGTCGCGCCAGACTTTTTTCAGCATCATTCCGA
>CAMBBO010000130.1 GCA_945862935.1 Pseudorhodoplanes sinuspersici | reverse complement strand
CTTGCGGCGCTCATGTCCACGCAGGCATTTGCCACGTTCCGCATATCGAACGATTCCGGCGGCCAGATTGGCCCCTATCTCGACAAGCTGGAATCAATCCGCTCCTCTGGCGAGAAAGTCGTGATCGACGGGCCGTGCCTCTCCGCCTGCACCATGCTGCTCGGCGTGATTCCGCGTGATCGCATTTGCGTCACACGGCGCGCGCAACTCGGCTTTCACGCGGCATGGAACCCGGCAGGCGACGGGCGACGCGTGGTCAGCGTCTCCGGCACCGAAGTTCTGTGGGAGATTTATCCGCAGCACATCCGCCGCTGGATCAGCGCGCGCGGTGGCCTCTCGCCAAAAATGAAATATCTCGCAGGACGCGAATTGTCCTCGATGTATCCGACCTGCCGTTAAGTTTTGGCGCGCCATAGCGGGCGCGCGAATATCGCGATGGCCGCGCCCGCGCCTGCGGGGATCACCATCGCGGCGTAGCTCAGCGATCCATAGGCTTCAAATAGCGCGCCTGAAATACTGGTCGCCACAGCCATCGACAGCCCGAGCACAATCGACAGATAGCTCTGCGCGGTTGCGCCGAGCCGCCGCGGCGCGATCCGCGTGACGAGGCCAACCGTGCCAAGATGCGTCGCGCCATAAGTAAGCGCATGCAGCGCTTGCAGGAATGGCAGCATCCAGAAATCCGGGCTTGTCGCCATCACGCTCCAGCGCAGGACGCCCGCGACCGCGCCGATCAGAAGGAGGTTCGCCAGCGTAAAGATCGGCGGCAGCCGTGCCGACAGCGCGAACAGGATGATCTCCACCACAACCCCGATCGACCACAATATTCCGATGGTCACCCCGCCGAACCCCGAGGCTTTCCAGTCGAGCGTCGAGAAACCATAGAACATCGCGTGGCTTGCCTGAATGAGGCCAGCCGCTGTCACAACCGCGATGAAGCCGCTGTTGCGCAAGATCGCGCTCGCGCGCGGCGCCTCCTCGGCTGGCGGATGCGGTTCGGCCGGTGAAAGACCGAACGCACCGAGCGCATTGCAGGCAAGCATCGCGACGATCACCCAGATGAGTTGTCCCGGCGCGACGATGTCGGCGAGGACGCCAGCACCGATGGTCGCAAAGACGAACGACACCGAGCCCCACAGCCGTACCGGACCATAGGCGCGTCCGCGGCGCGGCAATTCGTGCAGCGCGTAGGCTTCGGTCAGCGGCATGATCGGCGTGAACGCAATCGACGCAACAATGAAACCGAGCGTGATCGCGGCCGCGCCATTCGCAAAGCCGAGCGCCGCATAGGCAACCACGCTCGCAAGGGACGCCACGAGAATCGCGCGCTGAAGCGCATTGCGCCGGTCCGCCTCGCGCGCGATGAACGGAACCGTGAGCACGCGCACGATCATCGGCAGGGCGAGAACCAGACCGATCTGCCGCCCATCGAGGCCCTTGGCGTCGAGCCAGACCGGGAAAAACGGCATGTGCACCCCGAACACGAGGCACAACGCGGCGTAATAAATCGAAAGCCGGAGCGCGAAGGCCCCGGTGGATAACTTTGCCGCTCCCGGAGGGGCCAAGGTTGCGCGCTTTCGCCGATCGTGCGTCATAATTGGCTTCAGTGCACCCCGGACCCTGATTCATGGCCGAAGACAATCTTGCTCTGACCCTGGACGGGCCTGCATCGGCGGAAGTGGATTTCGACGCGATCCACGATGCGTTCATGGATACCGAACGCGGCCGCTGGTTTCTCACCGAATATGCCCGCCGCAACCGGCATGCCGACACCGCGCTGTTGCTGGCCGCGATCGGCCGCATTGAAAGTATTTTGCTGGCGCAACGCGCCGCGTCATCGCTTACGCAGCAGGACGTGATCGCACCGGCGAATCCGCAATCGATCAAGCCTGAGGAGACCTCGGAGAGCAAGAGCGAGGCGGCGCGCCTGCTCGCCGAAACTGCGGATCGCTTGCGGGCGGCGATACCGCCCCTGCGCGATGTTGCATGGTCGCTGCGCGAACAGGGAGATATGCGCTGCGAGGTGCTCGACCGGCAGGCGGTGGAGATTGCCCGCGCGATTGTTACATTCGATGCGGTCTGTGCGCAGCCAGATGCTGCCGCGGTTGAGACAATCGCGACGCCACCCGAACCACCGCAAGCGGAGGCGGTTGCGCCTGTTGTCCAGCCGCCTGTTGCGCGCGAGGTCGAGACTCCGATCGCGCAGGCATTTGTCCCGCCGCCACCGCGGCCTGAGATCAACGACATCTCGGCACCGTCGCACGCCGATGAGACGCCGCCACCGGCGCGGACGTTCGCGACAGCTCCGTTGCTCGATTCCCTGCCTGCGCAACATCAGGCACCTCAAGAGACGATCCCTCCGCAAATACCGGACGAAGTAGCCGAACCTGCGCCTCTCGATGCGCTGCTGCAGGATCAGGAAATGGAATTCACGTTTCAGGAATTGTTTGAGCCTGAGCCTGTCGAAGCTGCGCATCCGGAAATTCCGGCCGCATCGAGCGAAATCCATTCTCCAGCAGTCGAGTTAATGGCAACCGAGCCTGTCGCCGAAACCGAAATGGTGAACGCACTGGGCGATTCCGCGCAAGCACAGCGCCTCACGCGGCTGATCCACCTATTCGCTGGCCCGAATGCGCCAACGGCGAGCGGGCAACCGCAGCCCGCGATCGAGGCCCCCGAAATTGAAGTTCAGGTGAGCGCCGCTGTTGCCGAGAGCGCGCACACCGATCCCGCGCCGGTCATTTTCGCAGAGCCGGAATTGCAGCAAGCGTCACCCGAACCCGCAGACTTCCTGCTCGAACCGTGGCCACGCGTGTCGACTGTCCCTGACGAACCAGTATTGATGCAAGCGCCACCTGCACTGGAGCCCGCGCCGGTGATGCTGACGCCTGCGCGCGCACCCACCGCGACAAACGTGCATTTTCCAATGCAGCGCGCAGCGCCGAACGATCCGCTCGCACCCATTGTGAGCTTGAGCGTAGAAGAAAAGATCGCGCTGTTCAGCTAATACGGCACGGCGATCAGTTTTGAGAACAGGTCAGGATCCACATTGCCGCCGGACAACACCGCGGCTACCACTTTGCCTTTCGCATCGATTTTGCCTGCAAGCAAAGCCGCAAGTGCAATCGCCCCGCCCGGCTCGACCACAAGCTTCAATTCGTGAAACGCGAACGCAACGGCCCTTGCGGCATCGGCATCGCTCGCGGCAACGCCGCGCGCACCGGCCTTGGTCAATATCTCAAAGGTCAGATCGCCCGGCGTCTGCGCCATCAGCGCGTCGCAGATGCTACCGCTCGTCCGGTCGTTGGCTTCATGTTTTCCGCGGCGCAACGAGCGCGCAAAATCGTCAAAGCCTTCCGGCTCGCAGGTGATCATCTGCGCTTGCGGCACCCTTGCCTGCACCGCAAGCGCCATACCTGCGATAAGCCCGCCGCCGGACGCGCCCGCCATCACGATGTCGGGCTTAAGGTTGATTGCCGCGAGGTCCTCGACAATCTCAAGCCCTGCCGTTCCCTGCCCCGCGATGATTTCGGGATCGTCATAGGGCGGCACAAGCGTCGCTCCGCGCTTGTGTGCAATGTCGCGTGCGATCGCCGCGCGATCCTGCGTATCACGGTCGTAGGTCACAACTTCTGCTCCGAGCGCGGCCGTGCGCTCACGCTTGGCGCGCGGCGCATCCGCGGGCATCACAATCGTAGCCGGAACGCCAAAGAACTTCGCTGCTGCCGCAACTCCTTGCGCGTGGTTGCCGGACGAGAACGCAACAACGCCGGCGGCGCGACGATCCGCCGGGATCGACGCAAGCTTATTGTAGGCGCCACGAAACTTGAACGCGCCGATGCGCTGCAATGTCTCGGCTTTCAGAAAAATCCGCCCGCCCAGCCGCTCATCGAGCGCGAGCGAGGAAATGAGCGGTGTGCGTATCGCAACACCCGCTATGCGTTGCGCTGCGGCGTCCACGTCGGCTGGAGTCGGAAGTCGCGGCCTGTCGGCATTCATGGGCGCACGCTAACGCTACACCGGCTACGGGCCAAGCCTTTAGGTCTTCCGTATCTCGGCAGTCGCAGACAGCGAAGCCCCGGATTTCTCGATCACGTTAAAGAGCTGGATCAACATCTTTTCCTTCTCGGCCGCCACGTCGGTTGCGTCGTCGCGCACCTGCGCCACCACGTCGATCTCGATCGCCTGCGTACCGAAATTTGTGAAGTACACCCGCACCGAATCCGGCGCCGCAGAAGCATTCTTCATCACGGCGCGCATGCCGCCGAGGATGTCGTTCAGTTGCTGCTCGGACACACCGTATTTCACGCCGATCTTCGTCTGGAACAGCACACGATCGCGGCGGCTGAAATTGACCAACCGCAGCTTGGAAAAGTCCGCGTTTGGAACGCTCACCAGCGAACGGTCCTCTGCGCGCAGACGCGTGGAGCGGATGCCGATTTCCTCCACTACGCCTTTCATGTCGCCGAACTTGCATTCGTCGCCGACCCGCACCGGCCGGTCGGCATAGATCATGATGCCGCCAATGAAATTTTCCAGCGTGGGCTGCGCGGCAAGCGCGACCGCAAGGCCTCCGACGCCGAGACCCGCGAGAATGCCGACCAGCGGTACGCCGATCTGATTTGCGCCGTAAACGAGAATGCCGACCGCAAGCGTGATCCCGAGAACGCTGATCGCTACCCGCACAATGCCCGCATCGAAACTCTGCTTGCGCTCGGCCCAAACCGCCGCGGCCCATGTGCCGATCTGGTTCGACAACGCAAAAACGAACCAGGAGAATGCCGCATACTCGATGATTTCCAGCGCCGTCGTCACATGCCGCCGCGACGGACCCGTGATGTTTAATTCATCGATGAACTGGCCGGCGAGCGAAGTCGTGACGATAATCACGAGCGGCAGCAAGCCTGCCCTGAACAGCGGGGGCAGCCGCAAAGCTGCGTCGCGCCGCCATGTTAAATGATAGACCGCGAAACAGAATGCGAACGCGATCAGTACGGTTAGCGCAAGCCCGATCCATTGCCAGAGTGCGTTATCGTAATAGGCGGACAAAAACCAATCCGGCAGCCGCTCGATCCAAGCGTACCATTTCGGCGGCATCAGATCGCCCGGCGAGAAAGCATAGAAAGCATAAAAATCGAAACGGTCCTCGCCCGGAATGGCGATGATGCGCCGGTAGAAATCATACATGCGCGAAACGGTTTCCGGCGTGAACAGATATTCGCCCGCGCGCGGACCGCTTTCGACGCGTGCGATGCGGATTTCGGTGTTTGGCACGGTCCAGTGCAGCCGCTCGCCGCGTTCGGCGCGCTTCTTCATTGCGTCGAGATCGGGAATGGCGTCGGCTGGTGGCACCGCGACGCGTTCCAGCACCTCGTCGAGCTGCAGGACGGCCTCCAGCAAAGCGCGGGCGCGGACATTGGGCGGCACGTCGGACGCATCGAAACAGCGCGCGGCGCGAGCGAGATAGGCTTGCGCCTTGCGCACGCTGGCGCGCGTCTCCTCCGACTGGAACCAGCCCGGCTCCTTGATGTGCGCCTCGTAAGCCGCGCGCACGATCGTCTGCGCTTCGGTGACCGCTTCATGATAGGCGAGAAATGTCGCGCGCGGACTTTCGGTCGAGGGCGGCGCCAGCGGATTTGGGATTTCGCCGAGCGTTTTCGACGGCAAGGTCAGAACGGCAAAGGCAACGGCGAGGACAGCGAAACACGCCAACGTTGCGCCAATCCGGCGTGCCGCGCGTATCAAACCTTCAGACCGAACTCCCGCCACATTCAACCCCGCCAAAATATCCCAGCGCTTCCTAGCACCGGCTTTGGCGAAAATGTAGGTGGGTGCCGCAACAACTTACGCGCAAAGCCGAAGGCGGCCTAGGCGACCGCTTCGGTCATTTCCGGCAGAAGGATGTGCGGCTCCTCGGCGGTCCAGCGGATGATTTCCAACCGGCCGTCGTGATGCTCGGCAATGGCGGTGCAGCTTTCCACCCAGTCGCCACAATTCACATAGGTGATGCCGTAATCGTCGTGGATCGCCGCAAGATGGATATGGCCGCAGATGATGCCGTGTGCGCCATGACGTTTCGCGTCGGCGACCAAAGCGCGCTCATATTCGCCGATATAGGCGACCGCGTTTTTCACCTTCAGCTTCGCCCATTGCGACAATGACCAATAACCAAATCCAAACACGCGCCGGACATTGTTGAAGATGCGGTTTGCGGCGATGGCGAAGTCGTAAGCCTTGTCGCCGAGCAGCGCGAGCCACCGCGCCTGCGTGACGATCAGATCGAACTGATCGCCGTGGGTGACGAAGTACCGCTTCGCATCGGCGCCGATATGGATGGCATTCTCAACCACTTCGATGCCGCCGAAATGCGTGCCGTAATAGCCACGCAGGAACTCGTCGTGATTGCCGGGCACATAGACGATGCGCGCGCCCTTGCGGCCCTGACGCAATAGCTTTTGCACCACGTCGTTATGCGATTGCGGCCAATACCAGGTCGAGCGTAACGCCCACCCATCCACGATATCGCCGACGAGATACATCGTGTCGGCCTCGTGATGGCGAAGAAAATCGAGAATCTTTTCCGCCTGGCATCCGCGTGCGCCAAGATGCAGATCGGAGATAAACAGAGTGCGGAAACGCCTGACCGCAGGACTGGGCATCAGCACGGACTCAAATTCCTGTTCATGTTTCACGAATCGATTGTCGCAAATCCCCATTGCGGTTTGATGACACGCGCGTTGCCGCGGCTCCACAATTGTCACGCATATGTCATTGATAAACATAATATCTTTGCGGATGAACCATGCCATTGCACTTGCGACGGCCCTTGTCGCAATCATGACCATCCTTCATTTTTCCAGCATCGTTAACGCCGCCCGGCGCTGCCGTCCGGCGCGAGGGATGATCGAAGCAACACCCGATGCGCCGCCGGTCAGCTTGGTCATTCCGGTTTGCGGATTGGACAATTTCGCCGAACAGACGTTGCGGTCCGCGTTCGAACTCGATTACCCCGACTACGAGGTCGTCTTTTGCGCCGCCCGCGCGGACGATCCGGTGATCCCACTTGTTAACGAACTTATCGCCGCCTATCCGGCCCGTGCTGCGCGCCTGCTGGTCGGTGACGAGCGCATCAGCGTCAATCCGAAGCTCAACAACCTAGTGAAGGGCTGGCGCGAAGCTGCGCATGAATGGATCGCGATGCCGGATTCGAACGTGCTGATGCCGCGCGATTATCTCCAGCGGCTGCACGCGGCGCGGCACGACGATACTGGCCTCGTCTGCTCGCCGCCGGTCGGCTGCGCGCCCGCGAATTTCTGGGCGGAACTGGAATGCGCCTTCCTCAATACCTCCCAGACGCGCTGGCAGTATTTTGCCGACAGCTTCGGCATGGGCTTCGCGCAGGGCAAGACCATGATGTGGAAGCGATCGGACCTCGAAAGCGCGGGCGGTATCCGCGCGCTCGGGCAGGAAGTGGCTGAAGACGCCGCCTCCACCAAGATTGTGCGCGCCGCAGGCTTGCGCGTTCGACTTGTCGAACCGCCGGTACGCCAACCGCTCGGCCTTCGCACCGCCGCGGAAGTGTGGCGCCGTCAGAGCCGCTGGGCGCGGCTGCGGCGCGCAAGCTTTCCGGTATTCTACGCGCCGGAAATCCTGTCCGGCGGTGTGCCTGCTCTCATCGCAGTTACTTTCGTGGCGATTCAATGCGACGTGCCGGTGCTCGCTACGGCAGTCGGATTCCTCACATCCTGGTACGGCGCTGAGATGGCGCTTGTCTGGATGGTCGGCTGGCCGTTGTCGCGGCTGACCCTGCCCTGCGCGCTTCTGCGCGACATGATGCTGCCTGTGCTCTGGTTCAATGCGATGACGGGCAACGGCTTCGAGTGGCGCGGCAACGACATGAGCGCCGTCGAGCGCGAAGCGCCAGCGTCCTGATCGGAGGCTGCCCGGCCTTGTGCCGGGCATCTCGCTTAGGTACCTCCTCTTCCGGGTCGCCGGCTCTCATCCGGCGATGACAATGGAGAGGCGTTTTTCATGGATCTCGGAATCAAGGGCCGCAAGGCCATCGTCTGCGCGTCGAGCCGCGGCCTCGGCTATG
>CAMBBO010000129.1 GCA_945862935.1 Pseudorhodoplanes sinuspersici | reverse complement strand
CTGGATATCTGACATTTCTGGTGACAATCGACGTGCCGATGTATTTGGCGCGATGGCGCATCGACGTTACCCAGGGCAACCCGCTTCTGAAACCGCTTGAGGGCCTGCGCGACGTGAGCACACGATGGGTGGTGACGCACGACGTTGCGGAATGGAAAGACGAGATTGCCTGGATGTCGCTTTATTTCAGCGTGGCGGTCTGGGCCAGCCTTGCGCTGTGCGTTTGCTACGCGATCGGGGGGCATCTGGCGCGCTAGCTAACCGCAGCAAGGCCACAAGCTTGCTGCCCGTTAGACGGCCACAAATTTCGTCGTGTCGCATTTGGGGCGATCCCCCAGAATGCGCTGGCCGGTGATCGCATAACAAACGGATTCCGCGATATTGGTTACGTGATCGCCGGCGCGTTCAAGATTCTTGATGCAAAGCAGGAGTTGCGCGCCGAACGATACGTTCCTCGAATTTGCAGCGATTGCGGCAAGAATTTCATTGAACAGTGAATTGTGAATTTGATCGACTGCTTCGTCGCTGCGCCATACGTCCAGCACAGCGTTAGCGTCTTTGCGGGCATAGCCGTCGTGAACGTGCCGGAGCTGGGTGAGAACTAGCATCACGATCTGCCCCATTCGGCTGGCGATTTGGGGAGGAATGGCTGTGGTCACGGCTTTCACGGATCGGCGGACA
Source organism: Pseudorhodoplanes sinuspersici (assembly GCA_945862935.1). Lineage (GTDB taxonomy): Bacteria > Pseudomonadota > Alphaproteobacteria > Rhizobiales > Xanthobacteraceae > Pseudorhodoplanes > Pseudorhodoplanes sinuspersici_A. Next base: position 7,476 of record CAMBBO010000129.1, on the reverse strand, counting down.
GATCCGGCAAGCCGGCCGATCTGCTCAAGCTCTAGCGAGATTCGCATTGCGGACATGGCGCTACGCAATTCGCCGGTCGAGAGAGACGGGTTCGCGACGATGGCGACAGCGCGGCGGTCGATATCATGCCGCAGCCTGCCGATTGCCTCGGTTGTGACGGCGATGGCTTTCGTCACATCGTTTTGTTGGCTGCGCAGAGCTATTGCAAGTTCGGCGAATTGTTCTTCGACCAGCCGGCTCATTTCATGGACGGCTAACGACAGATCGTGAACTTCATGATCGTGAACGCGCGGCGTATCGTGCGCGATTTGTTTCATTAATTTTGAGAGACTGAAGAAGAACATTGCCGGAAGGCGACACCTGGTCCGCAAAGCCGCAGCGAACCTGATTTTGCCACGCGGATCATTACAATGGTGTGACGTTGCTTCGTTGGCGCCTTAGCGGTCTGTCACATAACTGAAGCCGTTCGTTCGCAATGTGCGGAGGTCGATTCGACTTTGTCGCTTTCGTCCATTCCGAGCATTAGCGAGCCCGCCGATGAAAATTCTGATCGCGACCGACGCTTGGCATCCGCAAGTCAACGGTGTCGTGCGGACATTGACGTCGCTTGCCAAGACAGTTCGCAAATTCGGTGCCGAGGTTGAATTCCTGACGCCGGAAGGTTTCCTTTCGTTTCCGCTTCCGACCTATTCGGAATTGCGGTGTGCCATGCCGCTCGGTGGTGAAATTGCCCGCCGTATTGAACAGGCGCGGCCCGACGCAATCCACATCGCGACCGAAGGGCCGATTGGCTTTGCGGTCCGGCGCTTCTGCGTGAAGCGCCGCCTGCCATTCACAACGAGTTATACGACACGCTTTCCCGAATATATCTCGGCTCGTTCGCCGATCCCGGAAAGCTGGACTTACGCTGCGTTGCGCCGGTTTCATGCCGCGGCGTCGGTCACGATGATTTCCACCGTCTCTATGATGAATGACCTCGCCTCCCACGGTTTCAAGAAGCTTGGAATGTGGACGCGCGGGGTCGATACCGAATTGTTCAATCCGGATTACGGCCTCGAGCTCGATCTGCCGCGCCCGATTTTCGTGTGTGCGGGGCGGGTGGCGATCGAAAAGAACATCGAGGCGTTTCTTGATCTCAGCTTGCCGGGCACGAAGGTCGTCATCGGCCGGGGCCCCGCATTGGCCGAGTTGCGTGAAAGATATCCGGACGTGAAATTCCTCGGCCTTCTCGAAGGCAAGGAACTCGCTGCGCATCTCGCCGCCGCGGACGTGTTCGTTTTCCCCAGCAAAACCGACACGTTTGGCGTGGTGCAGCTAGAGGCGCTCGCTTGCGGTACGCCAGTCGCGGCATTTCCCGTCACCGGACCGAAAGATGTCATCGGAGACGCGCCGGTCGGCGTTCTGAGCGAAGATCTGCGCGGCGCCTGTATCAGCGCGCTTCAGGTGTCGCGTGACGAGTGCCGGAAATTCGCACTCGCGCGCTCGTGGGACGTCAGCGCAAGCCAGTTCATCGGAAATCTGAAGAGCATCAAGCTTCCCAGCCCGACCCGCGTCGCGCCTGCGCGACCCATCGAAATCGCCGCACAATAGGAATCATCGTTATGGCTCAGATGAATGTCGCCTCGCAGCGCCGTGCCCATGCCGCCGCCGCTGTCGTCGAACTCGATACCGATCTTGTCGCGAAGGCCTATGGCCGCTGGGCGCCGGTTTACGACCTTGTCTTCGGCCCGGTGTTCGACCGCGGGCGCAAGGCTGCGATCGTGGCCGCCGAAAACATCGGCGGCCGTATTCTCGAAGTCGGCGTCGGCACAGGAATCTCGCTGCCCGACTATTCCAAGGCCAATCGCATCTTCGGCGTCGATATTTCGGAAGGCATGCTGAAGAAGGCGCGTGAGCGCGTCACCGAACTTGGCCTGACGCAAGTCGAGGGCCTCGCGGTGATGGACGCGCATCGCCTCGATTTCCCCGATAATTCGTTCGATGTCGTTGTCGCGCAATATGTGATCAGCGCCGTCCACGATCCGGAAGCGACGCTCGATGAATTCATCCGCGTGCTTCGTCCGGGCGGCGAGATCATCATTCTCAGCCGCATCAGTGCGGAAGAGGGTTTGCGTCATAAAGTCGAGCATTGGGTCGCGCCCGTCGCCCAGAAGCTCGGATGGCGTACGGAATTCCCGTGGGAGCGTTACGCCCAATGGGCGAACACGGCGAAGAACGTGGAACTTGTGGAAAAGCGTCCGGTGCCGCCGCTCGGGCATTTCTCGCTGATCCGTTTCGCAAAGACCTGAACGAAGCGCCAGCGCCGCGCCTTTTCGTGCCATCCGTCTCTTGTGACGATAGGATTGACACGCGGCGTTCGCCGCCACGCCATTCTCGCGTCGCTAATCTGTCATGTGACGTCATATGACGTACACGGAATCACAATATTCAGGGGAGTGTATTCACCCATAACAGGCGGAACAAAGCGATGAACAGCTTTCTGGAGGCGCTCCGGGTACAGCGGTGGGACGACCACCGCTACTATCATCACAGCCGTATCAATCAGACCTTGCACCTTGTCAGCGCGTTTACATTTCTCGCCTGCTACGCGCTGGTGTTTAGCCATCCCGCGATGGCGGGCCTTCTCGGCTGGCTCGTCGCAATGACCAGCCGCCAGGCCGGGCATCTGTTCTTCGAGCCGCGCGGCTACGACCACATCAATCACGCGACGGACGATCACAAGGAAGAGATCAAGGTTGGCTACAACATTCAGCGCAAGCTCGTTCTGCTCGCGATCTGGGCGGCAACGCCGCTCGCGCTTTATCTAAACCCGAGCCTGTTTGGCATGTTCACGCCGCACACGAATATTCCTGAGTTCGTGAACAACCTCGGCGTTCTCTGGCTCGTCCTTGGCGCCGCAGGCTTGTTGTTCCGCACCGTGCACCTGTTCTTCATCAAGAGCGTGGTGGAGGGATTGTCCTGGATGACGAAAATCCTCACCGACCCGTTCCACGACATCATGCTGTACTGGAAGGCGCCGTTTGCACTGATGCGCGGCGAGTTGATCGATCCGCTTCACGCCCAGCATGGCGACGATCTGGACGATCTCGAAGAACTGCACAGCAAGGCTTAAGCGTTAATTGCGCTGACCGAGCCAGTGCGCCAGCATCTCGCGAAGTATCCGGCGCTTGATCGACTTGTTGGTCGAAAGAGCGCCGGACCACCAACCCTCCCGCTGCATGGTTTTTGCAGCGGTGACGAAGCGGGTCGCAACGGCGTCAAAGTCGGCGTCGGTGTAGTTCAAGCTGAAGATCAGCCGGCCCGTGCCGATCCAGCTCAGCGCAAGCCCCTCGGCGCGCAGGTAATATTGCAGCATCCAGTTATATCGCGCCGGTTGGGTGTACTCGATCATCCAGATGGAGGAGAGATTCGAGACGCGCACCGGCACGCCCGCATCGGCAAGCTTTTTGTTGAGAGAGGCGACGCGCGCGTCCCACGTATTGTCGAGATTGCGGTAGAGCGATTTGATCTCGTCGGTATCGAGGCGCTGCAAGAACTCGTACATTGCGGCCATCACGTAAGGATGCGCGTTGAACGTGCCGCGCGCAAAGCAGATGTCCGCCGGCCGGTCATCGCGAAAGCGCTTCATGAATTCCTTGCGGCCGCAGACCACGCCAACGGGGTAGCCGCCACCAAGCGTCTTGCCATAAGTCACAATGTCGGCGCGGACGCCGAAATAGTCCTGGGCGCCTCCGGGGGCGAGGCGGAAGCCAAGGAAGACCTCGTCAAAAATCAGCACAATCCCGCGCTGGCTGCAGACTTCGCGGAGGCGCTCAAGCCAGTGGGTGTATGCGACCTTGTCGAAATGCCCATGGCGGCTGCTGTCGACGAGGGACGTGTCCGCCGGCGCGCCCGCATTCGGGTGCAGCGCCTGAAGCGGATTAATGAGAACGCAGGCGATGTCCTTGCGCCGCGACAGCACGCGCAACGCGCTTTCGGACATTTCGTCGAGCGTAAACGTGTCGCGCGCAGGCCGAGGATTGCCGACGCCCGGTTGCACGTCGCCCCACCAGCCGTGATAGGCGCCGCAAAAGCGCACGATCTTGCGGCGGCGGGTGTGATATTGCGCGAGCCGCACGGCCTGCATGACGGCTTCCGTTCCCGACATGTGGAACGAGACTTCGTCGAGGCCGGAGATTTCAGTCAGTCGCTTCGCATTGGAGGCGACGACCGGGTGATAAGCACCGAGAACCGGGCCAAGCTCCCGCACGCGCTCGGTGGCCTTCTCGATGCAGTCTTTATAGAAATCATAGCCAAAGACGTTGACGCCGTAGGATCCGGTCAGGTCGTAGAATTCATTGCCATCGAGATCGGTGATCGTGACGCCGGCCGACAATTGCACGAAGGACCCGGCGGAGAGGTTCTCGCGAACCAGGCGGCTGTACTGGAACGGTACACGGTACGCGCCAGTGAATTGCAGGTCCGAGATGTGTTCGCGCGCCTCGCGCGTCAGGGCAGCGGATTTGGGAAAACGGCTCTTGTAGAGATGAGACAGGCGTTTGAATGCTGCCTCGCGTTTGAACGCGATCTCCTCAGCCGGATTATCGGATCGGAAAAACTCGGTCTCATCGTAGTCGTAGAAGGGAACGAGGGACGCGATTCGGCGCGACATGCGCGCGTGACCTGTGAGCGAACGGTGCTTGGCGCGCGACAATTCGAGCCGCGTCTTCATTTTGACCAACGACGTTGCAAGCGCCGTTCCGCCCAGCGCGTAAAGCGCCCATGTCGCAAGGCTCGAATCCATCGTGTTCAGAACTAACCGGGGCAAATGACCGATCCATGACAATGCGGACAGCGATCTCGAAACTGGTGCAGCAGGAGGACCTGAACTTCCTCCTGACCAACCGTATCCCCCGGCGGCTGGTAACGCGCTTCATGGGCTGGTTCTCGAAGATCGAGCAACCGATGGTGCGGGACTCGTCCATTGCGGTGTGGCGGCTGTTCTCCGATCTCGATCTTAGCGAGGCGCGCAAGACCTCGTTCGTGAGCATGCATGATTGCTTTACCCGCGAACTAAAAGACGGCGCACGGCCGGTCGATCCCGATCCGGCGCTGCTCACAAGTCCAAGCGACGCAATCGTGGGCGCGTGCGGTGCCATCCGGGACATCGAGCTTTTGCAGGTGAAGGGCTTTCCTTACACTTTGCGTGATTTGCTGGGAGACAGTGACCTTGTCGATTATTACCGCAACGGCCGCTACGTCACGCTGCGGCTGACCTCGACTATGTATCACCGCTTCCATGCGCCCGCCGACTGCACGGTGGAACAAGTCAATTACATTTCGGGCGATACCTGGAACGTCAATCCGATCGCACTGAAGCGGGTCGAGAAGCTATTCTGCAAGAACGAGCGCGCGGTCATCCAGACAAGGTTATCGTCTGGACATGTGCTGGCGCTGGTGCCGGTCGCGGCAATTCTCGTCGCCAGCATCCGGCTTCATTTTCTCGACGTGCTGTTGAACCTCAATCACAAGGGCGCGAATGTCTGGAAAGTGGATGCGCCGTTCAGGAAGGGTGAAGAAATGGGCTGGTTCGAGCATGGCTCGACCATCATCGTGTTCGCGCCGCGTGGCTTTGAGTTGTGCGACGATGTGCGCGAGGGCGATACGATTCGCATGGGCCGGCCGCTAATGCGAATGCCGCAAGTCTAGTTGGCGTCGGCCGAAACTTTCAGGCCGACGCAGCCGATGATGATGAGAAATAGGCAAGTCAGCCGGACGATATCGGTGCGTTCCTCGAAAATTGTCATTCCGATGAAGGCCGCACCCGCTGCGCCGATCCCGGTCCAGATCGCGTAAGCCGTGCCGAACGGGATCTGCCGGATCGCCTGTCCGAGCAGGAAAAAGCTGAGCGCGATGGCCATGCCGGTCGCAACCGTTGGCCATAGGCGCGTCAGTCCCTCGGAGTATTTCAGGCCGAGCGGCCAGGTCAGTTCCATCAGGCCTGCAAGAATGAGCGCGAACCATGCATTCATCGGTCAGGCCGCTTGGGCTTCAGAAGCGGGTTGCTGCACGGGCGTGCCGCGCTCGATTGCCCATGTCACAATATTGAATTCGCCGTTCTCTCCCTCGCACACCGCTGTGCAACTCTCGACCCAGTCGCCGCAATTCATGTAGCGCAGGTCGCGTATGTCGCGGATCGAAGCGTGATGGATGTGCCCGCAGATGATGCCATTCGTGCCGTGGCGTTTTGCTTCGAGGATCAGCGCATCCTCGAATTCACCGATGAAGTTGACCGCAGTTTTCACCTGGAGCTTGGCCCACTGGGAGAGCGACCAATAGCCGAGCCCCGCCATCCTGCGGAAACGATTGAAGACGGTGTTGATGATGATTGCGGCAGTGTAAGCGGAGTCGCCGATGAAGGCGAGCCAACGCGCATGCTTGATCACCGCGTCGAACAGGTCGCCATGCAAGACAAGATAGCGCCTGCCGTCGGACGCGACATGGATCGTCTGTTCGACGACTTCAATGCCGCCGAAATGCATTCCGTAATACGAGCGCAGCACCTCGTCGTGATTGCCCGGCACATAGACGAGGCGAGTGCCTTTTCGCGCCTTGCGGAGAAGCTTTTGGAGGACGTCGCTGTGGCTTTGCGGCCAATACCAGGTAGAGCGTAATTGCCATCCGTCGAAAATGTCGCCGACGAGATAGATGACGTCGGCGTCGTGGTGACGAAGGAAGTCGATCAGGGTGTCCGCCTGACACCCCTTGGTGCCAAGATGGACGTCGGAGAGGAAAATCGCGCGGTATCGGTGTGTTGCGGGCTCGTCGTCCACGGCGAATCATTGCTCCTGCCTGTCCGCGGACGATGCGTCCAATAGCTGTCGCCCAGATGACAAACAGGCCAAATGGCCGCGCGGGCGTTGCCGTGCCTTGTTAAAAAACTGTCGTACGGGTTTGAAACGGTGCGGAATGTGATTCCCCTGCGCCGCACTCATGCGGCGGGAAGGCCTGCCCATTCACCCCCCAGCGCAAATGCGGATGCTCTCGGTGCTTCGCGCCGCCATTCAGGCGGTCGACGAGGCCGTCGGCTGGCGGCGTATCGGCGTTCTCGCGTGCGCCGGTGTCATTCTTTTTTCTCTCAGCGTTCTCTATCGTGTGGTCGAGCATGTGCGCTGGGACGATGTGGTTGCATCCCTGCGGCGCACCGACCCAAACGATCTGATGATGGCAGGGCTGTGCCTGTTCGGCGTCTTTGCGATGTTGACGCTGTACGATTTCTTTGCATTGCGGACGATCGGACGTCACGACATTCCTTACCGCGCAGCGGCTATTGCCGGGTTCACGAGCTTCTCCATTGGGCACAATATCGGCGCGGTAGTTGTCGCGAGCACTGCAATCCGCTTCCGCGTCTATTCTGCGTGGGGGCTTCGCCTTACCGATGTTCTGAAAATCTGCTTCGTGACCGGACTGACCTTTTGGCTCGGAAACGCCGTGATC
>CAMBBO010000128.1 GCA_945862935.1 Pseudorhodoplanes sinuspersici | reverse complement strand
GTTTCACCGGCATGTCGATGAATTCCTCCAAGCCGGAGAAATCGACGATCTCATCGAACTTCGCCCGAATGTCGCTTTGTTCGATGCCGAGCAATGCACCGGAGAAAAAGATGTTTTCCCGGCCCGTCATATCGGGATGAAAGCCGGTTCCGACTTCGAGCAGCGATCCGACGCGCCCTTTGATGGAAATCCGCCCTGCGCTCGGCTGCGTGACGCCGGCGAGAATTTTCAGCAGCGTGCTTTTTCCAGAGCCGTTGGGCCCGACGATGCCGAGAATTTCTCCGCGCTTCACTTCGAAACCGACATCCTTCAGCGCCCAGAAATAATCGTCGTCGCGTTCACGGGCAAACGGGATGAATTCCTTCACGTGCGCTGAAAGGCGGCCGGACAGCGAAGCGCCGGCGCGTCGGGCCCTGGCGTAACGTTTGCCCAGACCTTCGCTTCGGATCACGACGTCACTGGACATCCACGATCCGTTTTTCAGCGGCGCCAAAGATCGCGAGGCCTGCAAACAGCGTAACAATCACGAGCGCAATCGAGGCGTAAAACGAAGCCTCGATCAGCACTGGCTTGCCGAGAAGCATCCAGCGAAACAGTTCGACGACCCAATACGTCGGATTGAGCTGGTAATAGGGAAGCAGCCACGAGGGAACGAGCGTTGCGGGATAAAGGATCGGCGTTGCGTAGAGTCCCGCCTGAAGGACAAGCCCAAGCAGCGGGCGAATGTCGCGCAGCGGCACCATGATGCAGGCAAGCCACAGGCCGATTGCGAGCGCCGACAATCCCGTCATCAGGAACAGGAGCGGTGCAAGCAACAATCGTGTCCCCGGCAAATATCCGTATGCGGCAACGAATATCACCAGCACGATGAATATGACGATGCTGTCGAATAATTCGCGCAGGGCACCGGTGACCGGCAGGATCAGGCGCGGGAAATGTACTTTCGACATCAGCCCCATATTTTCGACAAGGCTGTTGGCGGCCGCCATCGTGGCCTTGCTGAAGGCGAGCCAGGGGATCAGCCCGGCAAATGCGAAGACTGCGTAAGGATAGCCGCTCGTTTCAACGCGAAGGAGTGTGCCGAAAACAAGAGTCATGAGGCCGAGCAGCGCAAGCGGCTCGAGAACGCTCCACAGTATGCCGAGCAGCATTTGGCGGTAACGCACCGAGATCGCGCGCTTGAGGAAAATCCAGAGCAGTTCGCGCCGCTCGACGAGTCCGTTCAACCCAAGCGAAAACCCTGAGGATTTTGAATCGATGATGCGCTCGCCGTCGGCGGGCGCGGGGTTCTGCATCGGCGATGAAGCGCTCATTGCGAGGGCAAAACGCCGGCGGAGGTTTCGGTTTGCGCGGTATCCCACTCGCGCCGCCAAGCCTGAAGCATCAGCACGTTCCAGAGGAGATACTGGTGATTGTTTGATCCGCCGAGATGGGCAGCCCACGCCGCGCGAACGGGTTCTGCGCGAAGCGGCCCGTCACGTAGAGAGGATGCCGAAAGAAGATCCTCCGCCCATTCGCGCAAGGGGCCGCGCATCCAGTCTCCGAGCGGAACGCCAAACCCCATCTTCGGTCGATCGCTGAGCGATGGCGGAACGTATCGTGCCAGCACTTGCCGCAAGAGATGCTTCGGGCGCGGTGCGCGTGCATTCAGGCGCGCCGGCAGCCGCCACACCCATTCCACGACGCGATGGTCGAGGAACGGCACGCGCACTTCGAGCGCCGTTGCCATCGATGCGCGATCGACCTTGGTCAGGATATCGTCCGGCAAATAAGTGCAAAGATCGAGATAGCGCATCCGGTCGATGGGATCGGGCAACAGGGAGAGAAGGTTCTCATCCCACGCGGCTCCGCGCACCTCACCGCCAGACGACAGCAATTCATTTGGCTTGTCGGTATGTGAAACGAGGCGGCGGTATACTTCGTCGATGGACGGCACCGAAATGATGTCCGCAACGCGGTGCGCCTTGTGGCCGGCTTGCCGGATTTTTCCGGTGCCGGGCGCGTACGCAAACAATGCATCGTAAAAAGATTGCGGCAGCGAACGGATCGCGCTCGCTCCGGCTTGACGGAGCGGATAGGGCGCCCAGGAAAACGGCTTCCACACGCGCTCGGCCCATTGGTAGCGGTTATAGCCGGAGAACAATTCGTCGCCGCCGTCGCCGGACAAAGCGACGGTGACGTGCTTGCGTGTCAGCGCGGAGACAAGATGCGTCGGGATTTGGGAGGAATCGGCGAACGGCTCGTCGTACATTTTCGGAAGTTTTGGCACGACTGCCAGCGCGTCCGCGCCTGTGACCGGAAACGAAATGTGCTCTGTGCCCAGATGACGCGCCACGGCTTCGGCGTGCGGGGCTTCATCGAACGCCGCATCCTCAAAGCCGATTGTGAAAGTCTTGATGGGGCGCGGCGATGCTTTCTGCATCAATGCGACAATCGTCGAGGAATCGTAGCCGCCCGACAGGAACGCACCGAGCGGCACATCGGCGATCATCCGGCGCGACACCGCGTCGGACAGAAGCGCTTCGAGTTCGTCGGCCGCTTCGGCTTCGCTGATATCTTTGCGATTGTCGCGCCCTTGCGCGACTGCGCCATGCTGGCTCCAGTAAATTTCGCGCTTCGGGTCTTGGTTCTCGCCTAAGATGATCACCGCGCCCGGTTCGACCTTGTGGACGCCGGAATAGATCGTGTGCGGGGCAGGAATGTAATTGTGCCGCAGGAATGCGCCGACCGCGCCGTCATTCATCCGGGGCGTCCAGCTCCGATCGGCGCGTAAGGCTTTCAGTTCCGAGCCGAACAGAACGAGGTTGCCGAACTTGCACCAATAAAGCGGCTTCTCGCCCAATCGGTCGCGGCACAGATGAAGCCGTCGTTCCTTGCCGTCCCATAGCGCGATGGCGAACATGCCATTCAGGCGCTTCAGCGTTTCCTCGATGCCAAAGTGCACGCAGCATTCGAGAATAATCTCGGTGTCGGAATGCCCGCGAAACTGTGAGCCGCGCGCAATGAGATCGCGGCGAAGGTCGAGGTAATTATATATCTCGCCATTGTAGGTGATGACATAGCGCCCGTCGGACGACTCCATCGGCTGGTGGCCGGCGGGCGACAGGTCGATGATCGAGAGGCGCTGCTGCCCAAGCGCGATGCCCGAGCGCTCATCGGTCCAGATCCCGTGATCGTCCGGACCGCGATGGCGCAGCGCATTCGTCATAGCGCCTGCGCGCGTTTCGAGGCTCGCTTGCTCCGCGCCGCCCTGAACCCACAATCCCGCAATTCCACACATCAGCGCGCACGTCCGCGTTGCCGGGCGCGGGCGCGCACGAGCGAGGATACGATCCATTTTGGATGGGGAGACAAAGGAAGGTCTGGTTCCGAATAGCTACCGCAGTTCAGGTGAGTCATTCACCTGACGCCCGCCTCGACCCAATTCCAAGAGAGCGGTTACCCCCGCTGCATCCGCCGCACATCGTTCACTGCGGGGGAACGCTGTGGCTTGGAATTTGATCCTAGCCGATCGTTTGAGCAGAGGGGCCAGATCCAGCGAATTTTACGGCGTTCACCGGATGGACGTCAAGGCGGCCGCCCCAGCGTTTCGGCCTCAGCCCTTCAAATAAGGCCTGCGGCATGCAAACAGGGCTGCGCCGCGCAAGCCGTCGTCAGGGCGGAGAATAAGCGGTGGAAAACCAGCGATGCCGATAACAGGACGACGACCTGATCCGGTTTGCAGGTTCGCCGCTGCGGCTGCGCCAGATGCGCGATGACGATCGGGTGACGTCAGACCTAAAACTAAAACCTGACGCGGCGCGGTTTCCGGCCGAATGTAGGGTTTTGCCTAATGTGCACTTCCCACATCAGCCGGAGATATCCTGTAATCACCTCGGCAAGGTTGCGGATGCTCAACGCCGAACTGCCTTGCTTGCCGGTTTGTGCATAACCGGCGACCTCGCAAAACGAACATCCCGAACGGAGCGACTTGATCGTCGCTTCGGAAATGATGCTGAATCGCGTCGACTTCAAATTGGCACTGCGAAGTGTATTGGTCGAATAGATCGCTGGCCCCGTGATGTATTGGATAAATACGTTGAACGAGACCATGTAAATGTTGTTGTAGATCGAGGAAATCACGTTGCGCCGCCGCCCGCGTTCCTCCTTGTTAAGAAAATATGCCAGCACGAGATCGGCATCCGCGTGATGCGACATGAGTTCGGTCATCATGGCGAGTGATACGTCGTTGTCGCCGGGCACGAACATGAATTTCGGATATTTCGCCTGAGCGAGCGCAGCCAGCCATCCGGCTCCAAGCCCGCGATTGACCGGCTGATGGATGACGCGGACGCCTGGGTTCTCCGCTGCGAGCCGATCCGCCAGAGGGCCGGTGCCGTCGGTACTGCCGTCATTGACGACGATGATGTCGAGAGCGATGCCGCCTGCTGCCTTCGCTGCGTTCATCAGACTTTGAACGGTCTGCGCGAGCCCGCCTTCTTCATTCAATGCAGGCACTACCACCGAAATCATTTGCATTGCTCCGGGTTCTGTCGGCGAGCGTAGAAGATCGCGGCATGTCAGGCCGGCGGCACATTGAGGATGCGCTTCAGCAGCCTCATGCAGTGCGCCATCATCAGGAATGAACTTTGCGCCGCCACGAACCGCTCCCCTTCGATGCGCAACTGCCCGCTTCCTACCATGCGGTCAATGCGGCGGTCGATGATCTCTCGCGCGTTATATCGAGCGACCAGTTCGACATATGTCAGCCCGTTTGGCTCGTCGAGCAATTCGCCGATCAAGCGGATACGTCTTGCGGTCTCGCCCATATTGTTGAAGTGGAAAAAGACGTAAACGAAACAGAGATAGATCGTCAGGTTAACCAGATGGGAGGCTGCCGAAGCGTGCATTGTTGCCGATAGCGCAGCAAGCGCAGCCAGTCCCGCAACAGAGCCCGCGGCGAATGAGCGATACGTCCCTTGATGGGGCAACAAGCGCGATGAGGTCACATGCACAGTAATGCATGTCACGCAGGCGCAGCCGACCATCAGAATCCAATAGAAATGTGTTGCCATTGTCAGCCCCCGCGCGAAGCGCGCAGACATGTGCGCCAGGCAACGAATAGCGCGCCCAAGGCCCGGCCCTTCGGAGTAAGCAGATAGCGGGGGCCTGAAAGCTCGACCAGTTTTTCGTCGAGCATGTCTTGAACGCGCGGGCGTACCAGCACGTCGTTGCCGAGCCGCCGGTGGAGTTCGCTGCGCGTCAGCCCTTGGGCACCGGTTGCATCGAATAATTCTGCCAGAAGGAGTGTCGGGCTTTCGACTTCGATGGCGGGATAGGTGAGGACATAAGCCGCAGCCAGCGCGAGGGCGAGAGTTACAGCCTGTATCCAATCGCCAAGATGCGCAGGCAGCCCGGCGCGTGCGCTTGGGAATACGAAAAACGCAGCGGCCGCCACGATCGTTCCCGTTGCGATTGTTGAGATGAAAATCTTGATGAGAGATGAACCGCTGCTGCGCGGCCGGCGCCGCCGCCAAATCGCTACATGAACCAGAAAGCCAGCCAGCGCGAGAAAGGATCCGAGGAAAAGCGCGGCCATGCGTCAGCGCTTGAGATAACGGAACCAGGATTCCGTCGTTGCGGAAATGGTTGCCGCATCCCACAGCGGCGCGTCGCGCCAGTAGTCGAGGTTGGCCATCACCATCGATACGCCGTCCTCGAAACGCACTTTAGGCTCCCAGCCCAGATCGCGTTTGATGAGGCCGATATCGGCAAAAGTGCAATCGGGTTCGCCGGGACGCTTCGGAATATGTGTCGCGTCTCCCCCGAGCAGTTCGACAAGGCGGTTGACCGATTGAGGCGAGCCCGCGCCAACATTCCATGTGCGGCCGATCAAGGGAGTTTCGGCTGCCGCGACGAACGCACGCGCAACGTCGGTGACGTAGACGAAATCGCGGGTCTGCGTACCATCACCGACGACGGTGAACGGCTTTCCAGCAAGTTTCTGGCGCAGGAAAACTCCGAACACCGCGCCATAGGCTCCGGAAGTGCGCGACCGCGTTCCATACGCATTGAAGATGCGGATCACGTTGACCGGCACCCCATACACCGAATTCCAGTGCATGCACGCTTGCTCGCCCAAATTTTTGCTCAACGCATACGGATGTTCAGGCCGGATCGGGTGATCCTCCCGCGTCGGAACGCCGGCAAGCCCGTAACAGGTCGATGACGCGGCATAGACGAATTTCCGCAATGTCGAGCTGTTCGCGCGCGCGCATTCGAGCATGTGCACCGTGCCCTGAACGTTCACCGACAGGTATTCTGCAGGCTGCTCGATTGCAGGAACAAGATCGCCGATGCCGGCGAAATGCAGGACAATGCTGGCACCATTGAAAAAGGCCTCACCTGGCATGAAGGAGCGAATGTCGCGCTGATCGAGTACGACGTCAGGATCTTTGGCGTGTTGAGCGAGATTGGCTGCCCGTCCACCTGTGAGGTTGTCGATGACATGCACGCGAAATCCGCGTTGGACGAGCTGATCGACCGCATGACTTCCGATGAAGCCTGCTCCTCCGGTGACGACAGCAATTGGTTTGTTGGCCACGCGATATCTCAGCTCACCGCGAGGGCTTTAAGCGTGCGGACGTTGTAATAGCGGTCGTCGTTAAAGGAGTTCGGCAGGCGTCCATCCTTGAATGCGATGTCGAGATCGCGGACTGCGTCCTCGATCGAGCGGCGAGGCTGGAAACCAAGCTCCCGGTGAATCTTTTCGGAATTGATGTGGTAGCTGCGATTGTCGTCGGACTCGGTCACCTTCAGCGAAATGGGCTGCTGGCCGGGATGTGCCGCCTCCACCGTGCTCTTCACCGTCTCGGCGATCTGCATGATCGAGTGATTTTGGAATCCGCAATTGTAGGTGTTGCGGTCGATCTGGCCGTCCTGAAGCCGCAGCAGCATGACATAGGCATCGACCATGTCCTGAATGTGCAGGTTCGGGCGCTTCTGCTTCCCGCCGAAAACGAGGATCTCGCCTTTGTTGACGGCATAGTTCGTTAGGATGTTGACGGAGAGATCGAGCCTGCATCGCGGCGAATAACCGCACACCGTCGCAGGACGTATCGTCACCCATGCATAATCCGGATTGTAGCGGTTGAGTATCTGCTCGCATTCCCATTTGTATTGATTGTAGAATGTCAGCGGCGTTTTTGGATGATCTTCGAACACCTCCGGCGCTTCGGAAACGCCATAGACAGAACTGGTCGAAGCGTTGATGAAGCGCTTGATCTTGCCGCGCTCGCAGGCACGCAACATCGGCTCGAACGCGTCGCGATTGATCGATGTGCTCAACTTTTCATCGAGCGCGAAAGATGTGTCATTCGAGATGCAGGCGAGGTTGATTACCGAGTCAACGCCGTCGAGTGCTTTTTCAAGCGCCTGCACATCTCGGATGTCGCCGCGCACGCGCGTCAGGCGCGGGCTCGCTGGGAGGATGTCGCCGAACCAGAAGGTATCGTAGACGACAACGTCATAGCCTTCGTCGAGCAGGCGCGGAACCAGCACGTGGCCCACATATCCCGCGCCGCCCGTGACCAAAACCTTCGACATCAACGCCTCCAATTTGCGGCACAAATTGCCGCATCGAAGGCAAAGTTGCAATCTAATCCAAGGCTTTAGCTGACTTGTACGGGGGCGGGATTGCAATAAGAAAAGGGCCGCTTTTAACGCCTTGTGCGAACCGATCTCCATCAGATGTCACCAGCAGGACCCGCTAGCGGATCGCATCAAGCGCACTCGTCCGCGAGCGGGCGAGGCTATGTGAACGCGCGCGACAAGATCATTTCGCTCGACGATCTTGCCCGCGTCACTGCACAGGCGCGCGGCGAAGGTCGTGTCGTGGCTTTGGCCCACGGAACTTTCGATCTCCTGCATATGGGCCACGTGCGTCACCTGGAGCAGGCGCGCGGTTTCGGCGACATGCTGATCGTTACGGTGACGGACGATGCCTTCGTCAATAAAGGGCCGGGCCGGCCCGTATTTACCGCCCAGCTGCGCGCTGAAATGCTGGCTGCGCTGTCGTACATCGACTGGGTCGCGATCAACGATGCGCCAACCGCAGTAGGTGCGCTGAAACTCATCAAGCCCGATGTGTATGTCAAAGGCTCCGATTACGCGCAGGCCGGCGACGACATCACCGGCGGCATCGTCGACGAGCGCAACGCCGTCGAGACGCATGGCGGCCGTATCCAGT
>CAMBBO010000127.1 GCA_945862935.1 Pseudorhodoplanes sinuspersici | reverse complement strand
CCGAATTCGGAATGCCTGGCCTTAGTGTGATCGCGCGCATCTTTTTCACTCAGGCGCTTATTGTTCGTGCTTTCGCTCCAAATGCAAACGGCCGCCCGAAGGCGGCCGTCCGAAGAAATCCGAAGTAATCAGCGGCGCCGGCGCTGCGGAGCGCGGGCCGGTTCAAGCGTCAGTTCGGCGACACCCGCTGCGACATTCAAGCCGGCTTGTCCCTGCAGCGAGATCGGCTGCAAAGAAACAGTGCTGGCCGAACCGCCGTAAAGTGCATTCGCACCAAGACCGCCACCAACAGTCGCTTCCGCCGTCGCGCCCGTGTAGCGGCCGGCCAGCGCGAAACGCCGCGCCGTGGTCGGAGCACTCACGGCCCACAGCAATCGTCCAGCCGTGGTCACACCGAGGTCCACGCCAAATTTATTGATCGAGCCCACATAGAATTCGCGACGCCAGCCGGGGGTCGACGGGGTAAACACGCACCGCACTTCCTTGCTCGATACGACGATCATGCCGACGCCCGGCGCGATTTCGCAATCGAGCGTGCCGACCTGCGTGCGGCCCTGCGCGTTCGCAGCCGAAGCTGTGATCAATGTGCCGAACGCTGCGGCAATGATGGTGGACGTACGAAACATTCGAAATTCTCCAAACAAAAAGTTGAACAGCCCCGGTTATGCGGGCGGGAAGACCAATGGCCGCGTTAAAGGCCGATGTGTGGCTTCACGATGTCAGCGCGACAATTCGGCGAACTTGTTGCCGGTTTGACGCTCGACCAGGCAGCGGCCTGTCACATGCGCCATCGCGGGCATCGCCACCGGGCTGAATGACGGATCGCATCCGACCGGGAGTTTTTGCTTGCGGGCGGTATCGCGCGCGCTTTCACGCGAAGCCGTGCCCTTTGTCGAGGCGGGGCTTTCGGTTTTGGTCAACGTCGTGGTGCGGCTCGAAGGGTCGCTGATTGCAACCACCTGCGCCTCGGCAACCTTGCGCGGCGCAGCCAGTCGATCCTGCTTGGCGTTCGCATCCAGCGCAACCCAACGCGCGTCGAATGTTTCCGATCGCGCGGATGTGAAATATCCATCGACAATCGGCGACAGCGTTGCCGCCGCGATGAGTGCCAGCGAACCGATGAAATAACCTGATGCTCGATTCATGTGCGTATCTCGTGCGTTCGAACCGGACATGGCTCGGAACTCCCCTGATCGCCCGCCCATGCCCTACTAACGCGGCGCAACGGGAAAGCGTTCCAGATGGTTCGAATTTGTAAGTTGGGCCGCAGGGAGCACAATCCGGCAGTACAGGCCATCCGGGCGAAAATCGAGATTTACGTCAGCATCCAGCGAACGCGGCAAGCTCTTCTGTAAAACCAGCGTTCCGAAGCCCGGATTGCGGGAGATCGGAACTTGTGGCCCGCCGGTTTCCGTCCAGAGAAGTTCCACCTCATTTCCGGACGTGTAACGCCACACCACCGACACTTTTCCGCTCGCGCGCGAGAGCGAGCCGAATTTCACCGCGTTGCTTGCAAGTTCGTGCAGGGCAAGTCCAACGCTTTGCGCTGCTTCCGGGCAAAGCGCGACCGTCGGCCCTTCGATTGCGATCTGCTCCTTGCCGGAATCGAGATGATGCGCGAGCTGCCCGCGCACCAGATCCTGCAGGTCGGCGCTGTGCCACCTTTGCTGCACGAGCAGATCGTGCGATTGCGCGAGCGCCTGCAACCGCGCGCCAAACAGATCGAGGAAATTTCCGATAGTCCCGGCGTGACGCGCGGTTTGCCGCGCCATGCCTTGAATCACCGCGAGCAAATTCTTCGAGCGATGCGTGATTTCACGCAGCAGCATCCATAATTGCGCTTCGCGTTCCTTGCGGTCAGTGATTTCCAGTGCCGCGCAAACCACACCTTCAATCTCGCTGTCGGCAGAATAAGCCGGCTCTATATGCACACTGAATGACGCCGGGCGACCCGCCGCCATGCATGCAAACTCGCTATCGGCCGCGATGCCCGTCTCAAGAACATGCCGCTTTGCCTGAACGGCGTCCTGCTGATCGAACAGCGATTGAAGCTCGTCATCGGTGTGATCGAGGATTTCCGCGGAATCGATGCCGCACAGCGGTCCCGACATCCAGATGTAACGCAGGTCCCTGTCCTGAGAGAAAAGGCATACCTTTGCGCCCTGTAAGGCCGCATCCAGTTGTTCGGGCGTTGGCAGGCGATCCGGCGTCCATTCGTTATCGCTCTGCCGTTGATCCCCGCCGGCTCGCGACGCGGGCGTTCGTTCGAGTGCAGCGGGTGAGTCATTCATTTGCGCCAACTTTTACTGTTCAGGCGCCACGGGTCCCGGCCGTTTCACCATCAGGGTGTTCAGGCCTTGGGCCTCGCTTGCTATCGATGTGGGGCTTAACGCGCCAAAATCCTCGCCGGTTCAGCCACTGACGGTAAAACTGTCGTCATCGGATTTTTTTGCAGGCGCCGGGAACAGCGCGCGTTCTCGCTAATTAATGGGCAGGACCGGCCGTCCATCCCCTCCCCCTCGTGCTCGGCTGGTCGATTTTGGCGCGATCAGCTTCCAAGCTGATCGCGCCTTTTCTTTTCCGCGCTTTCGCAGCGCGGCATCGGCAACGGGAACCGGTTCCACTCTGTCCGCGTTGGGTTCCACAACTCAGCCAATCAGGAGATAGACATGGCCGCGACCGCGCGACGCAAGAACGCCGCTTCGAAAAAAACTGGGGCGGCTGTGAAGCGCCGCAAAACTGCGGCACGCCGCACAACCTCGCGCAGCGCGAGCAAGATCGCGAAAAGCACGCTTTCGCGCGCCCAGAAGGTTCTGGGCCGTTCGGTCGCAGGCGATGCCGACGATCTGCGTAACGAGGTCGGCCAGCTTGTGAGCGATCTGGAAAACAGGCTCGATCGGCTGAATACATTGACCAAGCGCGGCGCTTCTCATGCCGTCGATGGAGTCAATTCGCTGGCATTCAGTGCCGTTACCGGCCTCACCGACCGCGTCCGTAAGGGCGCGCAGGGCGTGAGCGACGACGCAACCAAAATCGGCAGCGGCGCACTCGGCCGTGTCATCCACGAAATCGAGGCGCGGCCGCTGCTGACACTCGCTGTCGCACTTGGGCTTGGCATAGCGGCGGGCTTCATGCGCCGCGACGAGCAGTAACATGGCACTCAATCAATTCATCGATTCGACGCTGAACGGTCCGATATCGACCGTTCGGCGTCAGGCCATCGGCATCGTGATTGCAGCGGCTGCGGGAATCGGCGCGTTATTCTATTTCCTCGCCGCGGCAAACCTCGCGCTCGAACCGATGGTCGGGCCGGTCGCATCCCGCGCAATCATCGGCGGATCGTTTCTGCTGATCGCGATTATAGCGCTGCTGATGCCACGCATGTTCCGCAGCAAAAGCATGATCGAACGGGCGCAATCGGAAACCAAGGACATGACGCGCGATCAGAAATTCGCGCTGATCGCAGAAGCCATTCTTGCGGGCTTCTCTCTCACGGCTTCGCGGCAGGCGAAGTCGAGCAAATAGCAATCTTGAATATGATGAAATTATCGGGCGGCCGTGATGCGGCCGCCCGTTTTTGTTTAGCTCAGGCTGATGCGCGCCGGTCGCTGCGGCGCGCCTTGCGCTCGAAGAACAGCGCCTGGCTTACCACCGCCGACACTGTCGCAGGCTGGAACGGCTTTGCGATCAGGAACGCAGGTTCGGGGCGCTCGCCGGTCAGGAAACGCTCCGGATAGGCGGTGATGAAAATCACCGGCACCTCGAACGAGCGCAGCATTTCATTCACGGCGTCGAGGCCCGAGCTTCCATCGGCAAGCTGGATGTCGGCGAGGATCAAGCCCGGACGCTTTGCCTTGGCAAGGCTGACCGCTTCCGAATGCGTGCGGGCAACCCCGAGCACCTTGTGCCCAAGGCCCTCGACCAGACCTTCGAGGTCCATCGCGATAAATGGTTCGTCCTCAATGATCATGACATCGGTCGCGATCTCGGCGGCAAGCTCGCGGCCGGATTCTTCCACCAGTTGGCGAAGCTCCGGCACCGTCACATCCAGAACCTGCGAGGCGTCGGATTCGGAGAAGCCCTCAAGGGCGACCAGAAGAAAAGCCTGACGCGGACGCGCGGTAATATGGCCGATGCGCTGTTCGGCAGGCATGCCGGTCCCGGCCTCCGGGGTCTCCGGGCCGTCGTTCACGACCACGGAATTCCAGATTTTCGTGAACAGCCCATAGAGGGCGACCCTCGGCGAGGCCGAGGCTTCGAGGATTTTGGGGTCCTCGATCAAGGCCTCCAGAGCGGCCGCCACGTAGGCGTCCCCTGAGGACTGGTTTCCGGTCAAAGCGCGGGCATACCGGCGCAAAAACGGCAAATAAGGCGCAATAGCTTGAGAAGCGGACACGAAAAACCCTCCCGGTTTTCAACGGTTCGGTCTTGCCAACGGCTCTTACCAAAAAAAGTTCCCCTTTGGGGAACAGATTGAAATTACACACGTTGACTGGCCACGCACGGGGACCTGCCCCGCTTCTCTGGGTCAGGGTCGAGGATCAAATGACTCCAAAAAAGCCACCAGCAGACAACATGAACGCCGATACTGCAGAGCAAAACCGGAGCGGTCTCAATCGAGAGATCCAGAGCAAGATCGGCCAGCAATTGCGGGCCATGTACGACGACGTCGTGCAGGAAGGCGTGCCGGACCGCTTTGCCGATCTCCTGAAACGCCTCGACAAGCCCGCGGGTGAGGACTCTAAATGAAATTGGATCCGACCCTTCGCGATCAGATTCTCTCCGCAGTGCCGAGCCTGCGTGCCTTCGCTATTTCCCTGTCAGGAAATGTCGATCGCGCCGACGATCTCGTGCAGGAGACGATGCTGCGCGCGCTGGCGAATATCCATTCCTTCCAGCCGGGCACCAACATGTCGGCCTGGCTGTTCACGATCCTGCGCAATCTTTTCCGCTCGGAATATCGCAAGCGCCGGCGCGAGGTCGAGGATGCCGACGGCAGTTACGCCGACAGCCTGAAGTCGCATCCCGAACAGCTCGGCCGTGTTGAGTTTCAGGAATTCCGCACCGCGCTCTCACAGCTTCCAGCCGAACAGCGCGAGGCGCTGATTCTGGTCGGCGCGTCCGGCTTTTCCTACGAAGAAGCCGCCGACATCTGCGAATGCGCGGTCGGCACCATCAAGAGCCGCGTCAATCGCGCGCGCGGCAGGCTCGCCAAGCTGCTCTCGATCGACAGCGCCGATGACTTCGGCCCCGATCACGCGACGCGCGCGGTGCTGATGGGCCACGACAGCTGAACAACCTTTATGAAGGCAATAAAAAAGCCGCGCCTGAGGCGCGGCCTTTTTATTGGAATAGAGAAAGCTTACGGCATGCGCGGGCTGCGTCCGCGAATAAGACCGACGATCGCAGAAATCACGAACAGCACGATCGCAACGAAGAATACGATTTTGGCGGCATCGACGGCAAAAGCGGCAACACCTCCAAATCCCAAGATCGCAGCAATCAGCGCAACGATCAGAAATGTAATGGCCCAGCCAAACATGAGCGTCTCCTCACTATGAATTCCGGCTTTCGCCGTTCAATAAAGAAACGATCAAATCCGAATTTTGGTTCCGGCCGGGAACGGTCATCACGGTGCTGTGTTAAATCGCCGCGCCGCAGCGCGGTTACGGAGTATTAAAAATGGCACGCCGCGCAACGACGAACGGCAAATCGAAAGCAGCGGCCAAAAAGGCCGCCGCATCCTCGCCGCCGGTGCAGGGCTGGTTCGAGTGGTTTGCCTGCGGCATCGCGCACCTTTCCGGCAAGCCCGCGACCTTCCTGCTCGCGTCCTTCGCAGTAATCGTCTGGGCTGCCACCGGCCCTATGTTCGGCTACAGCGACACGTGGCAACTCGTCATCAACACATCGACGACGATCATCACCTTCCTGATGGTGTTTCTGATTCAGAACACGCAGAACCGCGACACCATGGCGTTACAGATCAAGCTTGCAGAGCTGATCATCGCAAAACGTGGGGCCAAGAATAAGGTCGCGACCGCCGAGGACATGAACGAGGAAGACCTCGAACGCCTGCACAAGACATACCGTAAGCAGGCCGAAGTAACCCTCGACCGATTGCAGCAGAAGCGCGCCGCGTCGAAGAAGAAAAAGGCGTGAGCTATTTCTGGCAGACCGGGCAATAGAAGGTCGAGCGCGTGCCCTGCACGATCCGGCGGATTTTTCCCGGACAACGCGGCGTTGGACACGGCTCGCCCGCACGATCATAGACACGGAACGAGTGCTGGAAATAGCCAAGCTCGCCGTCGGTCTGGCGGTGATCGCGCAGCGACGAACCCCCGGCCTTGATCGCGTCATTCAGCACGGTCTTGATCGCATCCGCCAAAGCCTCCGCGCGCGCATTGCCTGCACCTTTGCGGTCGGCAATCGTCGATGCGCGTCGTTTCGGCGAGAGATGTGAGCGGTGTAGAGCCTCGCAGACATAAATATTGCCCAAGCCCGCCACCGTTTTCTGATCGCTCAATGCAGACTTCAGGCTGGTCTTGCGACCCGAACAGGCTTTCGCAAGAACGTCCGCGCCAAATTCATTTCCAAGCGGTTCCGGCCCAAGAATGCTTAGCGCGGGCTCTTCATCGAGCTTCGCGCGCGCGACAATCTTCATCGAGCCGAAACGGCGCGGATCGTTAAAGGTGATGACCGTACCGGACGACATATGAAACACGACATGATCGTGCGCGCTCGCCTTCGAGCGCGGATGGTGGAAGTCGCCGGGCGTCTCGGTGCCGACGCGGAACGAGCCGGACATCCCAAGATGCACGAGCAGCACGTCGCCGGATGAGAGGTCGATCAAGAGATATTTTGCGCGACGGCCGAGACTCGTGACTGTCTGACCGGCAAGGCGCGCGGCAAAGTCTTTCTGGAACGGCCAGCGCAAATCCTTGCGCCGCACCTCGACCTTGTCGATGCGCTTGCCTTCCATCGCTGGCGCAAGACCGCGCCGCACGGTTTCGACCTCGGGAAGTTCAGGCATTCGCGATCAGGATTCCGTCTTGTCGGTTGGCTCGCCGAACACGATGCGGTTGTTGAACGGGTCGACCACCGCCAATTCAAGCATGCCCCAATCCTGCTGCTGCAGTCCGGGCCGATTGTGGCGATAGTTCTTGCCATTCAGTTCCTGATGCAGCGCCCGCACGCCGGTCATATAAATATAGACGTGTGAGCCGGGCGTTCCATCGCCGTGGTGTTCACTTAAATGCAGCGAGAGATTTCCGCGGGACACTTGCAAATAGATCGGCGCATCCGGCGCAAACCGGTGCTCCCAGTCCACCTTGCAGCCGAGAAAATCGAGATAGAACTCACGCGCCTTATCCAGCGAATAAATCCGCAAGACCGGGGCGGTTTTCTGAAATTCCATGCTCATGACACCGCACCTGCGCCGGATAAATCGTCATTAACGCCGGCCAGCATCCTTTGTAGCGCCGGGGGTGGCGGCAGGCTATGGTCCCGCCGCGCAAGGATAAAATGATGCCAGAGACCGGCCCGGATACCCATTTCGGCTTCAAGGAAGTGCCGCTTGAGGACAAGCAGGCACTGGTCGACGCCGTATTCCACAAAGTGGCGCGCCGCTACGACCTGATGAACGATTTGATGTCGGGCGGGCTGCATCGCGCATGGAAATCCGATCTCGTGACGGCGATCAATCCGCCGAAGACCGAGCGCCCGTTCGACCTGCTCGATGTTGCGGGCGGCACCGGCGACATCGCGATGCGGGTGATCGAGGCCGGCGGCTCTGGCACCCGTGCAACGGTGTGCGACATCAATACCGAGATGCTCGACGTCGGGCGCGAGCGCGCCGCCACGCGCTATCTCGACGACCGCGTGACCTTTACCGAAGGCAACGCCGAAACATTGCCGTTTCCCGATCGCAGTTTCGACGCTTTCAGTATCGCATTCGGCATCCGCAACGTGCCGCGTATCGAAATGGCTTTATCGCAGGCCTATCGCGTGCTGAAGCCCGGCGGCCGCTTTCTGTGTCTGGAGTTTTCCTCGTCCGATGTGCCGGGGCTGGACAAGCTCTACGAGCTTTATTCGTTCAACGTCATTCCGGCGATGGGGCAGATGGTGGCGGACGATGCCGAATCGTATCGCTATCTGGTTGAATCGATACGCCGCTTCCCGAAGCCGCAAGCGTTCTCCGATATGATCCGAAAGGCTGGCTTCGCGCGCGTAAGCCACAAGGTTATGACCGGCGGCATCGTCGCGCTGCATTCCGGCTGGCGCCTGTGAAGTTCTGATCCAGTGATTTCCTCCCTCGCCC
>CAMBBO010000126.1 GCA_945862935.1 Pseudorhodoplanes sinuspersici | reverse complement strand
TTCGTCGATCCGAGGCGGAACAGCTGAAATCGTCTGCCGGACCACCACAATCAAGCTGAGAAACAAACTCGCCGTGCGCCGTTAACGCGCTCCGCAAACATTTGTGGTAGCTGCGAGCATGTCTACATTCTCGATCGATATCGCGAAGTGGGTCGAAAAGACCAAGGCGCGAATGGATCTGGTCGTGCGGAAAATTTCGCTCGACCTGTTCACTCGCATCATTCTTCGAAGTCCAGTCGACACGGGACGCTTCCGCGGAAATTGGCAAGTGTCGATTGGCAGCGCGCCTGAAGGCGTGCTTGAGCTCGACGACAAGTCCGGCACCGCGACGATCGCGCGCGCTCAGGCTGACACGATGAAGGTCAAGGCCGGCGACGTCATCTACTTCGTCAACAACCTGCCGTACGCAAACCGATTAGAGACAGGATGGTCGGGGCAGGCGCCGGCGGGGATGGTGGCCGTGTCGATTGCGGAAGTGCAGCTGACGATGACGAAGGCAGTCAAGGAGTCGAAGGACGACTCCTGAACGCATTTCAGCGGCATGATTGCCATTAGGATCGCTGAACTCGGCAAGATCGCTGGACGTACGCTGAAGATTAATTCTGCGTCATCTGCTTTTTCAAGCGCGGCGTCAATCAACCAGAACGCCTCTGTTGCCTTTTTTGAATTTCCTATTTCCCCAGCTCGGGCAACTATCACGGGTTCTGGTGACGTCGGCATCCCACTTGTCCGATTCCGGGTAGCACGTTGCTTTCAGGTGGGCGATTTCTCTCTTTTGCGCAGGAGTCGCATCCCAATAATGTCGGGTGTAGCAACGTGCCATAAAGGCATCATAGCGCCTTTGGAGCTCCATTCGCTTAGCGTCACAGAACACTGCGTCTTTGGGAGAGGCCGTCGCTTCAGCTTTGCAAGGTGGCGCGGCACAGGACGGTGGAGGTACATCGCCCACAATTGGTTTTTTCTTGTGAGCGGGATCCGTCGCGGCTGGCTTGGTCGTCGGCATTGCAGCGGCGTCCGTAGAAGGTTTCGCCAGGTCTGTAACCGGGCAGCGTCCAACTAGCTCTATATCGAACTCACCGTTCGGCTTTTTGATGCACTTGAAAATAGCGCCAGAGCTTCCGCTGGGGAGACATCGAGAGTCGCCGAGCGCAATCTCGTACGTAGTGCCGTTGATTTTCGTTTGGCACGCAAAGGCGTTTGCGGCCGTCAACGGGACAATCACTCCCACGATCGCTGCAAGCCGCGCGAGATAGTCGGCTTCCGATTGTCGCTTTGTTCGCGTTGCTCGCCAAGCTCGGCAAATTCCGAAAACCTGTTGGTGGATGGCTGTGATGATGCAGGTCGTCACAGCGAACGCGAGCTTCCCGCTCCACATGGTGAGGCACGTCATCCGAACGCTCTCGCGAAAATATTTTCGTCGACGAAACTTGCAGATTGTTGCCCCGGATGTTGCCCCGTACTCGCTCTGAGCACGATGCGTTCTGACCGGAGGTATAATAAGTGATTGAAAACTTTGGCTCCGCGGGCAGGATTCGAACCTGCGACCAACCGGTTAACAGCCGGTTGCTCTACCACTGAGCTACCGCGGAACACGGCGCCGCTATAACAAAAGGAATCGGCGCTTGCAAAGTTTCAAGACGATTGGAGGCCACGCCCGGAATTGAACCGGGGTACGAGGATTTGCAGTCCTCTGCGTCACCACTCCGCCACGTGGCCTTCGGGGGAACGCTATATAGGAGGGATTCCGGGGCGGCAACAACGCCACCGGCAGCGTCCCGTCCTTGCCTTTTCGAAGGCCTTGCCGCAAACCTGTCACGCCTGCAACGCGCAATTTCAGGGAATTCCGATGTCCAATTTTGCTGCCGCGCGCCGCATGATGGTCGATGGTCAGGTCCGCACCAGCGACGTGACCGACCAGCGGCTGATCGCAGCCATGCTCGACATTCCGCGCGACACCTTCGTGCCGCGGGCGGTACGCGAACTCTCCTATCTCGATCTCGATGTGCCGGTTGGCGATGGCAAGGCGCCACCACGGCGCATGCTTAAGCCGATGACGCTTGCCAAGCTCATTCAGGCCGCGGCGCCGGTAGAAACCGACCGCGTCCTCGATGTCGGCTGCACGACGGGATATTCATCCGCAGTGCTCGGCCGTCTGGTTCACACCGTGGTTGCGCTGGAAGCCGACAGCGCGCTTGCCGCGCAGGCGAAAGCGGCTCTGTCCGAAGCTGGCGCGCGGAATGTGGACGTCGTGACGGGAACGCTGGAATCCGGCCTAGCCGCGAAAGGCCCTTATGACGTGATCCTGATCGGCGGCGCGGTCGATTTCGTGCCGCAGGCGCTATTTGACCAGATGGCAGAGGGTGGCCGGCTGTTATGCGTGCTCGGCACGGGACCTGCGGCCAAGGCCATGATCTACAGCCGCAATCATGGGGATGTTAGCGGGCGGGTCATATTCGATGCCTCGGCGGGCGCCTTGCCCGGTTTCATCAAGGCGCCAAGCTTCGTGTTTTGATGGGTTTAGCCGTTCGGGTGTAGCGGCAAATCATCAACGTGTTGATCTTTTCGAGCCCTGCGTTTGCAGGGGTTTTCATCAAGTTAGCGAAGGATTACCAATGGGGGCTCCTGCGGGCGACTCAGGGTCTCAGGCCCTGTTTTTGCGTCCGTAGGTCTGTTGGGGGTCAAGGTTTGGGAATGCTAAGGCGCAGGGGGACACTTTGTACGGTGCTCGTCGCAGCAACCGTCGCAGCGGCGTCTCATGCCGGTGCGGATACGCTTGAGACCGCGCTGGTCCAAGCCTATCAAAACAATCCGCAGATCAACGCGCAACGCGCGCTCGTGCGAGCGACCGACGAAAACGTCGCGCAGGCTCTTTCCGGCTATCGGCCTCGGCTAAGCGTTACCGCAACGGCGGGCGAGCAATATACCGACTCGCGCACGAAATCGTTTTCGACCACGCCTTCGACCTACAGCAACGTGTCCGGCAACACTGCGGTCCGCACCTTTGGCGCGACCGGGACGCAAACCCTGTACAACGGATTGCAAACAGGCAACCGTACGCGCCAGGCGGAGAGTCAGGTTCTCGCCGCGCGCGAGACGTTGCGCGTGTTCGAACAGACGGTGCTTCTCGATACCGCAACCGCCTTCATGAATCTGTTGCGCGACACGGCGATTTTAGATCTGCAGCGCCGCAACGTCGAAGTGCTGCAGGAGCAGATGCGCCAGACGCGCGATCGCTTTAATGTCGGCGAAGTCACGCGCACCGACGTCGCGCAATCGGAATCCCGTGTTGCCGCCGGACAGTCGCAGATGCTGGCGGCGCAGGCGAACGCGACCACTTCGCGCGCCGCGTATCGCCGCGTCGTCGGTGTGGAGCCGGGCCGCCTCAATCCCGGTGCGCCGGTGGATCGCTTCTCGCCCCGCACGCTCGATCTCGCGGTCGCGCAGGGTCAGGCCGAAAACCCCGCGGTGCAGGCCGCGATGCACGGCATCGACGTTGCCGCCCTGCAGGTAAAGGTGTCCGAAGGCGCGCTCTATCCGGTCGTCGCCGTCACCGCGAGCGTCACCAAGAGCTATGAGACGACCACGCAGGCGCCCGAGACACTTCAGGCATCGGTCCTCGGGCAGGTCACGATCCCCCTTTATCAGGGCGGCGGCGAATACGCCTCGATCCGCCAGAACAAAGAGACGCTCGGCCAGCGCCGTATCGAGCTTTCGCTCAATCGCGATCAGGCGCGCGCCAATGTCGTTCAATCTTGGGGCCAGCTCGAAGCCGCCAAGGCACAGATTCAGGCAACGCAGGCGCAGGTCGCCGCCGCTGAAATCGCTTTGAACGGCGTGCGCGAGGAAGCGCGGGTCGGGCAGCGCACGACGCTCGATGTGCTGAACGCGCAGCAGGAACTGGTGAATGCGCGGGTCGCGATGGTGACCGCGCAGCGCGACCGAGTCATTGCCTCTTACACGCTGCTCGCGTCGGTGGGCCGGCTGGCCATTCCGGTGCTGGGATTGCAGGTGCCGCTGTATGACCCGATGGTGCATTACCAGCAGGTCCGGGATAGCTGGTTCGGGGTCCGCACCCCCGACGGACGCTGATTGCGTAGCATCCGGGAAACCAAAGGTTATTCACACCGGCCCGCTTGTCCTCGCATTCATGATGCGAGAGACTCCCATTCGTTCGCGCCAGCGGCGATGATGGGCGCGATGATTCGGTATGAGGGCGCCCGTCGCGGTCGGCGTTGGTAAGCAGGAAGCGGCCATGACCCAGTCGGCGAAGGCTCAGGAGCCCTCGATGGAGGAAATCCTAGCCTCCATTCGCAGGATTATTTCGGACGACGAGCCGGCCAAGGCAGCGGCGCCAGCCGCCGCCGCGCCCCGGCCGGCACCTATGCCGCGTGCAGTTGTTCCGCCGCCGCCGGCCCGCGCGCCCGAACCGATTGCCCGCGAACGCGTGAGCCAGAACGATTTCAGTCTGCCGCCTGCGGCGCCGCTCCCGGAGGAGCAGCCTGCCGATATTCTGGATCTGACCGAGCAGATGGCGGCACCTGCGCCGCCGCCGGTGGCAGATTTCCGGACCATCGACGGCCAGCCCGATGTTGTGTTTGCCGACAGCGAACCTGAAATGCCGCCGCCGTCGCGCGAGCCGGTTTACGAAGAGCCGCGCCGTGCGCCAGCGCAGCAAACAATGCTCGACCGCAATATCATGTCCGGCCCCACGATGGCTGCGGTGGACTCGGCGTTCAATACGCTGGCGCATACCGTGCTGGTGCAGAATGCGCGCACGCTGGAAGATCTCGTGAAAGAGATGCTTCGCCCGCTGCTCAAGACCTGGCTCGATGATAATCTGCCGGGGCTTGTCGAACGGCTGGTGCGCGCCGAGATCGAACGCGTCTCGCGCGGCCGCAATCCGTAAAGATTTTACGCGCGCCCGGCGGCGCGGTGGTAGGTGAGCTTGCGCGCGAACCACATCGCGAGCAGCGGCAGAAATACAGCCGACACCACGAATACCGGAACTGCCGTCCAGCGATCCACAACGAGCGATGCGGCTGCGACGCCTGCGGTCTGCCCAAGATAAAGCGCCGACGAAAAGATCGCGACCGCGGTGGTGCGCGCCTGCGGCGACATTTGCGTGGCGTTGGTCTGCAATGTGTTGTGCAGCATGTAGAAGCCAAGCCCGATGGCGGTGACGGCAAAGGGTGCCGATTGCCACCACGGCTCCGCTGCGAGGATGGCGAGTGCTGCTGCGAGAATAAGTCCGCCGCCGATCGCAAGGCCGGTCTGGCCGAGCCGTTTCACCAGCACGGACACACTGGTGATGTAGATCAGCCCTCCGATCGCGAAGGTTCCGACCACGAGGCCGACCGCCGAGAAGCCAAGGCCGAAGCGCAGATGCAGGTCGGCACCGACAAAGGTGAGCGAACCGAACATCAGAGCGGCTTCAAGGAATACCGCGAGGATGACGATGCGCGCCCACGGATTGCCAAGGACTGTCGCGTAATCGGCGGCCAGCCCGCGTGAGCGATCGGCCGCAGCGCCGCTGGCGCGGGTGAGGGGATTGCGGAGGAATTCGAAAACCAGCGCGATGGTGGCAATCGCAAACAACGCGGCGAGAAAGAAGAACACACGCCTCCAGCCGAAGAAATCGCCCAGCACGCCGCCCGCAGCCTGCCCAAACATCATTCCGAGAATTTGCCCGGAGAAGAAGCGCGCCAGCACCGGCTGGCGCTTCTCGTACGGCGTGACATTGCCGACGAATGCCATTCCCATCGGAATGATGACGCCCGCCGCTAGTCCACAGGCCATGCGGGCTGTGACCAAAGCCGGAAGGCTCTGCGCCAACCCGCAAAACAGGACCAGCAATGCCGACAGTGCGCACGCACCAATGACGATCGGATATTGTCCGAAGCGATCGCCGGCCGGTCCGATGACAAGCTGAACGGAGCCGTGCGCGAGACCATACGCCGAAACCACAATCGAGGCCGCGCCAACGGTCACGCCGAGATCGGTCGCGATTTGCGGCAGGAGCGAATCCAGCACGCGCACCATCGACTGGCTGGCAAAGGCCGCAAGCGCGAGAAGTGCGATGGCACGGGTGGGTGAGGCGGCCTCGGTCACGGATTGCCTGCGCCAAAGTTGACAGTAACCGCTGTGGCGGGCTTCTTACCGCGCGACCCAACGGATTCACAATGATCGAGAAGACATACCAGCCCGGCGAGGCCGAACAGCGCATGGCCAAGGTGTGGGAGGACGCGCAGGCGTTCCGCGCCGGCCGTCCCGACCGCGCCAAGGCCGCCCCTTATTGCATCGTCATTCCGCCGCCGAATGTCACCGGCTCGCTCCATATGGGGCACGCGCTGAACAACACGCTGCAGGACGTGCTGTGCCGCTTCGAGCGCATGCGCGGCAAGGACGTGCTGTGGCAGCCCGGCACTGATCACGCCGGCATCGCGACGCAGATGGTGGTCGAACGGCAATTGATGGAGCGCCAGCAACCGGGCCGCCGTGAGATGGGGCGCGAGAAATTCCTTGAGCGCGTGTGGGAATGGAAAGCCGAATCCGGCGGCACCATCGTCAATCAGTTGAAGCGCCTCGGCGCGTCCTGCGACTGGTCGCGTGAACGCTTCACCATGGACGAGGGCCTGTCGAAAGCGGTCGTGAAAGTTTTCGTCGAGCTTTATCGCAAAGGCCTGATCTACAAAGACAAGCGTCTGGTGAATTGGGATCCAAAGCTGCTCACCGCGATTTCCGATCTCGAAGTCGTGCAGGTCGAAGGCAAGGGCCAGATGTGGCACTTCCGCTATCCGATCGAAGGCAAGACTTTCAACGCCGAAGACCCGTCGACTTTCATCGCGATTGCGACGACGCGACCAGAGACCATGCTGGGTGACGGCGCGGTCGCGGTCCATCCTGACGACGAACGCTATAAGCATCTTGTCGGCAAGCTGGTGCGGCTGCCTCTGGCCGAGCGCCTGATCCCGATCATTGCCGACGAATATCCCGATCCGGAAAAAGGATCGGGTGCTGTGAAGATCACCGCGGCGCATGACTTCAACGATTTCGAAGTCTGGTCGCGCCATCGCGACAAGGATTATTTCAAGAAGCAGATCAACGGCGGCCTGATCAACCTGTTCACGCCCGAAGCCGCGATGAATGAAAATTGCCCTGAGCAATATCGCGGGCTTGATCGTTACGAAGCGCGCAAACTCATCATCGCCGATCTCGAAGCGCAGGGCCTGCTCGACAAGATCGAGACCATCACCAATGCCGTGCCGCATGGTGATCGTTCGAACGTCGTCATTGAGCCGTATTTGACGGAGCAGTGGTACGTCAACGCGCACGAATTGGCGAAGCCGGCGATTGCCGCGGTGCGCGACGGCAAGACCAAGTTCGTGCCGAAGAACTGGGAAACGACCTATTTTAACTGGATGGAAAACATCCAGCCGTGGTGCGTCTCGCGTCAGCTCTGGTGGGGCCATCAAATTCCGGCGTGGTATGGGCCTGACGAAAAAGTGTTTGTCGGTGAAAACGAGGCCGACGCAAAATCACAGGCCGCGAAGCACTACGGCAAGGACGTCGTTCTGAAACGCGACGAGGACGTGCTCGACACGTGGTTCTCGTCGGCGCTGTGGCCATTCTCGACGCTCGGCTGGCCGGACAAGACCAAGGAATTATCGCGGTTTTATCCGACCCAGGTGCTGGTGACCGGCTTCGACATCATTTTCTTCTGGGTCGCGCGCATGATGATGATGGGGCTGCACTTCATGCCCGACATACCGTTTGCAGACATCTACATCCATCGTCTCGTGCGCGATGCGTCGGGCGCCAAGATGTCAAAGTCGAAGGGCAACGTCGTCGATCCGCTGGGCGTTATCGACGAATTTGGCGCCGACGCGCTGCGCTTCACGCTGATGCGCAACGTCGCGCCGGGCCACGACATTCGCCTCGGACCGCAGGATGTCGAGAACAACCGTAACTTTGCGACCAAGCTCTGGAACGCGGCGCGCTTCGTTGAATTCAACGGGGCTGTGCGCGTCGCTGGGTTCGATCCGAAATCAGCCAAGGAAGTGCTCAACCGCTGGATCGCACACGAAACCGCCAAAGCTTCAGCCGAGATCACCAAGGCGATCGAGGAATACAAATTCGCCGATGCTGCCGGCGCTGCCTATCGTTTCGTCTGGAACGTCTATTGCGACTGGTATGTGGAATTGTCCAAGCCCGTTCTGACCGGGCCGGATGGGCCTGCGAAGGACGAAACGCGCGCGATGGCGGCATGGGCGCTCGATGAAATTCTGAAGCTTCTGCATCCCTTCATGCCGTTCATCACCGAAG
>CAMBBO010000125.1 GCA_945862935.1 Pseudorhodoplanes sinuspersici | reverse complement strand
CGATCAGGTCGACCGTCTGCACCAGCGAATGACCATGCGACTCGAACTGCATCGCAAGCTGCGACAGGTCTTCCAAAACCTTCATCGCCGAATCCTGGAACGAGCCGATATGGCCCTGCAATTCGGTGGTCACAGTGCCGCTGCGGGCTCCGACGTCTTGCATGGTGGTCACAAGTTGGGCCAGCCGCTTGGTAAGCTTTTTCTCCAACGTGCCCATGCTGTCTTGCGACGAGTTCAGCGCCTCGCGAAGAAGCACATTCGCTTCGCGTAACCGCTCGAACATCGACATGCTTTCGGTGCGCAGAAGGCCATGGACCTCGCGCATCTCGGAAAGGCTCGCGGCAGTGACCTGCTTGGAGCGGTCGAGAGCGGCCTTGGTGGCGTCTTCGGCTTGCCGGACGCTGGCATTCAACTGGTCGGCGGCGACGCCGCTTGCAAACGCGATGTCGCTTGCGATGCGCCCGCCATTGTCCGCCACCGCGCGCGCGAAGGCCGAGCCTTGCGTGTCGAGAAGGGTGACCGCCTGTTCGGTGGCGCGGCTGACTTCGCTCGCAAATTCCACGCTGCGCGTCTGCACGGCTTGCAAAAGACCGCTGCTCTTGGTGTCGAGCAGTGACGTCATCTCGGCGGCGTGATCGCGCAATGCGCTCGTGATGCGGTCGGATTCGCTGACAAAGGTTCGCGCTGCGTCCGCGCTCGCACCGAGTAGCGTGCGCTCCACGTATTGCGCATTCTGGGCGAGCGCCCCGGTGACCTGTTCGGATACGCCTGAGAGCTTTTCGACAACAGCGCCCGCGTCGCGCGTCATTGTCTCGCCCGCATGGACGGAGACGGTCGCGATGCGGTGCTCGACGTCGTCGGCAAGATTATTGAGCGACTGACGCGCTTCGGCGGTGCGGCTATCGAGCGTCTGTACGAATTGCTGCATGCGCCCGAGCAGCGTCTCAGTCGCCGCCTTGGCGCGGGTTTCGATCGCGCCGCTCGCCTCGGTGGTGTTGATCTTGATGCTCTGCGTGATCTGGTTGAGATGGCTTTCGAGAGCCTCGGCGGTCGAGCGGGCCTGCATCTCGATCTGAGTCGCGGCCTCGTGCGCGCGTCCGGCCGCGATGTCTTCGAGGTTCGCGACGCGTGCGTCGAGCGTCTGCGCGATGCTGACCAGACGATGCTGCAGCGTCGAATCGAGCAATTCGATCTTGGAGCCGAGCGCGTCTTCGATTTCGGCAGAGCGTGAATCGATGACGATGCTCGCATCCTTCACGCGGCGGTCGAGCGCGGCCGCGAGATCGGTGCTGCTGTCGCTCATGCCGCGGATCAGGTCCTGCGCCCGCGCGACGAGACTTTCGTCGACCGTCCGGCTGCGGGTCTCGATGGCCTGCTGGAATCGGGTCAGTGTGTTTTCCAGACGCGAGGCGAGTTCGTTCACTTGCGTCTCGATGCGCTTGTCGGCGTCCTCGACAATCGAGCGCACCATCGCATGCGATTTTTCGGAATATTCGCGTCCGGCTTCGACCGCGTTCCGCAGCACGTCGGACTGATCGGTGACATGCCGGTGCTGGTCGGCAAGGCGTTCGGTCATGTCGCGGGCGTAGTTTTCCGAATCGCGATGCGCGCGCTCAAGCGCTGCGACCTGACCGTTCACGCGGGTTTCAAGTTCCGCTGCGCGATCGAGCGCAACATCAACGCTCGTATTCATCACCGATATTTCGCGGCGCAGGGTGTCGCCGACCTGCGTCATCGCTTCTTGGGCCGCCGCCTGAGGCTCGGCGAGCCGCAAAGCGAGCGAAGCCATCGATTCCGTGACAAGGCGAAGCTCGCGCGCGCGCCAGCTCATGTTGGCGAGCAGATAGAAGAAGCTGATAGGCAGGAAAAACAGCGCGCCCAAACCGAGCAGCACCGGCACCGCTACGCCGCTTTGCAGCAGCGCGCCCTGCATCGCCTGAAAATACAAGCCGCCGAACACGAGCCCGAGCGAAAGCCAGACTGCGGCTGCAATCGAGGCGACAAAATAGCCACGCCGCGTCGGCCGCAATTGCAGGCCACGCAGGAGTTCGCCGATCGACTGGCGGTCGTCATTGGCTGCGCGCGAACTGGATGCGCGTGCAGAGGCTTGCGCGGATGGGGGCGGAGGAGCCGGGCGCGGCGCGATCGCGGGATCGGGCATCGAGGCCAAGGCACGGCTGATCCACTCCTGATCGGAGGGGGGTGTCGCTCCCTTCGGCCTCGGATCGACAGCCATGCGTTACTTCGCTTCCGCTACATTGAGCTACCAACAGAACTGACGCTGCACGACAGCACTGTTGCGCTACAGGAACTGACAGGAATTTGACGCTACGGGGACGCGTACGGGACAAGCGCCAGAGCCCGACAGGGCATAAGCGGCGGACGCGACCAAAGAAGGTGTCCTACAAGCGCAACGCCATACAGGCCGCGCGACTCCCCCAAGCCGGACAAACCGGCCATCCCACAATTAGTAGAGCGAGTCGGACGCTGGCGCGAGGCGGCAAGTTGCGGTTTTCCCCGAACGGATGCGGGATAACGTGGATATCGCGGCGAAAACCACACGCGCCCGCCAAAGCAAAGGCCCGCCCAGGTGAGGGCGGGCCTTGAAGCTTGATGGAACCGGCCGCGCCCCGTTTGTGACGGAGCGCGCAGGATCAGTCGAACCGGCCCGAAGCGTGGGCCAGCATGGTGTAGACCTTGCCGGTTTCAGAGGTGAGGTAGGTGCGAACAACCACCTGACCGCGTTCGTCGCGCGCGGCTTCTTCAAGCAGGCGTTCGAACTCGACCATGTAATGGTCGACCGTCTGCTTGAATTCAGGGTCGGCACGATAGCGGCTGCGGATCTCGTCGAACGCTTTCTGGCCCTGCAACGTGTAGAGCTTGCGGGTGAAGACGTTGCGTTCGCCGCGATTATAGCGGTCCCACAATTCGGCGGCTGCGTCATGGTCGATCATCCGCGCGATGTCGACCGACAGCGCATCGAGAGATTCGATCATGTGGCGCGGCTGGCGCTGTCCCTTGCGTGGGCGCTCGCCGCGCGCAGGCGCTGTGTCATCGCGCGAGGCGCGATTGAGAACATCGGAGAGCCAGCCGCCTGAGCGGTTGCCTTGCTGCGGCGCGAGTGAGGGCGTCTCCGCGCTCTGGTGCATCGGAGGGGGAGGCGGGGGCATATCGTTGCGGCCCGGCATGCGCGGGGCCGGCATACGGCTGCCACCAACCAGGCTGAGAGCCGGTTCGCGCGCGGCAGGCGCCGGGATGCGGCGGGTCTGCGGCTCGAAATCGTCCGAGCCGGTGCGGCCGTAGCGCGTCACGAGACGGTTAAGTTCGTTCAGCGCGTCGATCTGGTCGATGATGACGCGGCGCATATTTGCCGTGCTCTCGGCCGTTTCGTCCGGCAATTCCATCACGCCGCGGCGCAATTCGGCGCGCGTCGCGTCGAGCTCGCGCTCGATCTCCAGCGACATGCCCTTGACGCTCTGTACGAGTTCGGCAAAGCGGTCGCTCGTCTGCGTGAACATCGAGCGGGTATCGCCCAGCGTCTGCTCGTAGATTTTCTCCATCGCGTCGTAAGTCTGCTTGCGTTCCTTTTCCGCGGTTTCGCGGACGATGGCGAATTGCTGCGCGACGGCGCGCGCGCCGTCGTTGCTCGCATCGGCGACCACTTTGGCCACTTCACGGGCGCGGTTCGAGGCGCTGTCGAGGCTTTCGTCGAGCAGGCTTGAGAAGCGGACGAGCCGCTGCTGCAGGTCTTCGGTTTTGACGTCGAGCGTATTGACCAGCGCATCGAGATGGATGCGCTTGGTTTCCACCGACTCGTCAATGCGGCGATTGCTCAGGTCGACGGCGGACACCGCCTCCGACAAGACACGGCCGTGCAGTTCGAAGGTGCGCGCCAGATCGCCGAGTTCGGTGAGGGCGCCGGCGGTCACATCACGGAATGCGCCGACATGCTCGTTGAT
Organism: Pseudorhodoplanes sinuspersici; assembly: GCA_945862935.1. Classification (GTDB taxonomy): domain Bacteria; phylum Pseudomonadota; class Alphaproteobacteria; order Rhizobiales; family Xanthobacteraceae; genus Pseudorhodoplanes; species Pseudorhodoplanes sinuspersici_A. The sequence continues at coordinate 4,393 of CAMBBO010000125.1, read as the reverse complement.
CTGCTCGACGGCGATGCCGCCGCGCTGGCTCACGTCGGTCCACGCTTCGGCGAATTCGACGACGCGCGTATTCAGCGAGTTTTCCAGCCCGAACATATTGTCGTGGGCCTGCCGGATCAGGTCGTGCAGCACGAGATTGGCTTCGCGCAGGCGCTCGAACAATGAGACGCCGCTTGTGCTCAGCGTGCCATGCGTTGCGGTCATTTCGGTCAATGCCACATTGACCTGGCCGACCGCGTTTGCACTTGCCTCGTTGATCTGGCGGGCGAGTTCTTCCGAATTGTCGAACATCGACTTGGTGAAGTCGAAGCCCTTGCTCTCGATCGCACGCACCGCGTTCTCGGTGGCTTTGCCGATCTCGTCGGTGAATTCGCGGCTCTTGGTGTTCAGTGCGGTGAGGAAGCCCGCGCTGTTGCCGTCGAGGATGCTGGTCATTTCGGCAGCGCGCTGGGAGACCGCGGTCTGGATTTCCGCGGCCTTGCCGATGAAGTTGCGCGCAACCTCCGAGCTTGTGTTCACAAGGCTCTTTTCGGCATCTGCCGCGCGCGCCCGGAACGTGTCCGAGATCGACTTGGCGGACGTACCGAGGATTTCCTCGATCTCGCGCGCGGAGCGGCGCGCGGCTTCGGTGGTGGTTCCTGAGAGCTGGCTGAGCGAGCGCTCGGCGTTGTCGGTGTTGGTCTTGATCGTGTCGGCGAGCTGCTCAACCCGCGCATGCAGGATTTCAGCGGCGCTCTTGGTGCGCGCCTCGATCTGCTCGGTGACGGCTTCCGCCCGCCCGACCAAGATCTGCTCGAAGCGGTTGATGCGCGCATCGAGCGTCTGGGCGAGGGCGTCGGTGCGAACGCCGAGAGTCCGGTCGACGTCGTCGATTTTCGCGCCAATCTTGTCGGTCAGCGCGTTCGACCCCGTCGTCATGATGTCGTTGACATCGGCGATGCGCTTTTCGAGTTCTGCGACGACTTCCTTGCCGCTGATGGCAACCGTGGTTGCCATTTCGAGCACGCGGGCGCCAAGCGCCTCGTTGATCGACTGGGTGCGGCTGTCGATTGCTTCCTGGAACTTGACCATGCGGTCTTCGATCGCCGACGTGGCACCGGCGGTCTTTGAGGTGACGCGTTCATCGAAATTGTCGATGTAGGATCGCATCGAGTCGGTGATGGTGGTGGTGCGTTCGCCGAGGCGATCGACCAGTTCACCGCCGTAATCCTTCACGGTGCGGTCGAACTCGCCGATATGGCGGGTAATCAGGTTGCCGAGGGTCGAGGAATCGCGCGCGACCTTTTCGGCAAGCTGGGTGCCGTCGCGGGTGAACATTTCCTCGAACGCCTGCAGGCGCGTGTTCAGAACGTCGCGCAGCGCGTCGCCGCGCTCGCTGATGGTCGAGGCAATGCTGTTGGCGCTGCGCTCGAAGGATTCAACGACATGCGTGGTGCGGTCGGTGAGCTTGGCCACGACATCCTGGCCGCGCAGGCCGAGATCGACGGACAGCGAGTCGCCGGTCGCGCGCAGCGTGTTGGCGACTTCCTCGCCACGGCTGGAAATCGTCTCGGCGGCTTCGCTCGCGGTCTGTGTCAGCGAACGGGTCAGGTCGAGGGTGCGGTCGGTCATCGCCAGATTGATCGAGGCGGACTTGTGCTCGAACTCGCTCGTGATGGTCGCGAGGCGCGCCTGCATCGCCTGGGCAAGTTCTTCGACAAGCTTCTCGAAGCCGACCGTCACGTGGTCGGTTCGGAACTGAAGGCTGGAATTGAGGTTTTCGCTCGCGCGGGTCAGCGCGTCGGTATGCGTCGTGCTTGCCTGCTCAAGCCGATGAAGGATTTCGCCGCCCTTCACGCCGAGCGTATTGATGATGGCGTCGCCCTTCTGGCTGAGGGACGACGAAATGCCGTTTGCGACTGCGTTGATCCGTTCGCTGAAAATGTCGCTGACGGACGACAGGTCGCGGTTGAGATCGACGTGAACGCTGGTCAGCGATTCACGCACCTGTTCGGCTTGCGAGGCGAGGCCGTCGCGCTGGCGGATCAAGTCTTCGACCAGTCCACGAATGCGCACTTCGTTGTCGTGATAGGCGCGCTCCATCGAGGTGACTTCGTTCTGCACCAGCGCCTCAAGCTCCGAAGCGCGCGCAAGCGCACGCTCGACGCCGTCACCCATCGCAGCGACTTCGCGCCGAACGGCCTGACCGACGCTGACGATGGCTTCGCGCGCGGTGGCTTCCGGCTCGCCGAGGCTCATCGCCACTTCGGCCATCGTTTGCGCGATGATGCGAAGCTCGCGCGAGCGCGCATACATGTGCGCAATGGAAAAGAAGAAGAGAGCGGGCAGGACAATCGCTGCGACCGTCGCAAGCGCGCCGCCGAGCGGGCCGCCGAACAGGACGACACAAACGATCGAAACCAGCGAGGCCACGCCCGCTGCGACATAGATCATGCGATTGAAGCCGGGCTTCAGCGCCTGCAGCGCCTCGCCGATGGTTTTGCGGTCGTCGTTGGCGGGGCGGCGCGTCACCTCGATCGGGGTCGCGGGCTCATCCTGCCAGATGTCGTCGGGCTTCGGCGCGGCCGGCTGCGCGGCAGCGCGCGGCTCGGTCACAGCTTCGGAGCTAGTCGTTTCGGAAACGATTTTTTTCGCGGGAGCGGGCCGAGACACGGGCCTCGTTTCGCCGCGGACACTGAGCGCTTCCTGGATTGCGGTCATTGCCGCCGCTGTTGGATCTTTCACCTTCTTGGGTGTGTTCGCCATGTCCGCGCCGCCTCACTTTACTGAACAGTTACACATGCCGACCGGACGCAATGACTTTACAGGCCACATCACGCGAACGACCGGCGACCCCCTCCGAAGGGTCAACAAGGGATCAAGGCGGCAAGGGGGCCGCCCGCGCCTATCCTACCGGGTGCACGGGCCGAAAAAAACGGATTCCATAAGGTGTTTAGCGTCATCGTTAATGTTTTAGTGACCATTGTGACGATGACGGCACAGCCCCCTCGCCGAGTGTCCCGCCCGCTAACAGGCTGGAAAAGAAGGCCGCTTTACGGCCAGCCATTGCCGCCGCATTTCGCGCATGGCACGCGCGCCACACCCGGACGGAACCGGTTTGCCGGGCAAGCATTCATTAACCACGCGCGTGGTTGGCTCGTGGACGGCCGCATTTGCGGTGTGTTGTTCACCCAGCCTTGACCTGACCGGTTCAGGCTTACCCCAAAGAGCCTCAAGAGCTCCGGGAGGATTTGAATGATCGAGTTGTTTTCCGGCCGCGTTGCGCATGTTTCGGCTCCTCCGCTGGCGCCGATCGAACGGCCGATCGATCTGGAACATCTGTCCCGCATGACCCTCGGGGAACGCGCTCTTGAGCGCGAGGTCCTCCAGCTTTTCGAACGTCAGGCCGGAATGCTCCTTCCGCGCATGCAGCAGGCCTGCACCGCCAATATCGCGGCGGCGGCCCATACGCTTATGGGATCGGCACGCGGTATCGGTGCATGGTCGGTGGCAAGGGCTGCCGAGCGGGTCGAAGCCACCGCCGCGACCGACAGCCCTGGCATCGCCGAGGCGGTTGCCGCGCTGGCCACGAGCGTCGACGAAGCGCGCATGGTGATCGCGGACCTTCTACGCTCGCACTGATTTAGTGCCGGAAAATTGCGCTTGCCGCACTGGCGCCGGTATTCTTGAGCCTATATAGGAGGGCCGTCGCGATTCATGCGGATCGCGCTTTTCCTCTAATTTCCCGACCCAATGGCCAAGATTACTTTCATCGATTCCGAGAATAAGAGCGTGACTGTCGATGCCGAGGTCGGCTCGACCGTCATGGAAGCGGCGATCAAGAATTCAATCGCCGGCATCGAGGCTGAGTGCGGCGGCGCATGCGCCTGCGCGACCTGCCATGTCTATATCGACGAGGCGTGGCGGCCGAAGACCGGCGACGCGACGCCCATGGAAGAAGACATGCTGGATTTCGGCTTCGACGTTAAGCCGGAATCGCGCCTGTCCTGCCAGATCAAGATCACGGCGGATATGGACGGTCTGGTCGTCCGCATTCCCGAACGGCAGGCCTGATAAGCCCTTTTTTCGGCCCATTTTGGCGGCTGATGAGGCCCTTCGCGCTTGCGTCGAGGCTTTGGCCTTGGCAAAAGACGCACCATTCAATCACACGGCTAGATGATGGCGGCCGACCGGATCGAGGTTTTGCGTCCGCGCGCCGTCCCCAAGGATAAAATGACCGAACCGATCAAGACCGACGTGCTCATCATTGGCGCGGGCCCCTGCGGGCTTTTCGCCGCCTTCGAACTCGGCCTCCTCGACATGAAGGCGCACTTTGTCGACATCCTCGATAAGGTCGGCGGCCAATGCGCGGAGCTTTATCCCGAGAAGCCGATCTACGACATTCCCGGCATTC
>CAMBBO010000124.1 GCA_945862935.1 Pseudorhodoplanes sinuspersici | reverse complement strand
GGAAATCCAGGTACGGCATTTCTCGCGGCAGCTTCCGGCCGGGCCTTCCTGCCACAGAATGAATTGCATCGGCGCGGAACGCGTCGCGGCGGGTTCGGCTGCACCTGCACCGGCCGAGCGCACTGGATTATCGGCAGCCACGGGTTCAGCCGTCGCACCGATTAGGATCAAGACAAACGCGAACGCTCCGACGAGACGTCGCACCATCCAAAAGTTCCCCTCTGGCGGGCGTCCGATGCTCCTTTTGCGAAGCGATCCGGCTTGTCAGGCACCGGTGATATCGGACGTGCTCGCCACCATTATGTGCGAGTCTTTTTTAAAGCAGGCCCCCGAGTCGGGTCCAGCCTAGATTTCATATGCAGCGCTCGGGTACTTGCCCGATGCATGTGCAGGAAAAAAGCCAAAGCTGGGGCGTTTGTCGGGCATTTCTGATGGAAACCGGAAAAAAGTTCCAAGAGGCTTGCTCGAATTGTGAGCGGTGTGTCCGGCACGCACCACGCAATTTCGGACGCCTGCTGATCAAGGGATACAGGCTCACTCTATCGCCGTTGATCGGATTCCATTGCCGCCATCTGCCGACCTGCTCCGAATATGGCGACGACGCGCTCCGGCGGCACGGCTTGTGGGCCGGCGGATGGATGACGCTCGCCCGCATAGCGCGCTGCCAGCCTTACGGCACATCGGGGCTGGATTTCGTGCCGGGTAAAACGTCCGCCCGCGCGCGCTGGTATCTGCCGTGGCGCTATGCGCGCTGGCGCGGCACCAATCCAGACGCGCCGCCGATTGACGCCTCGTGACGCGGCTGCTCCTGTCAAACGGAACCTGCAAAGACGGAATCGGCAATGCGTGAGCGGCGGCGCGAAAGACTGATTTATGCCTTCGACACTTACTACGAGATCATCGATATCGCGGCGCGTGCGTTCTGGCGCATCACGCGGCGGCGCGTCGTTCGGTTTTTCCGTCATCCACAATGGTGGCGCGTCCTTATCCGCATCGCGTTCAGCGCCTCGGTTCCGGTTGCTGTGCTGGCGCTCATTCACGGCGCCGCCAAGATTGAATTGATCGCAAAGGACACACCGCTCGTCCGATGGGTGCAGGATTATTCGTGGATCGTTTCTGCCGCATTGGCGGCGCTCATGATTGCACTCGCGATCATGATACGGCGCAGCATGAGATCGCATCCCTTCAGCCGTGTGGCCCAGGCATTCGGAGGAGACGAAGCTCCAAGCCGCGTACGCAAGCTTCTCTATAAATTTCTGGACAACCCAAAGGAGTTGCTCGGATCGAGCTATATTTCGATCCCGGATAATCCCTTCGCGTTGCGGTTTGTGCGCGATGACGAAATCGACGAGTTTTCTGCTCTCAACAAGGAAATCTTTTCCGCGACCGCGTTCGAATACGACTACGACGTCATCGTTCGGCGCAATCTCAACGTCTACAAGACGAACAGGCTCACCACGGCGTTCGTGGTCGGGCGGCATGATCCCGAGCGCCTGCTTGGAATCTGTCACGTCCTCCCTCTCACACCTGCGGCCGCCGACGACTATCGCGTTGGCCGCCTCGGAGACAACGACATCACCGCACGGCATGTGGCGGAACGCGGCCAGACGTGTGGAGCGGTCCTGCTTTTCTCGATCGGGCTTCTTCCGCAATCGCGCGACAGGGAATTCAATCCGCGACGAGACATCGCGGAATTGTTCACGCTTCACGCCGTCCGGATTCTCGTGAGCATTATCCAGGAGCGCAATAACTTGCCGCCGACGGTCGAATTCCTCGCACAATGCGACAGCAACGAAACCGCGCTCGCAAAAATTCTAGAAGAAAACGATTTTGAGCGTACCGACTACGTCTCGCGTGACGGATTCCCGGTCTGGCGCTTCGGCATCGTCGCCCCTTCGGCAAAACAAGGGGAACGTAAGAAGTCTTCGGTCACCGCAAAATCGCGCCCCGCAAAGGTCGTGGCGCGGCCACGTCCCAAACGGCGGCCAAAGGCAACGGCGAAGTAACTCCAGTGACGTAACAGCACGATCAATTGCGCGCTGCGAGCGCCAAGAGACGCGGTCCTGCGTCGCGCGATCCGTATTGTTTCGCGCGCTCGTACCACATGATCGCAAGTTCAAGATCGCCCGCAGCGCCATACACCTGCATCGCTTCGAGAACAGCCGGATCGTAAGTGGATGCGAGCGCGAACGCCGCGCGCGAGTCATGCGCTCGTGCCGCACGTTCGAGCACAAGGCGCGCCGACGCCAGATCGCCGGTCGCGATGAATTCCTCGCCGCGCTTGAGCATCAGGCCGATTTCTTCCGGCGAGAGCGAAGGCACCTGTTTCATTGGCGCGCTTTGCTGGATCGCAGGCTCCTCGGCCTTCGGCACGACGATGTCCGCCTGTTTCAGTGTTTCTGGCCAAGCCGGCGCCTCGGCGAATTTGACGGCGACGGGCATTGGCGGCACGTCGAGCCGCGCGGCCTTGATCGGCTTTGCCACCGGCGCTTGCGGAATTTCCGCAGGCTGAAATCCACCGCCGCTTAAATTCGGCACCACGCCCGTAAGATAAAATGCCGCGAGCGCAGCCCCGCCCGCAATCGCACCGATGCGTACTGCGCGCTTCACATCGAAATCCGGCCGCTCCAATGGCGGCAGATAATCACGCGCAGCCGCATGTGCGGGATGTTCGCTGCGCCAGATGTCGTATTGGCGGCGAAACTCCTCGCCGGGCTCGGCTGGCTTTTCAATGCCGCCGCGTTGCACATCGCCCGCAACGATGCGTCGCTCCTGCCAACCGGGTGCCGCAGACCATTGCTTGCCGAGATCGGATAGTTTTTTCGCCGGAGCGTTCATGGCGCCCTCCCGTTACGCACGCAACACATTACTGACGCAGGCCGACTTACTTGCGGCCTTCATTCCATTTCAGGAAGTCACGAAACAGCCTGTCGCGTTCATCCGCGCTCGCGTTGGCACTCGCTCCCTTCGATGCCACGAATGAGTCGAATTGCTCGCGTGTCGGCGCCTGCGCCGTTGTGCGATTGCGGAGCCAGTCTTCGGCGGCTTCCACGCGGGTCCATCCGGGCAAGGATGCTGCGAGATTGGTCTCGCGCCATTTCGGATGACGCGGAGGCTTTTGAAATTCGGCGAGCTTTGGAAAGAAGCGTTCGACGAATGCAGCGATCCGCCGATAGCGGTCAGTATCCTTCGGCCAGTTATATGCGATGAGCACTGCACCGATTGCGAGCGTCTCAACCTCGCGCCCATGCTCGATCAGGCCGGGATAATCGCGCGACGTCAGAACCGCGGGCAGATAATCCTTCTGCAAAGCCTTCGGGTAGGACACGGGGAGGATGCGATAGCCATCTTCCCGCTTTAACTTTGCCATCGACGCCGCAGGCTTGCCCGCGATCAATATCGTCGCGTCGATCTCGCCGGTTTTCAGTTTCTCGAACGCATCGGCCTGCCCCATGTTTACTTCCTCGAACTTGATGCCGAGAAGGCCGAACATGAATTTCGCCGAAAGCTGCGTGCCGGAGCCTGCATCACTCACATTCACGCGCTTGCCCGCAAGCTGATCGACCGAGGTGATACCCGCGCCATCGCGAACGATGATGTGAAGCTCCTCGTTGAAAAGCTTGGCGACATAGACGATCCGCTCGTCGAGCGCCCCAAGTTCACCGGTCTGGCGGAAATAACCGAGCAGGTCGGATTGCGCGATGCCAAGATCGACGCCCTTCAGGTAGCGCACGTCGCGGATGTTTTGCGCCGCGCCCTTCCCGATCATCGGCAGGACGCGGAAATTGTTTCCATCATCCAGCACCGCTGAAAGATCGTAGGCGACCGATAAATAAGTGCCGTTGATGTTGCCCGACACGATCGCAATCGTGTTGCGGTTGATGTCCTCCTGCAAATTCGGAGTCGACGCGGACGTGGACGCTTCCGCGCGCCATCGCCGTTTCGCCTCGGCAGAAGAGGACTGAAGAATAAAAAGCGCCGCCACCAGTAGAGCAGCAAGCGCAGGCAGCCGGAAGGCCACGCGCCTTACACGCACGCGATACATGACTCACACCCCTCGCGAACGGCTGATGTCCCTCGGCGTACGCACACACCAGATCGCCGAACAGCCGCCGCGCCGTTTTGTTTGTCCTCACCGGACTTGTTTCAGCGCGTATTCTTTTTTTACGTATTCTTCTGTGAGTGTGAGTTGAGAGAGCAATCGTGTCCGCGAAAGGGCCGACTCAAGGAATGATTCGTGCGGCGTGCGGAATTCTCCGCCGCAATAGTATCGCGGTGATGGATGCGGTGGCGTAGGGAGGAACGGGGTGTTGCGCGCGGCCTTTGGCTCGGCTAATCCCCGTGCCGGTAACCACGCTTACCCGCGCTCGTTCGCGGGAGTGAGCAACAGGAGACGACAATGGCCGAATCCGGCATCGCGGGCGATTCGCCCGCATCCAGCATGATCACGCTGACCTTTCCCGACGGCGCGCGCCGCGAATTCCCCAAAGGCACCTCAGGTCTCGACATCGCGAAGGGCATTTCCCCTTCGCTCGCCAAACGCACGGTCGCGATGGCGCTCGATGGCGTGGTCGCGGATTTAGGCGACCCAATCGAAAACGACTCCAAGATCGAATTTGTGAATCGCGAAGACCCGCGCGCGCTGGAGCTGATCCGGCATGACGCAGCGCATGTTCTCGCCGAGGCCGTGCAGTCGCTGTGGCCCGGCACGCAGGTCACCATCGGGCCGGTGATCGAAAACGGCTTCTATTACGACTTCTTCCGCAACGAGCCGTTCACCCCGGAAGACCTGCCCGTCATCGAAAAGAAGATGAAGGAGATCATCGCGCGCGACAAAGCCTTCACCAAGGAGGAATGGTCGCGCGAGAAAACCAAACAGGTATTCCGCGACAAGGGCGAGATGTTCAAGGTCGAGCTGGTCGATGCCATTCCGGGCAACGAGCCGATCAAGATTTATCATCAGGGCGAGTGGTTCGATCTGTGCCGCGGCCCGCACATGACGTCCACCGGCAAGGTCGGCACTGCGTTCAAGCTGATGAAGGTCGCGGGCGCTTACTGGCGCGGCGATTCAAACCGGGAAATGCTGTCGCGCATTTACGGCACGGCCTTCGCAAAGCAGGAAGACCTCGACGCTTACCTCAAGCAAATGGAGGAAGCCGAGAAGCGCGACCATCGCCGTCTCGGCCGCGAGATGGATCTGTTTCATTTTCAGGAAGAAGGTCCGGGCACCGTGTTCTGGCACGCGAATGGCTGGACGATGTTTCAGGAAATCGTCGCGTATATGCGCCGCCGCCTGAAGGGCGCGTACAAGGAAGTCAACGCGCCGCAGCTTCTCGACAAATCATTGTGGGAGACATCCGGCCATTGGGGCTGGTTCCGCGAGAATATGTTCGCGGCAACGTCCGCTGGCGACGATACCGAGGACGAGCGCGTTTACGCGATCAAACCGATGAATTGCCCCGGCCATGTGCAGATTTTCAAGCACGGCCTGAAATCGTATCGCGACCTGCCGCTGCGGCTTGCCGAATTTGGCATCGTGCATCGCTACGAGCCGTCCGGCGCGCTGCATGGATTGCTGCGCGTGCGCGGCTTCACGCAGGACGACGCGCATGTGTTCTGCACCGAAGAGCAGATGGCCGACGAATGCCTCAAGATCAACGACCTGATCCTGAGCGTGTACGAGGATTTCGGCTTTGACGGCGAACTCACGGTGAAGCTCTCCACCCGCCCGGAAAAGCGCGTCGGCTCGGATGCGGCGTGGGATCACGCCGAGAATGTGATGCAGGATGTGCTCAAGCGCATTGCCGCGCAGGGCAACAACCGCATCAAGACCGCGATCAATCCGGGCGAAGGCGCGTTTTACGGCCCGAAGTTTGAATACGTCTTGCGCGACGCCATTGGCCGCGACTGGCAATGCGGCACGACGCAGGTCGACTTCAATTTGCCGGAACGGTTTCAGGCGTTCTACATCGCAGCCGACGGCTCAAAGACCCCGCCGGTGATGATCCATCGCGCGATTTGCGGTTCGATGGAACGTTTCCTCGGCGTGGTGCTCGAACATTATGCCGGGCATTTGCCGTTGTGGCTTTCACCCGTGCAGGCCGTAGTCGCGACCATCACGCAGGACGCCGACGATTACGCGCGCGAAGTCGTGGCGCTTGCAACACGCATGGGATTGCGCGTGGAAGAAGATCTTCGCAACGAGAAGATCAACTACAAGGTGCGCGAGCATTCGCTGGCGAAGGTCCCGGCTTTGCTCGTCGTCGGCAAGAAGGAAGGCACGGATCGCGCCGTCTCGATCCGCCGTCTGGGCAGCGAGAAGCAGCAGGTGATGCCGCTCGACGAGGCGCTCGCCTCACTCGTGGACGAGGCAACGCCGCCGGACATTAAGAGAATGAAGAAGGCAGGCTAACGCGCGACGACAGCGATTTCCGAGTCCACGCCGGTCACGACCTTGAAGTCGCGCTCATAGACCTTGCCCTCGTTGCGGGCGATCGCGCGGTACTCGCCCTCGCCCAGTACCACGCGGGGAAACGCGCCGATCGATTCCTTGATGACGTCGCCGCCCGGCGTCAGCACCGACCATGCGGTGTTGGCGAGCGCGTCGCCGCCCTGCGCCACGAGCTTCAGCGTGATGACCGCTGCGCGATGCGTCACCGTCACGTCGGTCAGCCTGTTCGTTTGCACGCGCACGTCCGAACGCACCACCGCGTTGCCGTCGCCGTAATTCGACACGATGTTGTAAACGCCTTCCGGCACCATCACGATGTCGCCGGTCGCGACACCTTGCGCCAGCGCGCGCTTGTCACCCGGCTCGAACTGGCTGCCTTTGAAAATGTGGAAGGTGATCTGGCCCGCCGGAATTTTCACATCGCCGACGCGGCCCTCGATGCGAATGCCGCCGGCCGGAATTTCAAATGTCTCGCGCACCGTCTCCGAGCGCAACGTCACCTGTTTCACTGCGGTCGCCTGGCCGACGCTTGCATGAATGATATAGCCGCCGGGCGGCAGCACAAAGGCAGGCGCGGGCACGCGCTCTTCTTTTACAATGCGATACGCGCCGGTCGCATCGGGCTGGCTTGAATAGATGCGCCAGATCAGCCCGTTGGAAATGGCATTCTGGTCCTTGCCGAACCGCGCATTGAGATAGAGCGCGACCGGAAGCCCCGGCACGGGCGCCATCTGCTGCTGCAGCGTGGAAGGCCCGGCAGGTGCAGCGGGGACTTGCTGCGGTGCCTGCGGCCGTGCGTCGGGATTGGTGAGCGTCGGGCCGGGTACACCAAGGCCAATGCCGGCACTCGGCGCGCCCGCAGGCATCGACGGCACGCCCTGCGCGGGTCCCTGCAAGGCCTGCGCACGCGCCGGTCCCGCCGCCGAGGCCAAAATTGCCGCTGCGATGAGCACGATCGGCGAAAGCCGCAAAGCCATGCCCGCTCTTATCCTCATCTGCCGCTTCTCGGCCGTAATCGCGGCAAATTCAAGCCTGTAGAAGTGCCAGACGAATTGTCTCAACCCGGCCTCTATGTTAGCGCCTCGCCATGCCCGATGCTCTCGAACTCCTGAAATCCCGCCGTTCGGTCAAGCCGGTCGAAATGACCGCTCCCGCGCCGTCTCCGGCCCAAATCGACACGCTTCTTTCCGTCGCTTCGCGCGTGCCGGATCACGGCAAGCTCGCGCCCTGGCGCTTCATCCTGTTCGAAGGTGCAGCGAGGCAGGCCGCGGGCGAAGCCATCGCCAAGGTCTTTGCGGCGAACAATCCTCAGGCCACGCCGGAGCAGATCGCGTTCGAGCGCAATCGCCTTGCGCGCGCGCCGCTCGTCATCGCGGTCGTGAGCCGCGCCGCGCCCCACGCCAAAATCCCGGAATGGGAGCAGGTCATGTCGGCGGGTGCCGCAACCATGAACCTCGTCACTGCCGCGCACGCGCTTGGCTTTGCCGCAAGCTGGCTCAGTGAGTGGTACGCCTACGATCGCGCGGCGCTCGACGCGCTCGGAGTGAAGGCAGAAGAAAAAGTTGCAGGCTTTGTACATATCGGAACGCCGGGACGACCACCGGAAGACCGGCCGCGTCCCGTTTTGTCCAGCATCGTGACACGATACGGTTCCTGATGTTCTACGACGCACGCAAAGGCGATCACGGACTGCCGCACGATCCGTTCAAGGCGATTGTCGCCCCGCGCCCGATCGGCTGGATCACGTCGATGAATGCCGCGGGCGAAGTCAATCTTGCGCCCTATTCCTTCTTCAACGGCGTCAACAGCAAGCCTCCGCTGGTGATGTTCTCGTCCGAAGGCCGCAAGGATTCTCTCAGCTTCATCGAAGAGACCGGCGAGTTCGTTTGCAATCTTGCGACCTACGATTTGCGTGAGCAGATGAACCAGACCTCGGCGCCCTATGAGCGCGGCGTCAACGAGATGGAACGGGTGAG
>CAMBBO010000123.1 GCA_945862935.1 Pseudorhodoplanes sinuspersici | reverse complement strand
GATCGGTGACGAAAAGCGGATTCTTCATGCCCGCGATCTTCGCTACTTCCGGCAATTCGCTGATCCGGCCCGCGCCGAAGCGCACGGTCGTCGGATAATTCCAGTTTCCACGCAATTGCATCACACATCCCTCAAATGAAAGCTCATCGGCCGCGTGAGCATCTCGTAGCCGATTCGTGACAGTGTCGCGCCGCGTCCGGTGTCCTTCACGCCGGTCCATGCGAGGCCCGGATCGAGATAGTCGCAGCGGTTCATGTAAACGGTGCCGGTCTCGATGCGCCGCCCAATGCGCTCGGCGGCATCGCGATCGGTGGTCCACAGCGACGCTGTGAGGCCATACGGCGAGTCGTTCATCAGGCGGATCGCCTCGTCGTCGTCCTTCACCTTCATGATTCCGGTGACCGGACCGAACGTCTCCTCCATCATCACCTTCATGCCGTGATCGACATTCACCAGCACCTGCGGTGCGACATAGGTCGAACCCGGCGCATCTTTCGCAAATTGTTTTGTGTCGATCAAAGCCTTCGCACCTTTGTGCAGGCTCTCGTCGATATGCTCGCGCACGGTCGCGGCGGCACGCTTCTGCGCCATCGGCCCTAGTGTGGTTTTCTCGTCGAGCGGATTATCGAGGACATATTTCTTCGTCAGCGCGACAAAGCCGTCGACAAACTTGTCATAGACATCGGCGTGAACGTAGACGCGCTCGATGCCGCAGCAGCATTGTCCTGAATTGAAATAGACCCCATCGACGATGTTTTCGATTGCATGATCGAGCTTCACATCGGCACGGACATAAGCCGGGTCCTTGCCGCCGAGTTCGAGACCAACGCCGGTGAAAGTCCCAGCCGCCGCGCGCTCGATCGCGCGTCCTGCTTCGACCGAGCCAGTAAAGCAGACCTGATCCACACTGCCGGACGCAATCAGCTTGGTCGTATCGTCATGCGACAGCGTGAGAGTGCGGAACAGCCCCTTCGGCAGGCCCGCCTTATCGAACGCCATCTGGAAGCGATCGCCCGCGAGGATCGTTTGCGCGGCGTGTTTGAGGATGACGGCATTGCCGGCCATCAGCGCGGGAATGATCGAATTGACCGCAGTGAGGTAAGGGTAATTCCACGGCGCGACTGTGAGCACAACACCGAGAGGCTCGCGCCGGACGTAACGCTTAAATCCGGGCTTTGGGTCTGGAATTACGTCAGCGAGCGCCTGCCCGGCGATACCGATCATGTAGCGCGCGCGCTCCTCGAAACCGCCAAGCTCGCCAGCCGCATACTTGATCGGGCGGCCCATCTGCCGGGAGATTTCCGGTCCGATCTCGCTGCGCATCGCCAGCATGGCATCGACCGCAGCCGAGCAAAGCTTCGCACGTTCCGCAATCGGCACGTCACGCCATGCGGCTTGCGCCTTGCGCGCCGCGGCCACGGCATTCGCAATCTCTTTTGCGGAAGATGTCGACTTGCGCGCGACTTCGCTGCCGTCAACCGGCGAAATACAAACGATATCTGGCATGTGCGTTCCTTAGTAGCGCTCGAAGCCGCGCATCAATTCCCAGTCTGTAACGCGCCGGTCGTATTCGAGTTGCTCCCACTTCCCGGTGTGAACATAGTGGTCGACGACGCCGTCACCAAAAGCAGCACGCAGCATCTTCGACTTGGCAAGACTGTCGATGGCCTCACGCAAGGTCTTCGGCACTTCGGTAAGCTTCTCGCCGGTATAGGCGTCGCCCGTGTGCGGCGCGCCGAGCGTGAGTTTTTCCTCTATGCCGGCAAGGCCCGCCGCAATTAAACCCGCGAACGCGAGATACGGATTGAGGTCCGCACCGCCAACGCGGCATTCAATACGGATCGCCTTGCTCTTCTCGCCGCACAGGCGGAAGCCAGCGGTGCGGTTGTCGCGGCTCCACACCGATTTCGTCGGGGCAAACGTGCCGGCCTGAAAGCGCTTGTAGGAGTTGATATAGGGCGCAAGAAAGTAAGTGATGTCGTGCGCATATTTCAGTTGTCCGGCAACGAACGAGCGCATCAGCGGCGACATGCCGTATTCGGCATTCGCATCAAGGAACAATGGCGTCTTGCCGTCTTCGCTCCAGAGCGAAACGTGGACATGCGAACTCGACCCCGCGAGACCGTAATTCCATTTCGACATGAAAGTCACGGCCTTGCCCTGCCCCCACGCAATTTCCTTTATGCCGTTTTTCAGGATGACGTGATTGTCCGCCATATCGAGAGCGTCGGAATAGCGGACGTTGATTTCCTCTTGGCCTGGACCCCACTCGCCCTTGGAATTCTCAACCGGGATGCCCGCACCCTGCAAACCCTTGCGGATGGCGCGCATCACGCCCTCTTCCTTCGTCGTCTGAAGAATGTGGTAGTCCTCGATATATTGGCCGGCGGTCTTTGGTTGATGAAAGCGCTTGGCCGCGATTGCCTCGTAGCTTTCGTCGAACAGATAAAACTCGAGTTCCGACGCGCAATAGGCGCGCATCTTCGCTTTGTTGAGACGCGCTACCTGCGCTTTCAGCATCGCGCGCGGCGAGTGCGAAAGATCGTGATGATGATGGTCCAGCACGTCGGAGAGAACGAGCGCAGTGCCTTCGAGCCACGGTACGCGCCGCAGCGTCGTCATGTCCGGCTTCAGGATGAAGTCGCCGTAACCCTTCTCCCAGCTCGAAACCGCGTAGCCGGGCACCGGCTCCATGTCGATGTCGTTGGCGAGGAGATAATCGCAGGCATGAGTTTCTTCGTAGGCGCCGTCTACGAAGAACTCGGCCTGAAACCGCTTTCCGACGAGGCGACCCTGCATGTCGACCATCGCGACGACGACGGTATCGATCGTCCCGTCTTTCGTGGCCTTCTTCAATTCGTCGAAACTGAGATTACCCGGCATTGTTACGCCCCCGACAAGTAAAAGCTAATTCCTGCGAGCGACCAACTCGATACATTCGTCGAGAATGTCGATGGCACTATCCATTTCCTGTTGCGTCGTTGTGAGCGGTGGCGTCAGCGTCAGCACGCTGCCGAACGACGTCTTGAATGACAATCCACGATCAAGGGCCGCATACATCGCCATTTCGGCATGAGCGTTTGCAGGCGTCTTGGCCGCACGATCGGTGACAAGTTCGATGCCGAGCAAGAGGCCGCGCCCGCGCACGTCGCCAATCAACGCATGCTTGTCCTTTAGTTTTTCCAGCCGCTCCAGCGCAGCCGCGCCAACCCGCGCTGCATTCTCAACCAGCTTCTCGTCTTCGATAATCTCAATTGTCGTCAGCGCCGCACGCGCTGTGACAGGATTCTTTTCGTGCGTGTAATGGCCGAACGCGTAATCCGCGCCCACATCGAGGTCGGGCGACGCGACCACCGCAGCGATCGGCAATATGCCGCCACCGAGCGATTTACCAACCACCATCAGGTCCGGCACGACGCCGTCATGCTCGCTTGCGAACATCTTGCCAGTTTTGCCAAGCCCCATCGGAATTTCATCGAAGATCAGCAAGGTGCCGTGACGGTCGCAAATCTCGCGAACCTTCTTCCAAAATCCGGCGGGCGGGATGTAGGGAATTGCGCGAACAGGTTCAGCGATGAAAGCGGCGACATCGCCTTCGCGTCCGAGCACATAGTCGATCATGCGCGCGCAAACCTCGCCGGATTCCTCCGGCGATTTCGCGCCATAGGGACAGCGATAGCTCGAAAACGGAGCGACGTGCTCGGCACCGGGCATCAGCGGCCCGATCGGGCCTGAGCGAAACAGCGCCTCGCCGCCAACCGCGGCAGCGCCATAACCCGCACCGTGAAAAGCGTCCCAGAACGATAGCGTCTTGTATCGTCCGGTCGCCGTGCGTGCGAGCTTGATCGCAACTTCGACGGCGTCGGACCCGCCTGTCGTAAACAGGACTTTGCTCAAGTTCCCCGGCGAAATCTGACCGAGCTTTTCAGCGAGCGCGACCGCCGGTTCCGACGCGTAGCGGCGCGGGGTGAACGGCAGATCGTCCATCTGTTCGGCGATCGCGCGCTTCAAGCGCGGATGGCCGTAACCGATGTGGTGGACGTTATTGCCATGGAAATCCATGTAGCGCCGGCCGGCGGTATCTTCCAGATAGATGCCCTCAGCTTTCACGATAGCATTGAGGCAAGGCGTCGATACCGATTGATGCAGGAACGCTTTGGAGTCCCGGCCGAGCAATGCCTTCGCGGCCGTGTCGAGATTGCGTTCCGCCCACGCCCGGCGTTCCGGCGACACATTGGTATCGCTTTCGGACGGAGCCGGCCGCTTCAACACAGAACCCTCCATCAGCGGCGGCGCCACGCCTGCAGCCGCGTGAGCACGAGCTTGTCGAGAAGAACATGCAGCAATTTCGCACTCAACGCCGTGAGCACGATCATTGTCGCCATCGCAGCGGCGCCCGCCGTAAAGCCCGCTTCATCCATGTGAACGATTGCGATGGATGCCACTTTCGTCTGCGCGCCGTACAGGAAGATCACGGACGAGACTGTCGTAAGCGCATTGACGAAAAGATAAATCGCGATGTCGATAACCGCCGGAAGGCAAATCGGCACTGTCACGCGGGTGTAGGTGCGCCAGATAGGCACTTTCAGCGACGCCGACACGGATTCGAATTCGGGGTCGATCTGCTTGAGGGCCGTCAACGCAGTGATATGTGCGACGGTGTAAAAATGCGCCAGGCAATTCACCACAAGCACCGTCAGCGTGCCGTAGAAAATGTTGAGCGGATTCCACGGAGCGTTGACGAAGAAGACATAGCCCAGCCCGATCACGAGACCGGGTACGGCCATCGGCAGCATCGCAAGCAGATGCGCAATTGCGCGCCCAGCAGGCGCGAGCTTGGTCTTCTCGACGAGATACGCCCCGGTGAAAACGATTGCCGTTCCAATGATGCCGGTCAGGATCGCAAGCTTCAGCGAATTGAAATAAGGCGACCATGCGCCGGGGTCGAGTTCGGCAAAATTATAATTCTTCAGCGACAGCGTCAGGTTATAGGGCCAATAAGTAATGAACGAAGCCCATACGGCCGTGCCGAGCACGATCGTAATCAACCCGCCGATCAGCATGACATATCCGATCAGCGCCGCGTCCCGCAGCGGATTTGTTTTCGGCTCGAGCGGTACGGCGCGCGCCGACAAAAGCGCCACCTGCCTGCGCTGAACAAGACGGTCGATGGTGAACGCTATTGCCGCGGGGATCAGCAAAATCATCCCTACAACCGCGCCCATTGAAAAGTTTTGCTGTCCGACGACCTGCTTGTAGGCGTCGGTCGCGAGCACATTGAATTGCCCGCCAATCACCTTCGCGATGCCGAAGTCGGTCACCACCAGCGTAAAGACAACGAAGCAAGCGTTGATCAGGCCGAATTTCGCACCCGGCAGCGTGACCGTACGGAAGATACGCGGCTTCGTCGTCCCAAGCGCATCCGCGACCTCGTAAAGCCGCGCGTCGGCAAGCGCCAGAGCTGCGACCAGAATGATCAAGGCTTGGGGGAAGCAATAAAATATCTGCGCGATGACAATTCCGATCGGCCCGTAAATGCTGCCGCCGAACAACCAGGATTTGAGTATCCCCTGATTTCCAAAAAGGTAGATCAGGGAAATCGCCGAAAGCAGCGAAGGTGCAAACAGCGGAAGAAGCGCAACGGCGTAGAAAAGACCCTTTCCCGGCATCTTCGTGCGAGTCAGCGCGTAGGCATAAAGAAACGCGAGCGGGATAACGATCACCGTTGTGATGACCGCAACCCAAAGGCTGTTGAAGATTGAGTGGAACAGCGTCGGTGTCGAGAAATACTGAACGTAATTGGCAAGGCCGATAAACTCGCCTTTGCCATTCTGGAAACTTTTCGACAGGAGCGACCAGAGCGGGAGAGCGACTGCGACAAACAGGAACCCGACCAGCGCAACGATGCCAAGCCGGATGACCAGCGCGTCGCGCGAAATGCGCGCCTTGATCGAATTCCCTTGCTGCAATGCCGTGGCGCTCACCGCGGTGCGCCCCGTGCGAAGATGCGAAGCGCCTCAGGCGGAAGCGCAACCGTCAACTGCTGCCCCTGCTCGACTTTAAGATCGCGCATCAGATTGGCCGAGAAGTCGGCCAATATCGTCACGCCCGGCGCGCCTGAAGGATGAAGTTGCGCACGGCAGAACGGTCCGAGAAAATCGAGTGTCGCGACCCGCGTATCGATCGCGTTGGCGGTCGCAGCGTCGATATTGCGCACCTTGACCTCTTCGGGGCGCAATCCGATCCGCACTGCGGACCCTTTGATGAATCCTCCTGCGTCCGAGCAGGACAGATCGATCCCCCCCAAGCGCACTTGGCTCGGACCGGCGACCTCTGCATCGAAAAACGTCATGCTTCCGACGAAATCGGCAACGAATGCGCTTTCCGGCTTGCGGTAAATATCGGACGGCGTCCCTACTTGATCAATCAGCCCCGCATTCATCACAACGATACGGTCCGCCATCGACAAGGCTTCTTCTTGGTCGTGAGTGACCATGATGGTGGTCACGCCAAGACGGCGTTGCAGCGACTTGATTTCGTCGCGCAGGCGCAGACGCACGCGCGCATCGAGCGCAGAAAGCGGTTCGTCAAGCAGGAGCAGCCCGGGCGCAGTCGCAAGCGCGCGGGCGAGCGCGACGCGCTGCTGCTGCCCACCCGACAATTGAACGGGATACTTGGTTTCCTGATCGGCAAGGCCGACCAGCGTCAGCAATTCGCGCACGCGCGCGTTGATTTCAGATCGACCTTTGCGGCGATTGACGAGACCGTAGCCGACATTGGCTGCGACGCTCAAGTTGGGAAACAAGGCGTAGGATTGGAAGACGATTCCAAAGTCACGCGCGGCGGGCGGAAGGCGCGACACATCGCGCCCGGCAATCTCGATCGTTCCTTCATCCTGCGGATCAAGGCCCGCAATAGCACGCAGCAATGTCGTCTTTCCGCAGCCCGATGGGCCGAGAAAACAGACGAACTCGCCCTTCATCACGTCGAGCGAGACATCATTCAATGCGGTGAAGGCGCCAAATCGCTTTGTCAGATTACGAATGCGAAGGAAGGGCGCTCCCGATGCGCCGTTGCTCTTGCCGGTTACTTTGACTGTCGTACTCATGATCTTCTTTTGCCCCCGCTCCCGGCGCGGACATGTCAACTAAAATGGCCTCCGGGGGCAAGCCCCCGGAGGATTCTGAGATAGCTCTGCGCTTAGTTCTTCGGCGCAGCCTTGGACTCATAGCGCTTCGACCATTCGGCGAGAATGCGCGAGCGGTCCGACGCCATCTTCTGCAGGTCAACCTTGTACATGCGAGCTTCCGCATTGGCCGGATAGTTCGGTGGAACGTTCTTCACGTCGGGATGCGCGACGACTGCATAATACTTGGAATAGAGCTCGTTGGCGCCCTTGGACGCCGCCCAGTCCATGACCTTCTTGGCGACGGCCAGATTCTTCGAGCCCTTCACAAGAGCTACGGATTCCATTTCCCAGCCGCTGCCTTCGCTCGGAACGATCACTTCGAGCGGCGCACCGTTCGTCTTCTCACGCGCACCGCGCATGTCGAAGCCGAAGCCGGCAAGACGCTCGCCCTTCGCGGCCTGCACACAAGGTGCGGAACCCGAATGCAGATACGAGCCGATGTTCTGATGCAGGCCGTCCATGAACTTCCAGCCGGCTTCTTCGCCCATCGACTGGAGCCACATCGCAACCATCATGTAGCCGGTGCCCGAAGAAGCGGGGTGCGGCATCACGATCTTGCCTTGGAACTTCGGATCGAGCATGTCCTTCCAGCTGGTCGGCACCGCGGTGCCGGCCTTCTGACCTTCGGCAGTGTTGTAGCAAACGACCGCGATGAACGCGTCCATGCCGAGCCACGCCGGCGGATTGGCGGAATCCTTAAAGACCGTCTTGATCGCGTCCGCACCCTTCGGCGCGTAGGGCTCGAGCAAGCCTTCGGCCTTGAAAAGCAGAAGCGACGACGCAGCGAGACCGAGCACGATGTCAGCCTTCGGCGCCGCCTTTTCAGCGAGGAAGCGCGCGGTGATGACGCCGGTGGAGTCGCGGACCCATTCAACGTCGGCTTCTGGAACTGCCGCTTCGATCGTGTCTTTGAATATCTTGAGCTGATCGTTTTCGAGTGCGGTGTAAACCGTCAGTTTCGTCTTCTGCGCGGCCGCCGGAGCGATCGCGAAGGCGGTAGCGATACACGCCACGCCCAACATTGAAGCTACGCGTTTGATCATAGTCCATCTCCTCTGGTCCATTTGCGTTTGATTGCTGCAAACGGATGACCCCTGTGTGAAACCCTGGCACCTGCTCAACAAGTTATCCCGATCATTTTTTGCAAATGTCGGGCTTCGGCATTATCATGCTCTTATTCTCTCGTTCGCCGGATCATACGCACACCTTTCGACTCTTGTCGCTGCACTGCGCTGTCCGAACGCCTCGATTTCGA
>CAMBBO010000122.1 GCA_945862935.1 Pseudorhodoplanes sinuspersici | reverse complement strand
GGCGGCAAGCGCCTCATGGAAGGCATGGGCCGCGCCGCTTGTATCGCCAAGCGTTTCGCGAACGTCACCCAGCGAAAACCACGCCGAGGCAAAGCGCGGGGTGATTTCCAGCGCTTGCGACAGCAGATCGGCCGCGGCGGCAAGATCGCCCCGCCCGATCAAATCGCGCGCGAACGTGATGCGCCGGTCGGCGATCAGGTCGCCGGAAGACTGGAACAAGTCGCTGGTCATAAGCTTTGCGTCATCTCGCAGTTTGAACTGCAATTCCTATCTAACCCGCATGCGCGCCGAAGACATCCTTCTCCCGACACCCGCCGGGGTCTGTTGCAAGAGCGGCGGGTTCCATATCGATCCGACACGGCCGGTGGACAAGGCCGTCATCACGCATGGCCATTCGGATCATGCGCGCGCGGGGCATGGCGCCGTGCTCGCCACGCAGGAAACGCTCGATATCATGCGGCTGCGCTATGGCGAGAATTTCGCCGGGAGCACGCAGGCGCTCCGCTATGGCGAAACGGTGGCGCTTGGCGGCGTCTCGGTGACGTTGCATCCGGCGGGGCATGTGCTCGGTTCGGCACAGGTGCTGGTCGAAAAAGGCGGTTTTCGTGCCGTAGCATCCGGCGACTACAAGGACGTGCGCGACCCGACCTGCGCGCCGTTCGAGCTTGTGCCGTGCGATCTGTTCATTACAGAGGCGACGTTCGGCCTTCCAGTATTCCGCCACAGCCGCACGCAGGACGAAATTGCAAAGCTGCTTCGCTCGGTCGAACTATTTCCCGAGCGCGCGCATCTCGTTGGGGCGTATTCACTCGGCAAAGCGCAGCGCGTCATCGCGTTGATCCGCGAGGCGGGGTACGACAAGACGATCTATCTGCATGGTGCGATGGAGAAGATCACACGCTATTACGAGGAGCGCGGCATTCCGCTTGAGCCGTTCGAACTGGTGAAGGGTTCGAAGAAATTCGAACTCGCGGGCACGATCACGCTCTGCCCGCCTTCCGCGATCAAAGATTTATGGACGCGGCGTTTCCCCGATCCCGTCGCGTGCTTCGCCTCAGGATGGATGCGCGTGCGCGCACGCGCAAGGCAAGGCGGCGTTGAATTGCCGCTGGTCATTTCCGATCACGCCGACTGGGACGGCCTCACCGCAACCATCAAGGCGACCGGCGCATCCGAAATCTGGGTGACGCACGGGCAGGAGGACGCGCTAGTACATTGGTCGACGCAACAAGGCTTGCGTGCGCGGCCGCTCGACATTGTGGGCTATGGCGATGAGGACGAGAGCGATGGCGTCAGCGATGCGGAACAAGCAGGCAACTCCGCATGAACCGCTTTGCCGCATTGCTCGACCGGCTCACCTACGAGCACGGGCGCAACAACAAAATCCGACTGATGACGGATTATTTCCGTCACACGCCCGACCCGGAGCGCGGCTATGCGCTCGCGGCACTCACCGGCGCATTGTCATTCCAGCATGCGAAAGCAGGATTGATCCGCGCGCTGATCGCCGAGCGAACCGATCCGGTATTGTTCGGCCTCTCTTACGACTATGTCGGCGATCTTTCGGAAACGGTGGCACTCATGTGGCCCACCGATCCGTCGCAGAAGCCCAATGCCATTCCATCGCTGTCGG
Source organism: Pseudorhodoplanes sinuspersici (assembly GCA_945862935.1). Classification (GTDB taxonomy): domain Bacteria; phylum Pseudomonadota; class Alphaproteobacteria; order Rhizobiales; family Xanthobacteraceae; genus Pseudorhodoplanes; species Pseudorhodoplanes sinuspersici_A. The sequence continues at coordinate 6,838 of CAMBBO010000122.1, read as the reverse complement.
AAGTGATCGAAACATTTTCGACGCTCGGAAAATCCCAGCTTCCGGCGCAGCTCGCGCGCTGGCTCGATGCGCTCGACGAAACCGGGCGCTGGGCGCTGCTCAAGCTCGTGACCGGCGGGCTTCGCATCGGGGTGTCGGCGCGGCTTGCGAAAACAGCCGCCGCAGCGCTCGGCGGCAAGGATGTGACCGACATCGAATTGATGTGGTCAGGCTTGGAGCCGCCTTACCTCGATCTGTTTGCGTGGCTCGAAGGCCGTGGCGATATTCCATCCACCACCGATCCCGCACCCTTTCGCCCGGCAATGCTCGCGCATGCGATCGAACCGCCGGATTTCGAAAAGCTCGATGCAGCGGATTTTTCCGCCGAGTGGAAATGGGACGGCATTCGCGTGCAGGCGGCAGCCGGCACAAATGACGATGGCGAGCGCGTCGCGCGGCTTTATTCGCGCACGGGTGAGGACATTTCAAAAAGCTTTCCCGATCTTGTCGAATCGTTGCGCTTCAATGGTGCCATTGATGGAGAATTACTGATCGTGCGCGAAGGGCGCGTGCAATCGTTCAACGTACTGCAGCAGCGACTCAATCGAAAGACGGTCAACGCAAAACTGCTGAACGAATTTCCCGCGCATCTGCGCGCCTACGATCTGCTGTTCGAAAGCGGCGAGGATCTGCGCGACAAGCCATTCATCGAACGCCGCGCACGCCTCGAAAAATTCGTCGGCGCGCTGAACGATCCGCGCGTCGATGTTTCGCAGCTTGTGCCGTTCGAGACATGGGACGAACTCACCGCTGCGCGCGGCAACCCCGCTTCCGCCGGCGCGGGCGAGGATGCGGACGCGGTGGAAGGCGTCATGCTGAAGCGGCGGGACTCAACTTACGTGCCCGGACGGCCAAAGGGTCCATGGTGGAAATGGAAACGCGATCCATTCACCGTCGACGCCGTGCTGATGTACGCGCAACGCGGCCACGGCAAGCGATCGTCTTATTATTCCGATTACACCTTCGGCGTGTGGACCACCGGCGAAAATGGCGACGAACTGGTGCCGGTCGGCAAGGCCTATTTCGGCTTCACCGACGAGGAGCTTTTGCAGATCGACCGCTTCGTGCGCCGCCACACCGTCGACCGCTTCGGCCCGGTGCGCGAAGTGACGCATGATCCCGATACCGGCCTCGTGCTGGAAGTCGCGTTCGAAGGACTGCAGCGCTCGACGCGGCACAAATCCGGCCTTGCGATGCGATTTCCCCGCATCAGCCGCCTGCGCTGGGATAAGCCGCCCCGCGAAGCCGACCGGCTGGAGGCGCTCGAAAAGCTGCTCGGCAGCGTCGAAAAAGACGGCGCCAGCGCAGACGCGCCGCTTGTGCCGGAACCAAGCGCGACATAAATCTTCGCGCGTGTATCCGGCGAACATGCCGAATCGATGGGGAGCCTTCCAATGTCCGATCCACGCGTGACGTCCCGAGCGGACGACACCTTCACCCGCTTTATCGGCGGAACGCCGCTCGCGGTGATCGGGCGATTGATCCTGCTCTCGATCCTCATTGGCGTCGTTCTTTCCGCATTCGGGCTCGATCCGCTCAACATCCTCCGCAGCCTGCAGCATTTAATCCAGCGGCTCTGGGATATGGGCTTCGACGCGATCCGCTGGCTGTGGGGATATTTTCTGCTCGGCGCGGTGATCGTGATCCCGATCTGGCTGATCATGCGAGTGATGAACGCGCCGCGCGGCCGCTGATTTGAGCGAAGCGTTTCAGGTCACCAGCCGTCAGGTTTTCCGCATCGCGGCTCCCGCGATGCTGGCCAACATCACGACGCCGCTTCTTGGCATTGTCGCGACCGCGGCAATCGGACGGCTGGGCGATGCCGCCATTCTCGGCGGCGTCGGCATGGCCTCGCTCATTTTCGATTGCCTGTTCTGGCTGTTTACGTTCCTGCGCATGAGCGCGATTGCGCTGACCGCGCAGGCACTCGGTGCGGACGACGGGCTTGAGCAGCGCGCCGTGCTCGCGCGGGCATTGGTGATTGCCGGAGTCATCGGGATAGCGCTCATTGCACTTCAGGTGCCGCTGTCGCGCATCATTTTTGACGGCATGGGCGCAAGCGTAGCCGTCACCGAAGCAGCACGCACCTATTTCAACATCCGCCTGTGGTCGGCGCCGTTCGCGCTCGGCAATTATGTCATGGTCGGCTGGCTCGTCGGCCTCGCGCGGCCGGGACGTGCGCTCGCCATTCAGATCGCCATCAACAGCATCAACATGGCGTTTGCGGTGCTGCTCGTTCTTTATCTTGGCTATGGCATCGCGGGCGCGGCATGGGCCGCCGTGATCGCGGAAGCGTGCGGGCTTGTGTTCGGGCTGGCTTATGCGTTCGCGATGCTGCGCGGAAATATCCTCCCGCCCATGGCTGCTTTGCTCGATCGCGCCAAACTCACCCGCATGCTCGCGATCAATCGCGACATCATGATCCGCACTGCGGCACTGATCGCGGTTTACTTATTTTTCATGGCGCGCGGCGCGCGAGCAGGCGACGCCATGCTCGCTGCCAACGCCGTGCTCTACAATCTCAATCTGGTGGCGGCATTTTTTCTCGATGGCATGGCGAATGCCGCCGAACAGCTTTGCGGCCGGACCTATGGCGCGCACAACGAAGCCGCATTCCGGCGCGTGGTCAGGCTCGTGCTTCTCTGGGGCCTCGCCTTCGGCGCCGCGGCCTCGATTTTCCTGTTCGTCTTCGGCGGCACCTTCATCGACCAGATGACAGCAAACGCAGAAGTGCGCGCAATCGCGCGCGACTATCTCTGGTTGATGGCGATTGCGCCGGTCCTTGGTGCGCCGGCCTTCTGCTATGACGGCATCTATATCGGGGCGACCTGGGCGCGCGACATGCGCAACCTGATGGTCGCATCGTTCTTGGCCTATCTTGCGGTGTGGTGGGTCACGCAGCCGCTCGGCAATACCGGATTATGGATTGCGCTGCTTTCGTTCTTTGTTGCGCGATGGATATTGCAGGCAGCGCGCTATCCGGCGCTGGTTCGTAAGTCGTTCGGCTAGTCCGGCATCTTTTCGGCGGTCATCGAGGCCGCCTTCACGCCGATAAATTCCACCAACGACTTGTGACGGCCGCGTTCGAGCACCTGCAGCAGTTCGCGCTTGATCGCGGTAACAAGCCCCGGCCCCTTGAACACCATGCCGGTGTAAAGCTGCACCAAGGTCGCGCCAGCCTTGATCTTGGCAAGCGCCGCAGCGCCTGAATCGACCCCGCCGACGCCGATGAGCGGAAACTTTCCTTCTGCGCGCACGAAGACTTCCGCGAGCATGCGCGTCGACAGGGAAAATAACGGTTTGCCGGACAGTCCGCCCTGCTCCGCCGATTTCGCACGCTCTTTGAGTTCGGGGCGCGATAGCGTGGTGTTGCTCACGATCATGCCATCGACCTTGCGCGCACGCGCAACGCCGACAATGTCATCGAGATCGCTCAGCGTAAGGTCCGGCGCGATCTTCAGCAGCACCGGCGTCGGCCCGGCATTCCGGCTGACGCGATCACGCGCCTCTATTACGCGTGCGAGCAGATCGTCGAGCACCTTGGCCTGTTGCAGGTCGCGCAAACCCGGCGTGTTCGGCGAGGAGACGTTGACGGTGACATAGCTCGAAACCGGCGCGAAGGATTCTATCAGTGTCACGTAATCGGCAACGCGATCTTTAGAGTCGCGATTCGCACCGATATTCACGCCGACAATGCCGCCCTCGCCTGCGCGCGCGGCGAGACGCGCGAGCACGCGCCGCTCGCCGTCGTTGTTGAAGCCGAGCCGGTTGATGACGGCTTCATCCGCATCGAGACGAAACAGGCGTGGCCGTGGATTGCCAGTCTGCGGGCGCGGCGTCACCGTGCCGATCTCGACGAAGCCGAAGCCAAGCCGCAGCAGCGCGTCGGGCGCTTCCGCGTTCTTGTCGAAGCCCGGCGCGACGCCGACCGGATTGGCGAAATTCAGGCCGAAGGCACGAATGGCAAGCCGCGCGTCGTCCTCGGCGGCCGGGCCTTGAGGAAAGAATTTCAGGCCCGCCAGCGCGAGCTTATGCGCGTCCTCGGGGTCGAAGACCCGCAACACTGGACGCGCGAAGCGCTCGAAAAGGCCGATCACCGCAGCAAAGCTCCCCTCATGGTTGCGCGGACCCTAGACGCGGATTCGCGGGCCTCCAAGAGCAGGCCGACAAAGTGACTGGACAGAATCGGAGGAAGGCTATAATTCCTATCGCCGGATAATAGTCCGATGGCCAACGAACTCACCCACGCCCAAGTCTGGTCCGGCATCGACCGGCTCGCCGCGCGCGCCGGCCTGTCGGCGAGCGGTTTGGCGAAAAAAGCCGGGCTTGATCCGACGACATTCAATAAATCAAAGCGCGTGACGCCGGACGGCCGCGCGCGTTGGCCTTCGACCGAATCCTTGTCGAAAGCACTTCACGCCACCGGCTTCGACATCGACACATTCTTCCAGCTTCTGACGGATTCCTCGCGCGTCGCAATGCAGGCGGTGCCGCTGATCGGTTTTGCCGAAGCGGGCGCAGGCGGATATTTCGACGATGGTGGATTTCCCGTCGGCAAAGGATGGGACGAAATCGCTTTTCCGGCGGTCAACGACGAAAACGCTTACGCGCTGGAAATTTCCGGTGACTCAATGTTGCCCGCCTATCGCAAGGGCGACGTCATCATTGTTTCGCCCGCAGCGCCGACACGGCGCGGCGATCGCGTGGTGGTCAAGACCAAGAAGGGCGAGGTGATGGTCAAGCAACTCACCCGCAAGACAGCCAAGACCGTCGAGCTGCAATCGCTCAACGCCGATCACCCGGACCGGACGATCGCGATGTCCGACGTGCTGTGGGTCGCGCGTATTGTGTGGGCGAGCCAGTAAGCCGGCTTGTGCCGGTGAGAAAAGTCCGCTACAAATTGTGATGCTGGCAGAAGTGGTAACCTCCGCTCCTGACGAGCGTTGGGGGATTCCGATGATTACGCGCAGATTGTTTTGTGGCTGTCTCGCCGGCGGACTTTCGCTCGCCGCAACTGCCGCTCATGCCCAATCGACCGAATGCGCTGTCTACACACCCGATCGCCTGAAGTCGACGACGCCGGACGACGCGATCGCCCGGCTCAAGGCCGGCAACGAGCGGTTCACGGCAGGCAAAATGATCAATTGCGATCTGATGGCACAAGTGAAGCAGACCGTGAGCAACCAATCGCCGTTCGCCGCCATCGTCGGCTGTATCGATTCGCGCGTCGTGCCGGAACTCGTCTTCGATCAGCGCATCGGCGACGTGTTCTGTGCGCGCGTGGCGGGCGCAATCGTCAATACCGACATCATCGGCAGCCTCGAATATTCGGTGAAGGTCGTGGGCACCAAGGCGATCGTCGTGCTTGGGCATAATTTCTGCGGCGCCATCAAGGCCGCGGTCGACGACGTCAAACTCGGTAACATCACCGCGCTGCTCAAGAACTTCCAGCCGGCGCTCGCCACTTTGACGAAAGCTGACGGTCACCGCGATTCTCACAACGATCCGCTGGTTCAGAAGGTCGCAGAAGCAAGCGCGCGCATGACGGCAGTGAACATCGTCAAGCGAAGCCCGATCATCAAAGCGCTGGTGGACGCCAAGCAGGTGAAGATCGTCGCGGCGATGCACGACATAAAAACCGGCAAGGTAAGCTGGCTGACCTGACGCAGTCTCAGGCCGACCGCGCCAGCGCGCCGTCGATCATGGCGAGCGTGTTCTCGATGCCGTACACGGCGGCGAAAGAGCCAAAGCGTGGCCCTTTCTCCTGTCCGAGTAGCACTTGATAGAGCATGTTGAACCAATCGAGCGAAACGCCCGGACGGCCATCCTTCGCTTTTTTGGCATGGTCAAGGAACGGCTCGCGTCGGCCTATTTCATAGACGACATTCTGTAAGTCTTCCGCCGTCGCATCCGGTTTCAACTGAGACAGCGCCTCGCGCAGATCCTGCAACGCCTTGCGCTCCACGTCGCTCGGCTGACGGAATTTCTTTTCCGGCAAAACGAAATCGCGGAAATACTGGATTGCATATCCGACCAGCGCGTTGAGCTTGGGATGGGTCTGCGCCGTCACGCCCGGACGATAGCGGCCGATGAAGCCCCAGAGCGTGTCGGCATTTTCCGCATTCGATGACGAAACGAGCGTCAGCAGCATCGCGAAATTGATCGACATGTCCGCTTTCGGCGGCTTACCGGAATGGATGTGCCAGACCGGATTGCCGAGCTTGTGCTTCAACTCCTGCTTCTCATAGCCATCGAGGAATTGCTGATACTCGTCGACAGCGCGCGGGATGACATCGAAATAAAGACGCTTGGCCGCCTTCGGCTCGCGGTACATGAACAGCGACAGCGATTCCGGCGATGCATAACGCAACCACTCGTCGATAGTCAGGCCGTTGCCCTTCGACTTGGAAATCTTCTGGCCCTTCTCGTCGAGGAACAATTCGTAATTGAAACCTTCCGGCGGTGTGCCGCCGATCGCACGGCAAATCTGGCCGGAGAGTTTGACGGAATCGATCAGATCCTTTCCGGCCATTTCGTAATCGACGCCGAGCGCAGTCCAGCGCATCGCCCAGTCCGGCTTCCATTGCAGCTTGCAACGTCCGCCTGTCACCGGCGTCGTGATCTTCTCTTTGGTGTCGGGATCTTCGTAAGTGATGGTGCCGGACTTCGCGTCATGTTCAAGCACCGGCACCTGCAGCACGACGCCCGTCTTGGGCGAGATCGGCAGGAATGGCGAATAGCTCTGCGCGCGCTCTTCACGAAGAGACGGCAACATGATCGCCATCACCTTGTCGAAATG
>CAMBBO010000121.1 GCA_945862935.1 Pseudorhodoplanes sinuspersici | reverse complement strand
AAGCGCCACAGATAGCTCGGCACGATCGATTCAATCGTGACCGGCGCGATGCCAAGACCTTGCAGCGTGCGCCCCGAACGCTTCGCGTCTTCTGACACGACGTTGTCAGTTCTGAGCAGTTCGACCTGATCGGGCGTGAGCGGCGGCTTCGGAAGAAATTGCAGAATCTGCGCCTTCAGGTTCGCGAACGCGAACGGAAGCGGTGCAAGAATGCGCTTCCTCTGAATTGTTCGCAGCGTGTACTGCATGAGTTCTTTGAAGCTCTGCACTTCCGGTCCGCCGAGTTCGTAAATCGCGCCGGGCTTCGTTTTGCCTTCGGCCGCCAGTGCAATCGCCTCGGCGGCGTCGCCGACAAACACCGGCTGGAACTTGGTGGCACCGCCTCCGATCAGCGGCAGAACCGGCGACATCCGCGCCAGCGCAGCGAAACGGTTGAAGAAGTCGTCTTCCGGCCCGAATAGGATCGAGGGGCGGAACACGGTCGCTTCGGGTGTCGCCGCGAGCACGAGCTTTTCGCCAAGCGCCTTCGCGCGCGCATAGCCCGACGATGAATTTTCGTCCGCGCCTATGGCCGAAACATGGATCACTCGCGCGCCATAGGCCTCGGCGGCGAGCGCGATGTGTTCGGCGCCATAACTCTGCACGGCCTCGAAGCGTTGCCGTCCGCGCTCGTACAGGATGCCGACGAGATTGATGACGATGTCGGAATCGCGCACCGCGGCTTCGACCGAACGCGGATGACGCACATTCGCCTGCACCGCGTGGATCTGTCCGACGCTGCCGATCGGCTGCAGGAAGCCCGCAAGTTCCGGCCTGCGCACCGCGATGCGGATGCGATAGCGGCGCTTGGCGAGCGCGCGCACGACATGGCGGCCGAGAAAGCCGGAGCCGCCGAAGACGGTAACCAGGGTATCGGTTTCGGATTGGCGCATGGGCGTGGTGCTGATGTTTGCTGCCTTGCCGCCGAAGCGACGAGGACCAACCGGGATTAAGGGCGGAATACAGGATCGGTAACAGGCTGTACAGGGTCGGCGCGCGCTCGATTGACAAGCCACAACCCCCACTCTTATGTGTGCCCCGTTGCCCAGGTGGCGGAATTGGTAGACGCGCTGGCTTCAGGTGCCAGTGACTTAACGGTTGTGAAGGTTCGAGTCCTTTCCTGGGCACCAATCCAATTTGTCGCGAGGGGCTCTGGCCCCTCGGTCTGTCAGCCCCCCTTGCGGCACAAGGTGCGTGACTGGCGATGCCGCAGATTCTATTCTCGGCTGTTACCTTCGCGCGATTCCCGCGCGGGAGATTGCGATGACCATCCGCCTGCACCGCGGCGACCTTCCGGACCTTTCCCGATATACGCGCGCGGTGGCCATCGACACCGAAACCATGGGTCTGCAGCCGCAGCGTGACCGGCTTTGCGTCGTGCAGCTTTCTCCGGGAGACGGAACGGCGGACGTGGTTCAGATCCCGCCAGGCGCAAAGGATGCGCCCAACCTGAAGCGGCTTTTGGCCGACACATCGGTCGTCAAGATTTTCCATTTCGCGCGCTTCGATCTTGCCGCGCTCTATCACGCGCTCGGCGTGATGGCAGCGCCCGTGTTCTGCACCAAGATCGCCTCGCGGCTCGCGCGTACCTATACCGACAAGCACGGTCTGAAAGACATCACCCGCGAACTTCTCGGCGTTGACCTGTCGAAGCAGCAGCAATCGTCCGACTGGGGCGCCGAGACGCTGACCGAGCCGCAACTCGCCTATGCGGCCTCCGACGTGCTGCATCTGCATGCCTTGCGCGAGAAGCTCGCAACCTTGCTCGTGCGCGAGGGCCGGATGGAACTGGCGCAGGCATGTTTTGCCTTTTTGCCGCACCGTGCGCGCCTCGATCTGGCTGGCTGGGCGGAGCAGGACATCTTTTCGCATAGTTGACTGGTTCTTCGCCGCGCGAGGGCCATATTCGCAGGGGATTTTGCATCCCTGCCAGCCTAAACTTGGGCGGGGTTTAACGATTCTCCAAATCATGGCGGGCTGAACCAGCGCCGATGAGTATGTCGCGGGACGATCGAGCGGGACGAGGCTATGACGCGCCCGACTTCATGGGCGCGGGGCGTGACAACACGCGTGCGTTCCGTTTCGCGCAGCGTCACAGCCGCCGCGTGCGCGTGTTGCGGATTGCGATCCCGATCGGCGTGGTTTTTTGCCTTCTGGTGGTCGTCGGCGCGACCTTCTTCAATCCGTTCAAGATTCTTTACAAATTGCCGGCCGATCTAGGAACGCTGGTCGTCTCGGGTACCAAGATCACGATGGAAGCGCCGCGTGTCGCAGGCGTGACCCGCGATCAGCGCGCCTATGAAGTCACCGCCAAGGCTGCGGCACAGGACATCACCAAGCCGGACCAGATTGAACTGAAGGAAATCAAGGCCAAGCTCGACATGCAGGACAAGAGCGTCGTGCAGATGTCAGCGAAGGGCGGACTCTACGAAGCGAAATCGGAAATGCTGACGCTCGGGCCGGACATCATTCTTTCATCCTCGACCGGATACGAAGGCCGCCTGATCGAAGCGGAAGTTGATATCCGCAAGGGCAACATCATTTCCAGGAAGCCGGTCGAAGTGAAGATGCTGAAGGGCAATCTGAACGCCAACAATCTCGAAGTGCTGGATGCCGGCGATCTCGTTCGCTTCAGCGGCGGGGTTTCGATGATCCTCAAGCTCGAGCAAACCGACCTGCCGCAGACCGCGGGTTCGGCACAGTGATGCGATTGTTCGCCATACGGCACATCGTGCTCACTCTTGCCGTCGTTGCCGCGGCGTCGCCCGCGATGGCGCAAAAGGAAAAAGACAAGGGCGTGCCGAACGCGCTGCAGGGCTTTTCGCAGAACCGCGACCAGCCGGTGCAGATCGACGCAAGCACGCTTGAAGTGCGCGACAAGGACAAGGTCGCGACCTTCTCCGGCGGCGTGAAGGTCGTGCAGGGCGACGTCACGCTGCGCTGCCGGTCGCTCGTCGTTTATTACGATCAGGACAGCAGTCCGAACAATCTGAAGACCGCGCAGCCCGGTCCGCAAGGCCAGCAACAGATTCGCAAACTTGAAGCCAAAGGCAGTGTCGTCGTCACCCAGAAAGACCAGACCGCGACCGGCGAGAGCGCGATCTTCGAGATGCGTACCAACACCGTGACGCTGGCCGGGAACGTGCTGGTGACGCAGGGCCAGAATGTGCTGCGCGGCGAGCGCCTCGTGGTCGATCTGACCAGCGGCGTGTCGCGCGTGGAATCCGGCAAACCGGGGCAGGGCGGCGGCCGGGTGCAGGGCCTGTTTCTGCCCGGCGGGTCCGGCGGGGCAGTTGGCGGCGGCGACAACAAGCCGGCGGGAGGCGCGACAGCGCCGAATGCTCCGAAGCCGCGGCCGGTCCATCCTCAGGGCATTTACTAGGCGCCCGTATATGGCCTGAACCACTACGGTTGAAAGGCTTGCTGCGAGCGACTATCACGCCTCTCATCTGATCCGGCGGATCGCTATGCGCTCCGCGCCAGATGCGCGTAGAATCCCGCATGCGATCGTCAGTTGCGATCGCGATCCGCCCGGAAGAACGGTTTGCTCGATCTCCAATCCCTGATCGCGATTGTCAGACGCAGGCTCTTTGGCCCGCGCCGCCGCAGGCGTATGCCGCAGGCATGGCGGGTCGAACTCGACACCATCGGCAATGGCGGCACGCAACCGCGGCACGAAAATCCACTGCCTCCACGCGTACCTCGGCCGCGCCAGCCGGTGCAGCCGCAAACGGACCCGTCGCAGGGTTATCTCGCAGCGCATCGCGTAGAGAAGAGTTTCGGCAGCCGCATGGTCGTGCGCGGCACCAGTCTTTATGTCCGGCGCGGCGAAGCGGTCGGCCTGCTCGGGCCAAACGGCGCTGGCAAGACGACGGTGTTCTACATGATCACCGGGCTGATCAAGGCGGATCGCGGCCGCATCGAACTCGATGGGCACGATGTCACCAAGTTGCCGATGTATCAGCGCGCGCGGCTTGGCATCGGCTATCTGCCGCAGGAAGCCTCGATCTTCCGCGGACTGAATGTCGAGGACAATATCCGTTCAGTGCTCGAAGTGGTCGAGCCTGACCGCAAACGGCGCGAATACGAACTGAGCGCGCTGCTGGAAGAATTCGGCATTACCCGCCTTCGCAAAAGCCCTTCGATTGCGCTGTCCGGCGGTGAGCGCCGCCGCGTCGAAATCGCACGCGCTCTGGCGACGCGTCCGAATTACATGCTGCTGGACGAGCCGTTCGCCGGCATCGACCCCATCGCTGTGGGCGACATTCAGGCGCTGGTGCGCCACCTGACTTATCGCGGAATCGGGGTGCTGATTACCGACCACAACGTCCGCGAGACGCTGGGCCTGACCGACCGCGCCTACATTTTTTATTCCGGGGAGGTCTTGATGGAGGGCCGCGCCGAGGAAATCGTGAATAACCCGGAGGTGCGAAGGCTCTATCTGGGTGAGGAATTCCGGCTCTAGGCCGTTTTCCTTAATCCCAACAGGGTTCCTGCCAAAGGCAACCCCTACCATTTTTTACATGCACAAATCGTGCCGAACGGCTAAAAGAGCCGCATGGCACTGACCCAAAGACTTGAGTTCCGCCAGAGCCAGGCGCTCGTGATGACGCCGCAGCTGATGCAAGCCATCAAGCTGCTGCAGCTGTCGAGCCTCGATCTGGCGGCTTATGTCGAAGACGAGCTTGAAAAGAACCCGCTGCTTGAACGAAGCAGCGAAGGCGCGCCTGAGCCGGACGTTCAGCAGGAGGCGGGCTTCGCCGAAGGCTCCTCCGAAGGTGTGGGCGACGGCGGCGAAAATGGCGAGTGGATGGGCGGCGACCTCGAAGTCAGCCGCGGGGCAATTGAGGATAATTTAGGCACCCGGCTCGACAACGTGTTTCCGGACGAGGCTGGACCGACCGCGAGCGCGCGCACCGACGATGCGGTAGCCGCCTATTCGGAATGGGCGAGCGTCGGCGGCGGGCGCGGCGAGGACGGCGACTACAATCTCGAAGCTTTCGTTTCGGCTGAGCGCACGCTCGCCGAGCATCTGTCCGAGCAGCTTGCGCTTGCGATTGCCGATCCGGTCCGCCGGATCATTGGCCAGCACCTGATCGATCTTGTCGACGAGGCCGGTTACATCACCCTCGATCTGCCGGCGGTGGCTGAAAAGCTCGGCGCGCCCGCAGCCGAAATCGAGGCGGTGCTCGGCATTCTCCATCAGTTCGATCCGGCGGGAGTATGCGCGCGCAACCTGACCGAATGTCTCACTATTCAGCTCAAGGATCGCGACCGCTTCGATCCGGCGATGGCAGCGCTTGTCGCGCATCTCGATCTACTGGCGAAGCGCGATCTTGCCGGCCTGCGAAAGGTCTGCGGTGTTGCCGACGACGATCTTCTCGACATGATCGCCGAGATCAAACGGCTCAATCCAAAGCCTGGTCTCGCTTTTGGTTCGGCGGTGGTCCAGCCGATCGTGCCGGACGTGTTCGTGCGGCCGGGGCCGAATGGCGGTTTTGCGGTCGAACTGAATTCCGACACGCTGCCCAAGATTTTGCTCAACCAGAGCTATCACGCGCAGGTTTCCAAATCGGCGGCCAATCCGGCTGAGAAATCCTATCTCGCCGACCGCCTGCAATCGGCGACATGGCTTATCCGCGCACTCGACCAGCGCGCGCGCACCATCCTGAAGGTTGCCAGCGAAATCGTGCGCCAGCAGGATGCGTTCTTCGTCCACGGCGTGCAGCATCTGCGGCCGTTGAACTTGAAGACCATCGCCGATGCCATTTCGATGCATGAATCGACGGTGTCGCGTGTCACCGCGAACAAATACATGGCGACCAGCCGCGGCATTTTTGAGCTGAAGTATTTTTTCACATCCGCGATTGCGTCCGCGGATGGCGGCGAGGCGCATTCGGCGGAAGCTGTGCGCCACCGTATTCGGCAGATGATCGACGCGGAGACGCCGAATGCGGTTCTCTCCGACGATACGATTGTCGAGCAGTTGCGCGGTGCCGGAATCGACATTGCGCGCCGCACGGTCGCGAAATACCGCGAAGCAATGCGGATTGCTTCATCGGTCCAGCGGCGTCGCGAAAAAAGCTCCGTGATGGGCTAGCCGTCCTCAATTTCGCGCAGACAGAGAATTTCTTTTCGCTGTCACGCGTAATTTTGAATACCAGCAATGGCCATTGACGCCCGAGGGGACGGTGAATATGGTCCGCCCCCTTCAAACCCCGCCAGCAAAATCACGGACCGCCGGACCGTTTCATGCCGCTTACCGACATTGTCGCGCCGCAAGCGATTATTCCGGCGCTCAAAATCAATTCCAAGAAGCAGGCGCTTGCGGAAATCGCTGCGCGCGCTGCTGTGCTGTCCGGGCAAAACGAGCGCACGATTCTCGATATTCTGGTGCAGCGGGAAAAACTCGGCTCGACCGGCGTCGGTCAGGGCGTTGCGATTCCGCATGGCAAGCTGCCGAAACTTGAGCGGCTGTTCGGCCTGTTCGCGCGGCTGGAACGGCCGGTCGATTTTGAATCGCTCGATGGCCAGCCGGTGGATCTGATCTTCCTGCTTCTCGCGCCGGAAGGCGCGGGTGCGGATCATCTCAAGGCGCTGGCGAAAGTCGCTCGCGCGCTGCGCGACCCGGAGATCGCACGAAAGCTTCGCCAGTCGCGCGACGCCGATGCGCTCTATGTCGTCATCACGACGCCATCGTCCGCCGCTGCCTGAGCGGACGTCTCAGCTTTCTGGTTTTGTGAAAATTGGAAGATTGTTGCGTGCGAAACGCACATCGCCCGCGTGATGCGGGCGATGAGGATCTGTTAGTGGACGCTGACCGTCTCGAGCTCCTGGCTCCACGCGTTGGCGACGGCCGCTTCGCGCGAATCCGTCACCATGATGGGCGTGCCGTCGGCTGCGTGCAGCGCGAACAGCTCCAGGCCCGGTTCAAGCGTGGGTGCCTGAGGGTAGAGTTCGTTGACGTCTTCCGAGCGGATCGGCTTCACGTAAGCGATCTTGCCATCGCCAAACACGGCGAAAGCTTCCGGGGACATCACTGGCACTTCGGTCACTACTAACTCGTTGGTCATGGCGACTCCTGTTGGTTCAAGTCCCTGATGGGCACTTGTGTTCCATCGCTACTCGTGGGGGGTGATCGAGATGGACCGGATGATCCGTTCCGGCTCAGGGCGCACCAGATCGATGGACAAAAGACCGTTCTTCAAGTCTGCGCCGAGCACTTCCATCCCCTCAGCCAGCACGAACGTGCGCTGAAACTGGCGGGCGGCGATGCCGCGGTGCAGATAATGACGGCTCTTGTCGTCGGTCTGGCGACCACGGATCACCAGCTGGTTTTCCTCCACGGTCACTTCGAGTTGATCGAACGTGAACCCTGCGACCGCGAGCGTGATGCGCAGGCGCTCCGGGCTCCGCTCATCGCGCGCCAGGCGCTCGATGTTGTAGGGCGGGTAGCCGTCGGCAGCCTTGCTCACGCGATCGAGCGCACGCTCGATTTCGTCGAAGCCAAGGAGGAACGGGCTGGATAGCGATGGTACGCGCGACATCTCAAAGCCCTTTCGGGAAGCGACTTTGACGAGGCCCTTGTGAGGCGCCTCCATCGGAGGGCAGACCTGCCTCCCGACCCGCCTAATATGGGCGTAGCTAGTTAAGCGTTCAAGAATGCAGCAATCTGCTCTCCCACAGGAATTTCATAATGACGCAGCCCGTCAAAACGCCGCATCTGACCGTCCGCGACCTGCGGACAATAGGCGTGGAAATTCCGATGAAATTTCCCCTCGGAACCAGCCGCAGCGTTCTGAGCAAGGCGCCGCTCCTGCTGATCGACCTTGAGACCGAGGAGGGTATTACCGGCCGGGCTTATCTCTGGTGCTATCTGCGCGATGCCCTGCCGGCTGTTGCGAGCATCCTCAACGCGGTGAAAGAGGCGACCAAAGGCGAGCGTCTCGCTCCCGTCGATCTGTGGAGTAAATTGTCGCAACGCTTCGCGCTGATTGGCGTCGAGGGCGTTGTCCGCATGGCGATGGCTGGCTTCGATGTTGCTATCTGGGACGCGCTCTCAACCGCAGCGGGCCTGCCGCTTGCGAGCTATGTCGGGAGCGCGCCGAAGCCGGTGCGCGCTTACAACTCGTGCGGCCTTGGGCGCCAGCACAATCCGCAATCGCTTGCCGACGAAGCCGAGAAATTGCTCGAGCGCGGCTTTGGCGCGGTGAAGCTGCGGCTCGGCTATGAAACGCTGAAGGACGATTTGATCGCGGTTCACGCGGTGAAGAAGCGCATTCCCGCCAACGTCACGCTGATGGTCGATTACAATCAGGGGCTTTCGCTGGCCGATGCGCTGGAGCGTGGACGTGCGCTCGATCAGGAAGGACTCTATTGGTTCGAAGAGCCGATCCGCCATGACGACTATGCGGGCGCTGCGAAACTCGCGCGCGAACTCGCAATCCCGATCCAGATTGGCGAGAATTTCTCCGAGACCCGCCAGATGGCGGCGGCGATTGCCGTGGGGGCCGCCGATTACGTCATGCCGGACCTGGAGCGGATCGGCGGCG
>CAMBBO010000120.1 GCA_945862935.1 Pseudorhodoplanes sinuspersici | reverse complement strand
TCGTTGCGACCATGACCAGCCAGCTCGCTTCTCAACTCAGCGAAGCAAAAACGCGTGCAGAAGCCGAAATGCTGCGGCAGGCGCTAGTCGATTCCGTCTCGCACGAATTGCGTACGCCACTTGTCTCGATCCTCGGCGCGGCGACGGTGCTGCACGACGCGCCAGCACTCGTGTCAAACCCGCAATTGCGCGACCTCGCGCAAGTCGTGCGGGAGG
Organism: Pseudorhodoplanes sinuspersici; assembly: GCA_945862935.1. Classification (GTDB taxonomy): domain Bacteria; phylum Pseudomonadota; class Alphaproteobacteria; order Rhizobiales; family Xanthobacteraceae; genus Pseudorhodoplanes; species Pseudorhodoplanes sinuspersici_A. Next base: position 8,501 of record CAMBBO010000120.1, on the reverse strand, counting down.
AAGCAGAGCGCCTGAACGCGGATATTCAAAATCTTCTGGACGCAACGCGCATCAGCAGCAAAGGCATTCAACCGCTTCTCGAATGGGCGGACCCGGCCGACATCGTCAACTCGGCGGTAGCGCGATGCCGCGGGAGGCTCGCACAACACGATCTCCGGCTCGATCTGCCCGACAGCGTTCCGCTGATCCGGATCGATCCGATCCTTGTGCAGCAGGCACTCATCCAGATTCTCGATAATTCCCGCAAATACTCCCCGCCGAATTCTCCCATTATCGTGTCGTTGCGCGCGGAAGCAGACACGGTGCAGATTTCGGTTCAGGATACCGGCGCAGGACTGACCGGGGATGAAAGCGTGCATGTGTGGGAGCGCTTCTTCAGATCCGAACGCCTTGCTTCGGCCGCCAGCGGCTCCGGGCTTGGTCTCTGGATTGCCAGGGCCTTCGTGAGCGCCAACGGCGGCACTGTGACCGCGCAAAGCCAGGGGATCAATCAAGGCACGACGGTCACAATCGATTTGCCACGCAGCCCCGATCCGGCGATAAAATCAGAAGCGCGTTATGAGGAATAGCGATGGATAGTTCAGCCTCTATTGTGCTTGTGGTCGACGACGAAGCGCAGATTCGCCGGTTCCTGAAGGCGGGCTTCGAACTCGATGGCTTCGTTGTCCACCAGGCCGAAACCGCTGCCGAAGCGATGCGTGCGTCGACGCTGCGCGCTCACGACCTCATCATCCTGGATCTCGGATTGCCTGACGGCAACGGCGCGCAAGTGATCGAGCAATTACGCGGCTGGTCGGACGTGCCGATCATCGTGTTGTCCGTCCGCTCAAGCGAAGCAGAGAAGGTCCGCGTGCTCGAGCTTGGTGCCGACGATTATGTTGTAAAACCATTCGGGATGCCAGAATTGCTGGCTCGGGCGCGGGCCGCGTTGCGGCGGCGACGGCGCGCCGTGTCGGGCGAGCCGACCGTTCAGGTTGGCTCACTCACCATCGATCTCGCCCGCCGCGCGGTGCTGCGCAACAACGCGCGTCTATCGTTGACGCCCAAAGAATACCGGCTGCTGCAGGTACTGGCGCAGCATGCCGGCAACGTGGTGACCCATCAGCATCTGTTGCGCGAGGTGTGGGGAGCCGCTCATCTGAGCGATCCGCATTATCTGCGGATTTTCGTTCGCAAGCTGCGCCACAAGATCGAAGACGATCCAACGCAACCGAGTATTCTGTTGACCGAACTCGGTGTCGGATACCGGCTCGCGGGCGTTGGCGACCAGCTTGCCGCATCGGCCTGACCGCTGTTACGCCGAATTTACGCGCCACGCATCATTGGTTACTCGCAAGCCACCTTCGCCTCTCACTAAACTTGCTGCTTGTCGAACACGCGATCCTGCGCGCGACGGCAAGCGAGGCGAGAACATGATTTCGGTATTCTTCGGAATTGTCCTGGTCGCGGCATCTGGAGCCTTCCTGATTTATTGCCGCCCGCGTAACGGAGCGGTCATGCCGGCCGCCACGATGCCGGTGCTGGAAACACTCATTCCGCTGGCCGTGGTCTCAGGGCTGGCGCTGGGATCGGCGATGGTCGCGGCGGGCCTGCTGTTCTAGGTCCGCCCGCCCGGCCCCAGCGCCTGAATAGACGCCCGTTTCCTTGACAGGATTGAGGCCGGGAGCCATAAACCCGGCAATGGCGGGGCCTTACGGCCCTTGCGTGCTTTTTGGCATGCCAAGCCGTTGAAATTCCACGAAGACTGGAAGAAGCCGGTCCGGATCATCCGAGTGCCGGAAGACGAACACAAGGGAAGAACGATGTTCGCAGTCATCAAGACCGGCGGCCTGCAATACCGGGTCGTCGAAGACCAAGTGCTCAAGATCGGCAAGGTCAAGGGCGAAAAAGGCGAGATCATCCAGCTTGGCGAAGTCGTCATGCTGGGCGGGGACAAGCCACAACTCGGCTCGCCAATGGTTTCGGGCGCGTCGATCGCGGCCGAAGTCATCGAGCAGGCGCGCGGGCCCAAGGTCATCGCGTTCAAGAAGCGCCGCCGCAAGAACTCGCGCCGCAAGCGCGGTTTCCGTGCGAGCTACACGCTGATCCGCGTGTCCGAAATCCTGACCGACGGCAAGTCGCCGTCCAAGGGCGCAAGGCCTCGTCCGCAACCCAAGCCCAAGGCTGATAAGCCGGAGGGTGAAGCCAAGGCCAAAACGAGCAAGGCCAAGACGGCTAAGTCCAAGACGAGCGCCAAAAAGCCCAAAACCGCCGCGAAAAAGCCGGCGGCGAAGGCCAAGTCCAAGAAGTAACGATTGATCAAAAGAAGTGAGATGATTCCGTCACGGAATCGCGGTACAAGAGTTCAGAATTAGGGAAACGAGCGATGGCTCACAAAAAAGCAGGCGGATCTTCGCGCAACGGCCGTGACTCGGCCGGTCGCCGCCTTGGCATCAAGATGTTTGGGGGTCAGTCGGTGACGGCTGGCAACATCCTCGCGCGTCAGCGCGGGACGACGTGGCATGCCGGCCGCAATGTCGGAATTGGCAAAGATCACACCCTGTTTGCACTCACTGCTGGACGCGTGGAATTCAAAACGAAAACCAAAGGCCGCACATACGTATCGGTTAATCCGATGGCGGAGGCTGCGGCAGAGTAGACGGCGAATCTCACATGAGGTCCGCCGGTTCAAAGATCGAACCCGGCGGGCCCACATGGGGCCAGTTTTTAGAGGGGGAGATCGGGTGACCGGCTCCCCCTCTTTCTTTTTCAACTGGAGCCCGTGCCATGACCTACCTTGAACTGCCGAGAGACACCTTCCGGGAAGGAAGTATCCCCGTCCTTGAGACCGAACGGCTCGTGTTGCGCGCGCCGCGTCTTGAGGACGCAAAAGCGGTAGCACTTCTCGCCAACGACAAGCGCATCGCAGAAAACACGCGCCGCATTCCGCACCCCTATTCGCGCGCGGACGCGGACGATTTCATCAGCGCCGTGAATGTCCCGGGCGGCGAGATGACCTATCTCATCACCAAGCCGAACGGCGCGATCCTTGGCGCGTGCGGCATTTCCAATCAGGATGGCGGACCGGATGTCGGCTATTGGCTCGGCGTCAAATACTGGAGCCAAGGCTTTGCGACCGAAGCCGTGCGTGCGCTGATCGACTTGGCATTCACCGAACTCGGTCACGACGCGCTGCAAGCGGGCGCCCGCGTCACCAATCCGGCGTCGCGCAGGATTTTGGAAAAGTGCGGCTTCCAGTGGACCGGCGTGGGCCTCATCCGCATTCGCGCGCTTTCAAGTTCGGCGCCGATCGACCGCTTCCGGCTTGATCGCGGCTTGTGGACTTCGCTCAAGAATTGGGGCGCGGTGAAGCGCGTCGCCTAAATGAGATCGGCCGCTCGCAGACAAACGAGCGGCCGGATAGAATCGGGCCATCAGCCCGGCATTGCAAGCTGCTGCGGCAGGCACGACGCAGCGATCGCTTCGACGTGGCGGTGGTCCGTTCCGCAACACCCGCCGAGAATGTTCAACTTTCGTCCGAACCTCGCGCGCAAAGCTGCATAATCCTGCCCAAGCTCCACGGCATTACCAGCATCGAGATCGCTCGCGTTATCGAGTTCCGCATGACTGCGCTTCGACGCATTCGCCCGAATTCCACGCAAGCGCGCGGTCCACGGCTCGCCGCGCTCAAGCGCACCAAAGAAGTGTGTCGGGTGAGCACAGTTGATCATGAAGTAAGCCGGGTGCCGTTTCGCGGCGGCATCGACCTGCGCAATCGCGTCTTTCAAAGATTGTCCGGTGATCAACTTACCGTCCGTTTCGAGCGTGAAGGAAATCGCGATGGGCATGTCGGTCCTCGCAGCAGCGCGCACGATGCCAGCCGCCTCTTCTGCATAATTCATCGTGAAGGCCGAAAGCATGTCGGCTTGCGTACTCGAAAAAATGGCGACTTGCTCGCCGTGATAGTCTTCAGCCTCGGTGATGCTCATCTTCATCGCGGGGCTGTACCCATCGCCTCGCGGGCCGATATTGCCGGAGATCACCATTGGCGATTGAGATGTTTCCATTTCACCGCGCAGTCCGGCGAGCAGGTCGATCGATTGCCGGTTGAGCAATTCAAGCTCGACGGACGAGATGCCAAGCTTGACGGCCCAATCGCGGTTTGCGCGCCAGGTCACGCTTTCGAGGACGAAGCCGGCCCCGCATCCAAGCGCGATAGCAGCGTAACGGCGGTAATAGGACAGGATTTTCTCACGTCCTGCTTCGTCGCGCAGCAACGGAAACGCCGCGAAGCATGGCAAATCGATCTTGTCGTGGAAAACAAGTGTCGTTTCCAGTCCGCCATCGGTGAGAAACACTTTGTCTTTCAATTGCGGGAGGTCGTGCCGGTATTTTGCCATTGTCATATCCTTGCGTAAACGAGAGCTCCCTCGCACAAGCAGCTTTGCGATGCGCGCAGTCGGATGACCGGGAGAGAGGCAATGTGCCGTCGTGGCGAAACCTACAGAGCTGCGCGGGAAAACATAGAAAGCGCGTGGTGCAGCGCCACCTGATAATAAAAAATGGTTTCGTGGCAGATGGTTACACCTTCTGCGCGATGCCAACGCCTGCGCCAAATTGCCCGGCGGCCCGCTTAACTTGACTCATGGTACAGTCGAAAATGCTTCAGGCTCCCAAAACCACCGATACGCGCGAGCGGCTTCTCGAAGTCGCCGAAACCGCCGTGCTCGCGAAAGGCTTTTCCGCAACTTCGATCGAAGAACTGATCGCAGCGGTCGGCATCACCAAGAGTGGATTTTTCTATCACTTCAAGGACAAGAACGAACTCGCAAAGGCGATGATGCTGCGATACCTCGCGCACGACCAGCGCGTACTCGACGAAATCTTCCAGCGCGGCGACGAACTCAATGAAGACCCCCTTCACGGATTTCTCGTCGGCCTGAAGATGTTTGCCGAAATGATGCAAAACCTGCCGGACGTGCATCCGGGCTGCCTCGCGGCATCATTCTGCTATCAGGATCATCTGTTCGATAAGGAAATCCGCGACCTGAACGCGAAAGGCATCCTGCGATGGCGCGGACGGTTCCGGGAGCGGCTCGATCTGATCGCAACACGTCACCCGCCGCGCGGACAGCCCGATTTCGAAGCGATGGCCGACATGGCGGCTACGCTTGTCGAAGGCGGGCTTATTCTCGGCCGCGCGCTACGCGATGCAACGATCCTGCCTCGTCAGGTGCTGCTTTATCGGGACTTTATCCGCGCAATCTTTGTTGCCGCGTAGCCGCCGATTACACCGGCTCGACCGGTGCGGGCTGCTTGCCGAGCGCGCGCTCGCGGAACGTGATGTAGAGACCTGCGCCAATAATAATGGCTGCACCAATCGCAGTCGTGATTTGCGGAACATCGCCGAAAAACAGATAGCCGAACAACGCGGCCCAGATAATCAGCGTGTATTGATACGGCGCGACCACGCTCGCGGGCGCAAGCTTGAGCGCTCGATTAATACACACGTAGCCAATGGCCGTGGGCACGCCGATAAACACCAGGATTCCAAGATCGTGCATTGACGGATTGGTCCAGCCGCCGGGCAAAGCGCACCAGACCGCGCCGAGCAACGCTGCAGCGAGCATCTGATTGGCGCTGAGTACAATATCGGCGGTGCCGCGCAGCGTACGCGTCAGAAGGACGCCGACTGCGTAGAGCATCGTGCCGACGACCGCGATCAACGCAGGCGCGCTGATCGTCGCGGCGGATGGCCGCAACGCAATCAGCACTCCGGCAAATCCAGCGACGATAGCGGTCCAACGCCGCCACCCGACTCGTTCGCCAAGAAATAGCGTTGACCAGAGCGTAACGAAAAGCGGCCCCGAGAGATAAATGGCAACCGTGTCCGCGATCTGCAAATAGCTGACCGCCCAGAAGAACATCGCAACCTCGACAACCGAAATTGTCACGCGCGCGAGCTGCAAGCCCGGTCGCGGCATGGTGCGGAAAGCGGATGATGCGCCTTCGCGCCAGATAAATGGCGAGAGCAGGATAAGCGCGACGACGCTGCGGATCAGCATCATCTGCCCGACCGAATATGTCGGCAGCACGATCTTGGCGATAGCGCTGGTCAACCCGAACAGAAAGAAAGCCAGCGTGATGAGCGCGATGTTAGCAAGCGCGTTGTCAGGTGCGACAGAGGAGCTACGAGATGTCATGGCGGATTGACAACTGCTTGCTTCCCGGCCCCGATGCGCTGCTCGCGCCAGAATATGTAAAGTCCCGAAGCGACGATGATGGCGGCTCCGATCAGCGTGTGCGTCTGGATCCGATCGCCGAAGACGAAATATCCGAAGATCGCCGCCCAAACGATTAGCGTGTATTGATACGGCACGACGACGCTTGCCGGCGCAAGCTTGAGCGAGCGGTTGATGCACATCAGCGCCATCGTCGCGATCACCCCAAGCCAGGCCATCAACACAACGTCAATAAACGACGGCGAAATCCATCCGAATGATGCCGTCGCCGCACCGAATGCGAGCGTCGTGACGATCTGTCCGGTTGCCATCACGACATCGGGCGTGCCGCGCAGATAGCGCGTCACGACCATCAGGAACGCGTAGGCGATGCTGCCCAGCAGCGCGATCAGAGCGGGCAAGCTGAATGTGGCGGCGGACGGTTTAAGCGCGATCAGCACGCCGATAAATCCGACGATCACCGCCGTCCAGCGGCGCCAGCCGACTTTCTCGCCGAGAAAAAGCGCAGACAGCGCCGTCACGTAAATCGGTCCGGCAAGGTAGTAGGTCACGGTATCGGCGAGCGGCAGATAGCTCACCGCCCAGAAGAACATCACAACTTCACATGTCGAAAGAAATAAACGCAAAAGCTGCAAACCGGGCCGCGGCGCAGACGCGAAGCTCATCCATCCTTCGCGATAGATGAATGGCGACAGCACCAGCAAAGCCGCGATGCCGCGTATCAGCAACATCTGGCCAACCGAGAATGTCGCAAGAATCCATTTTCCGAGCGCGTCGTTGGCAGAGAATAGAAAAATTCCGAGCAACATGAACCCGATGCCCGCAAGCGAACCGTATCGTGCTGAAACGGACATCACGGCGTCTCCACCACCGGCGGCTTAGGCGCCACTTTCAATTCACGCATGAAAATATAAAGACCCGCGCCGATGATGATCGCAGCACCGATCAAGGTCGTGGGTTCGGGTTTTTCGCCGAAGAACAGATATCCGAACAACGCCCCTCCGACGATCAACGCATATTGGTAAGGAACGACGATGCTCGCGGGCGCGAGCGTCAGCGAACGGTTGATGCAAGCTGTCGTAATCAGCGTGCCGATACCGAGGCATCCCATAAGAATGAATTGGCCGGGCGTCAGCGTCGTCCACACAAAAGGTGCTGCGACGATCGCGACCACGAGAACGGCGGAAATCTGCGTCAGAACAAGGATGCTGTTCGGCGTACCGCGCACCATGCGTGTTGTCGTCAACATGCCCGCGTAGAACAAGCTTCCTACAAGTGCGACGAGAGATGGCAGGCTCAGCAACGCGGATGACGGTCGTAACGCGATCACGACGCCGATAAATCCGATCACGACCGCGCTCCAGCGCCGCCAGCCGACCGGCTCGCGCAGCAAGGTTGCGGACATCGCGGTGACGTAGATTGGACCCGCCATGTAGTAGGTCAGCACATCGACCAGAGGTAATTTCGAGATCGCGAAGAAATACATTGGCGCCTCGGCCCCGGAGAGCAGAACGCGCAGAATCTGGATGCGCGGGCGCGGCAGCGACCGGAAGGCCTTGAACGGCGTGACAATGCTGCATCCGGCCACCGCGGTCGCGTTTCGGATGAGCAGCACCTGTGCAAGCGGAAAGGCCAGCAGCATCGCCTTGGCAAGCGCACTTGTGCCGGCGGACAGAAAGCATCCGAACAGCATGAAGGCGATACCGGCAATAACGGCTTGAGGCGCCGCCGGAGCGCGAGTGAGCTTGGACATCATGAAAAATCAGATCGCGTGGGGAAGGGACATTATCATGGGCGCGCCAGCTTGAAATGTGCCCAAGCGGCGCATGCCACTATGATCGTGGCTGCGCTGCACTGCGCCATTGTTCGAGCTTGGGCAATAGCGAAGCGCCGAAATGCGCCTGCGGATTGGAGGGCTTCAGCTTCTCCGCTTTTTCCCAACGGCCGATCAGCGCGCGGGCGCGCGTGAAGGCAGTCTTCAGATCGGTGCCGGGGCGCAGGCTTCGATTGAAGAACGCGTCGCCGAAATATGTCCAGCTTCGCTTGGCGCCACAGCCAAATGACGAATTTTGCGAATCAGCGGCAGTCATCACGATGGTGTCGTCGTTTTTTAGCGGCGCAACATAGACCCCGGAATAGCAGGCCGAGACGATGACGATGCGGTTTTTGATCTGCTCGTGGTTGAGCACATCCACGACCACTTGCGGAGACAGTTCGATCAATGCGCGGCCGAGCTTGAGAGTGGCGCCATTCTGGCTTCCGTGAGATGTCACCAACAGA
>CAMBBO010000119.1 GCA_945862935.1 Pseudorhodoplanes sinuspersici | reverse complement strand
CAAGCCATCCAATGGCCGGCTACGCGACCGGCATCCGCTGCGCCGGCCACACCACCCGTGGCGCAATCAACGATCATGCAATAACATTCAAACTGGATCACTTAATGCGGCAGTCCACGATAGCCCGGAAGCTTTGCGAGTTGATTTTCTTTTTTGCGCAAGCGGCGGCGCATTCCCTGGCTGATATTGGAGCTCGCAGGATCTGGCGATGCAACCAGGTTCAGGCGATAGGTGTCGTCGGAGGCTTGCTGATGCGGCAAAATTGTTAGCGGGTTGGCGAGGCCGTTCCATGCGGTCGGCTGGCTCAGCAACACGAGCAGGTCGAGTTCCGGCAGACGCCGCGCAATCTGATCGAGAATCAGGTTTAGCTCGAACGCGGTCACCCGGTTGGCATAGTCGGGCCTCCACACTGGAAGATTCAAGGTTGAGTGTTTGCCGCCGACGTAAGTTGCGAATGCAAGCGGTCCGCGATGTTGCAGAACCAGAGGCCAGAGGAACAGCGGATAGTCATGATTGTCGTAGCCTATGACCACGAGCGGGGCAGCGCCGCGCAAGCGCGTAACATGACGATGCCAAAGCGTGACCCAATCGAAGCCCTGATAGGGGGAATGGATCGCACCGGCCGCATCAAGCGCGCGCCAGGTCTTTTCGGCATCTTCGAAGCGGCGCAGGACCTCGATCCGCGCCAGCCGTGGGGCGGCATGGCCGGAATGATCGTGCGCCTCGTGCCGAAGAGCGAAATTCATGGATGCCCGATGCGGATGCATGACAATGGGGCAAGATCGCAAACAATTCTCAACAAACCGTTGGTAAGGTTTCCTGCTTTTTCGGGGGCTATCGCGTGAAGGGACGCAATAAATTCATCATCCGGGCGGGGCTGGAAACGCTCTTTTTCAGTGGCACCCACTTGATGATGCGGCCGTTTGTTGGCGGGATTGGCGTCATTCTGACGATGCACCACGTCCGCCCGCCGCGATTTGGCGGGTTCCAGCCCAACAGGCTTCTCGAGATTTCTCCGCAATTCTTCGAGCGTCTGGTTGTTGGGCTACGCAAGTCTCGCGTCGATCTCATATCGCTCGACGAGATGCACAGGCGTTTGACCGAGAGAGATTTCGGCCGCCGTTTCGTCTGCCTGACTTTCGATGACGGGTACCGGGATTTTCTCGAACACGCGCAGCCGGTGCTGCGCAAATACGATGTGCCGTTTGCAATGTATGTCCCGACCAGCTTCCCCGACCGTATTGGGGAATTGTGGTGGCTTGCGCTTGAGGAGGTCATTGCGAAAAGCGGCCGTATCGGCATGCTGATCGGTGGCCGCGAACAGCGTTTTGACATTCGGACATCGTCCGACAAGCGCGAATTGTTCGATCAGCTCTACTGGTATCTTCGCAGCCGCCCGACGGAGGAGGAGTTGCGCGCGCTGGTGCGCGATTTGTGCGCGCGTTACGGCGTTGATATGAAGGCGTTGTGCGAGAATCTTTGCATGACGTGGCCGGAAGTCACCGACCTGTCGCAGGACCCGCTTGCAACGATCGGCGCACACACGGTCAATCACGTCATCCTGAGCAAGGCGTCGGACCGGATCGTGCGCGCGGAGATGGAAATGGGCCGCTCGGTGCTGGAGGCTGCCATCGGCGTTCGTCCGCAGCATCTGGCGTATCCTGTTGGCGATCTTAGTTCCGCCGGGCCGCGCGAATTTGGCATGGCGCGAGAGCTTGGATTCAAGACGGCAGTGACCACGCAGCCGGGTGTTCTGTTCGCCGGCCACCGCGATCATCTCATGGCCTTGCCGCGCATATCGGTGAACGGCGAATTCCAGCGCATGCGGTATCTGAAAGTGCTGATGTCCGGCGCGCCGACGGCGATGATGAGCGGCTTTCGCCGGGTCAAGGCGGCTTAGGTCTTCGACATCCAACGGATGATCGGCATTGCGGGCAGAATCCAGCCCATTCCCGCTACCGCATAATAGATCCCGGCTGCGAGCGAGTTGGGCGTGCGAAACACAAATTGCGCGATCGCCATCGCGAGCAAGGCCCACACCGTTACGAGGGTCAGCAACAGGATGGCGCCGATAAGCTTTCGTGTGCGAATGGACATGAAAACACCCAGAAATCCGGGCGTGTTGCGCGCGCGGCGACGTGATCTATAAGGTCGATTGTGTATCGCGCAAGCCGAAAGTCCATTGATATGCCGCTTCCCGCGAATGTCCGTCACACCCGCATTGTCCGCATTTGGCTGCTGTCGGTGGCGGCGCTCGTCTTTGTGATGGTTCTCGTCGGCGGTGCGACACGGCTGACGGAATCAGGGTTGTCGATTGTCGAATGGAAGCCTGTGACCGGCGCACTGCCGCCGCTTTCTGAGGCGGACTGGCAGGCGGAATTCGGCAAGTACCAGACCATCCCGCAATACAAGCAACTCAATCACGGGATGAGCCTTGAGGAATTCAAGACGATCTATTGGTGGGAATGGACTCACCGGTTTCTCGGACGAATTGTCGGTGTCGCGTTCTTGCTGCCGTTTCTATTTTTCCTGTGGCGGGGATGGATCGCATCGCATTGGCGATTGCGGCTATGGACGATCTTCGGCTTCGGCGCGCTGCAGGGGGCAGTTGGATGGTGGATGGTCGCGTCCGGTCTGACCGAGCGATTGAGCGTGTCGCAATATCGTTTGGCATTTCATCTGACGCTCGCGTGCATGATTTACGCGGCCCTTGTCTGGAGTGCTCAGGCGATTGCAGGCGCGGGTACGGGAGCCGCAAGCGATGCCAGAAAAAGCGCGCGCGGATTGATGATTCTGGTCCTCATCCAGATTTATCTTGGTGCGCTCGTCGCGGGGATGGACGCTGGATTGACGTTTAACACTTGGCCTCTGATCGACGGCAGATTTATTCCTTCGGCCGCGCGGCTCTTTTTTGAGGATCCGCCGTGGCGCAATTTCTTTGAGAATGCGCTCACCGTGCAGTTCAATCATCGCATGATGGCGTATGTGTTGTGGATCGCTGCGATCCTGCACGCGCTGCAAGCGCGCCGTGAATCCAATTCCGGCACGCTTGGAGCTATGTGGCTCGCCGGCGCTGTCACGGTACAGGCCGCCATTGGGATCGTGACGTTGCTGCATCAGGCGCCTTTGCCGCTCGCCTTGATGCATCAGGCGATGGCCATGATCGTTCTCACGATTGCCGTTCTCCATGCGCAATCACTCGGAGGCGCAAAACGCGCATGATCGAAATCTTGGACCGGGACGGCATTGCGATTGTAACCATGAGCCATGGCAAGGCGAATGCGCTCGATCTGGAATTCTGTGAATCAATCGCAGCCCATCTGCCGTTGCTCGGCACGAAGGCGCGTGGCGTCGTACTAACCGGGCAGGGCAAGATTTTTTCCGCAGGCGTCGATCTCGTGCGCCTTTCGACTGGCGCGCGCTATATTCGCGAATTCCTGCCCGTGCTGCACAAGGCGTTCGCCGCGATCTTCGAATTTCCGAAGCCGATTGTCGCGGCGTTAAACGGCCACGCCATCGCAGGTGGTTGCGTGCTCGCTTGCGCCACCGACCGGCGCATCATGGCGAAGGATTCAGGTCGCGTCGGTGTGACGGAATTGCAGGTCGGTGTGCCGTTTCCGCCGCTTGCGCTGGAGATCATGCGCCATGTGACGGCACACCATTACATTGAAGAAGTGATTTTGGGTGCTTCGACTTACACACCGGAAGACGCGCTGGTTCGCGGGTTGATCCACGAGATTGTCGCGCCGGATGCGTTGCTCGACCGTGCGGTCGCTGCGGCGAATTCCTTGGCGGCAGTTTCGCCCGCAGCCTATGCGCTGTCGAAGCGCCAGCTCCGGCAAACGGTCGCGGCCCGTATCAGGCGCGAGGGCGAAGCGTGGGACGCGGAGGTCAACGACCTGTGGGTCGCCGACGTCACTGCGCAACGCGTCCGCGAATATGTTTCGCGGACGCTTAAGAAGGGTTGACGCTTACAACGACAGCGCCTGATCGAGATCGGCGATGATGTCGTCCTTGTCCTCAAGTCCGATCGACAAACGCACCACATCCGGCCCTGCGCCAGCCTGAACTTTTTGCGCGTCCGATAATTGGCGATGCGTGGTCGATGCCGGGTGGATGATGAGCGAGCGCGTGTCGCCGATATTCGCCAGATGCGAGAACAGCTTCACGTTCGAAACGAGTTTCACGCCGGAATCGTAGCCGCCCTTGAGACCGAAGGTGAACACAGCTCCTGCACCCTTCGGCACGTATTTCTTGGCAAGGTTATGATAGCGGTCACCCGGCAGACCGGGATAGCTGACCCACGCGACTTTGTTATGCGTCGAAAGCCATTCGGTCACGGCTTGGGCATTATCGCAATGGCGTTGCATGCGCAGCGGCAGTGTCTCAATTCCGGTCAGGATCATAAACGCATTGAACGGCGACAAAGCAGGGCCGATATCGCGCAGGCCGAGCACACGGCAGGCAATCGCGAAAGCAAAATTGCCGAATGTCTCGTGCAGCACGATGCCCTGATATTCCGGACGCGGCTCCGACAGCATCGGATAACGGCCTTCGCGCGACCAGTTGAACGTGCCGCCGTCAACGATCATGCCGCCGATGGAATTGCCGTGTCCGCCGAGAAATTTGGTGAGCGAATGCACGACGATGTCGGCCCCGTGTTCGAACGGCTTGCAGAGGTAAGGCGTCGCAAGCGTGTTATCGACGATCAGCGGCACGCCCGCACGACGCGCGATGTTTGAGATCGCTTCGATGTCGGTGATGACGCCGCCGGGATTGGCAATCGACTCGATGAAGATCGCTTTGGTCTTCGGCGTGATTGCGCGCTCAAACGTACCAATGTCGTCGGGATCGGCCCACACGACGTTCCAGCCAAAGCTCTTGAAGGCGTGATTGAACTGGTTGATCGAGCCGCCGTAAAGTTTCTTGGATGCCACGAATTCGTCGCCCGGCACCATCAGCGCCTGCATGACGAGCACCTGCGCGGCGTGGCCGGATGCGACCGCAAGGCCTGCGGTGCCGCCTTCGAGCGCTGCGACGCGCTCTTCGAGCACGGCGTTGGTCGGATTGCCGATGCGGGTATAAATGTTGCCGAAGGTCTGCAGCCCGAACAGCGAGGCCGCGTGATCGACGTCATCGAAAACAAACGACGTCGTCTGGTAGATCGGCGTCGCGCGCGCGCCGGTCGTCGGATCGGGCTGCGCGCCCGCATGGATGGCCAGCGTGTTAAAGCCCGGAATGCGTTCGGTCATGGCAAAATCCTTCGAATTCGGCGGAGGCGTTGTGCTTCCTTTATCGAACCCGCAGGGCCGGTCAAGGCACGTTCCGTTGCGGCGTTAACGAGGGGAAGGATTGGCTACAGATTGGCGCGAACGTGAAAGTGACTTCGGCGAAGCATGTGTCTGTTAGGATATTTCGCTGCCGGAGCATTTTATTCGTTCGCCGATGGTGGACTAGCTTTCGCGATCCTCACCCAGCTTTGCACGTAATCGTGCGTTCTCTACTTCGAGATTCGCGACACGCTCGCCAAGCATGGCCGTGGCCTTCTTCACGTCGTCCTCGACGTAGCGCGGGGTGATGTGTTGCGAGCAATTCACATCCCACGCCTCGATGGTGAACAGGATCGCGCGTTCGGCGCGGGCACGATAGCCGCTGTCGAACAGCGATTTCACGAGAGCGTCGTCGCCCTCGACCGCACGCGCGCGTCCCCAGATCTTGATACGCTGCCGCGTCGCAGGTTCGAGCAGGAACAGATAGGCGCGATTATTCGCGGCGAGATTGGAGATCGTAATGTATTGGCGATTGCCGCGATAATCGGCGAAGCCGAGCGTTCGGTCGTCAACGATTTTGATGAAGCCTTTGGGGCCGCCGCGATGCTGGATGTATGGCCAACCGTCCGCTGAAACGGTGCCGAGAAACGCCGTGTCGATTTGCGCGATGAAGGCGGCAAGATCCGGCGTCACGCGATCCGGAAAGCCTATTTCCATCCGCTCTTCGTAAAGTTTGGCCGCACCGCGCTCGGCCTGCGCTTGCCGCGCTGCGGATGGAAAAACGATTTGGCTGTTGTTGTCCATCGCGGAGCGCTAGGCGCCGGATTCCTTTTCGCGCTCGGCACGGTCCGAGCTGTCCGTCGTTCCGCCACCCATCGTCTGGCGGTTGAGCGACATTTTCTGAAAGCCTTTGCCCATCGGTGCGCGCTTCGCGCTGATCGTGCGCGAGTTAACACCCATCCATGAGATTTCGGAGGAGAGGCGGCCGTACTCGATTTTCGGGCAGCGGTTCATCACAACCTTGACGCCGCCAGCTTCCGCTTTCGCCGCCGCAGCGTCATTGCGCACGGTGAGCTGCATCCAGATCACCTGCGGTTTCGGCGTGAGGGCCAGCGCTTCGTCGACGACGCCCATCGCGAATTGCGAAGCGCGGAAGATATCGACCATGTCGACCGGGAAAGGGATGTCGGCAAGCTTTGCGTAGAACTTCTGGCCGAGGAGTTCTTTTCCTGCCTGACCCGGATTGACTGGGATCATCTTGTAGCCGCGCTCCAGCAGATATTTGAACGCGAAATAGCTCGGCCGGTTTTCCTTCGGCGAGACGCCGACCATCGCGATGGTTTTCACCGTGTTGAGGATGCCGCGAATATACGTGTCGGCGTAATTGTCGTGATTCATGTCGAAGCCCCGGCTGCGTGTTCAACATAGTCACGCAGCAGCGCGATACAATGAACAATTGGGTGAAGGTTAGCGGTCTTCCCAGCGTGGGTCGCGTTTCTCGATGAAGGCACCGATTCCTTCTTCGGCGTCGCGCGCCATCATGTTCTGTGTCATGACCTCGACCGCATAATCATAAGCCTGTGCGATGCTCATATCACGCTGGCGATAGAAGGCTTCCTTGCCGATTTTGAGCGTGAGCGCGGATTTGGACGTGATCTTGCGCGCAAAGGCCATTGCCTCGTCCTGCGCCTTGTTAGGCTCGACCACGCGATTGACGAGGCCCATGCGATAGGCGTCCTCGGCCGAAACCATGTCGCCGGTGAGAAGCATTTCCATCGCGTGTTTTGCCGACACATTGCGCGAGAGCGCGACCATCGGTGTCGAGCAGAACAATCCGATATGCACGCCGGGTGTCGAGAATTTTGCGTTTGCTGATGCAATGGCAAGATCGCAGGTCGCGACAAGCTGGCATCCAGCGGCGGTCGCAACACCTTCGACAGCAGCAATCACCGGCTGCGGCAGGCGCATGATCGACTGCATCACTGCGCTGCATTTGGTCATCAGCTCTTTGAAATAAGCGCGCCCGCGATCGGAATCGCTACGGCGCGCGGTCATTTCCTTCATGTCGTGACCAGCGCAAAAGGCAGGCCCCGTTGCCGCGAGAATGACGGCGCGAACTGATCTGTCCTCCGCGATTTCGGAAAGCGACGCGGTGAGGGCGGCAAGCGTTGCTTCGGACAGCGTGTTGCGCGCAGCCGGCCGGTTCAGCGACAATAACGCGACGCCTTCGACATCGGCCCGCGCGAGCGGCGTATCGGCGGATGTTTTCGGTGTGACATTCATCACGGCCTCGCTAGGCGGACGGATCAAGGCATTGTATCCGATCCTGACGCTCACGGGACAGGGGACTCATATGGGCAAGACTGCTGCAATGACCGTCGAGGAGCTTGAAGCGTTCCTCGCTAGAGAGTTTCCCCAAGCGTTTCACCCCGGATGCGGTCTGACCATTGAAATGGCCGAGTACGGCAAGGCGCGTGTGCGCCAAGCCTACGCCGAGAAATTCATCCGGCCAGGCGGGACCATTTCAGGACCGACCATGATGATGCTGGCGGACTTCGCGCTTTACGTCGCGGTGCTGTCGTCAATCGGGCCTGTGGCGCTCGCCGTCACGATCAATCTCAACATCAATTTCCTCCGCCGCCCGGCGCAGACGGACGTGATCGCGGAAGCAAAAATCCTGAAACTGGGCAAAAGACTTGCGGTTATGGAGGTGCATATCTTCTCGGAAGGTGAGGCCGAACCTGTGGCCCACGTTACGTCGACCTATTCAATCCCTCCAGTTTCAGCAGGTTAAATAGACGGTTATATATTACCGACGTACGGTAATAAAATACCAAAACCATAAGCTTTTGAAATTGCTTAGATAAAAGTCTCGTATCGACGTTGACGGCATTCAGTCGGCCCGATACAAGCGCACCAATTCATTTTCAGGAAAATCGCCATGAGCACCTATTCGGCCAAAGCCGCCGACATCCAGAAGAAATGGCTGATCGTCGACGCAAAGGGCCTGATCGTCGGCCGTCTTGCTACGCTCGTCGCCATGCGGCTGCGCGGCAAGCACAAGCCGACCTACACCCCGCATGTCGATGACGGCGACAACGTCATCGTCATCAATGCGGCCAAGGCCGTGTTCACCGGACGCAAGCTGACGAAGAAGGTCTATCACCATCACACCGGCTTCATCGGCGGCATCAAGGAACGCACGGCCAAGTCGATCATGGAAGGGCGCTTCCCCGAACGGATCGTCGAGAAGGCCATCGAGCGCATGCTTCCGCGCGGCCCGCTCGCGCGCCGTCAGCTCGCAAACCTTCGCGTTTATCCGGGTGCTGAACATCCGCATGAGGCACAGCAGCCCGAAGCGTTCGATATTGGCGCAATGAACCGTAAGAACAGGAGCGCCTAACGATGGCTGACTCAGTGCAATCACTCGAAGGATTGTCGGCGCTCAAGCCGGAGGCGGCCGAGGCCCCGAAATACGAACAGAAGCTCGACAAGCAGGGCCGCGCTTACGCGACCGGCAAGCGCAAGAACGCGGTCGCGCGCGTCTGGATCAAGCCGGGCTCCGGCAAGATCACCGTCAACACCCGCGCAGTCGAAGTGTT
>CAMBBO010000118.1 GCA_945862935.1 Pseudorhodoplanes sinuspersici | reverse complement strand
GGATTGCGATCTCGTGATCGAAACCGCGACCGAAAAGGAAGACGTCAAGCGCAAGATTTTCACCGAGCTTTGCGCATCGTTGAAGCCGGACGCCATTGTCGCCACCAACACGTCGTCGATTTCGATCACCAAGCTCGCCGCCTCGACCGACCGGCCGGAAAAATTCATCGGCATTCATTTTATGAATCCGGTGCCGCTGATGGAGCTGGTCGAGCTTATTCGCGGCATCGCGACCGGTGACCAGACGTTCGAAGCGAGCAAGGCGTTCGTCATCAAGTTGAACAAGACGATTGCGGTGTCGGAAGATTTCCCGGCCTTCATCGTCAATCGCATCCTGCTGCCGATGATCAACGAAGCGATCTACACGCTGTATGAAGGCGTCGGCAACGTCGAGGCCATCGATACTGCGATGAAGCTCGGTGCGCATCACCCGATGGGTCCGCTCGAACTCGCGGATTTCATCGGCCTCGATACCTGCCTGTCGGTAATGCAGGTGCTGCATGAGGGCCTGGCGGATTCGAAATACCGCCCGTGCCCGCTGCTCGTGAAATATGTCGAAGCGGGATGGCTTGGCCGCAAGACCAAGCGCGGCTTCTACGATTACCGCGGCGAGAAGCCGGTCCCGACGCGCTAATTATTCCTTCGGGAACATGTGGAAATACGGCTTGGCTTCCTCGACCGCGCGCGCGAATGAGGGCCGCTCCTTCAATCGATCGTAATAAGCAGCGATGTTGCCGTGCGTAGCGCGGAACGGCTGAACGAGATCGGCGTAAAATAGCGCCGGAGCCGCAGCGCAATCGGCCATGGTGAATTCATCGCCCGCGGCCCACTTTCTTGAGGTCATGTCTTTTTCAATAACATCGTAGGCCGATTTCAGCCGGCCACGCGCGTGTTCGACGCCGGCCGAATCTTTCGATCCTGCGGGGCGCAGCCGGTCGCCCACGATCTTCTGCATCATTTCGTTGACATAGAGATCGTAGAAGCGATCGGCGAGGCGGACCCGCCACGCGCGCGCGGTGTCATCCGGGATGAGTTTGGGCTTTCCGGGATAATGCGCCGTCAGATACTCGATGATGATGGTTGCCTCAGGAACGGCCACATCCCGCGCATCGTCCCGCAGCACCGGAAATTTCCCGATCGGCCAAAGCTTCAGCAGATCGGCGCGAGATTTCTCCTCGCCGAGATTCGTAATGAGCGGCGTGAACGGCGTGCCGTATTCGTAGAGCGCTGTCAGCGCCTTCTGGCAGAACGATGAGAGCGGATGAAAATAAAGCGTGAGGGACATGGTGGGAATATCCTAGCCGCTGACCATGACCTTGAACCCGCCGAAGATCATGCGCTTGCCGTCGAAAGGCACATTCTTCGGGTCCATCATCTTTGCAAGGCGTGGATCTTTCATCACCTTCTTCATGCAGCGGTCGCGGTCCGCGCGTGACTTATAGACGATATAGGAGAAGATCACCGTTTCGCTCGGCTTCATTTTCACGCTGCGCGGAAACGAGGTCCACTTTCCCTTCTTGACGTCGTCGGCAACACATTCGCGCACTTCGAGTGCGCCATGGTCGCGCGCGACCTTGCTGAACTTTCTGGCCATTGCAAAATAGGCCTTCAACTTCTTCTTCGGCACCGGAACGAGAAAACCGTCAACGTAAGCCATTGCATTCTCCTTTTTGATTAGCGTCGGCTGATTCGTGACAAAGCGTCGCGTATGTCAGCGGCGATGCTTACAGGAATATTTGGCGATCAAGTGGCGGACATCCTGCGGCACAGGATTTTGAGCATGTGCGCTCCTTGTTGCCGTTTCGCATGACAGCCAGAAGTAATTGGCGTCCGGCGCAAAGACGATCCGTGCGGGCGCGAGATCGGGCGTCACGAGGACGGAGAGGTAGGGCGTCGTTGACCACCACGAGAGCCGATTCAGTTCGCGGTCGATCCGTGCCGACGACACAAATCGCGCATCGCCGAGACTCGGATCGGATGCTGTTCCCATCGCGAGCTTGCGCACGGCAATGCGATAGTCACTCCAGGCGGTGACGAATTTTCCGGTTTCGACAATGTGAATCACCATGACGACGGCTATCGCGCCGAGAATGGCGCGGATGGCGGACGTATCTTTCAGTCTGTCGGTGAGCTGAGTGAGATATGGCACCTGCCGTTGCAGCAATCCCTGCGCCTGAAGCGCAAAAGCGGCGGCGAGTATTCCCGCTACCGGCGTGAACAAGATCAGAAGCGTGCGTAGATAATAACGTCGCTCGGCGTGAACCGGATTAATTGCGTAAACCCAGTAGGAGGCGAGAAACACAGCGACAATGGCCACAGCATAAAGCGGCGCGTGCCGTGGCGTGATGCGGCGCAGGCCGTAGCAAAGCACTGCATAACCGCCGAGCGCGGTCGCGAACAGGAGAACCATCCGGCTGATGCAGATGCGCCAGTCGAATACGTGCCAGGCTGCGCGCGCCAGCACCGGAGCGAAATAATCATCCGGCGCAAACCCGGTCCGCACGGCCAGCCAGATCGCCAGCACGGGCACGAGCGTCCACAACGTCCGGCCGAGCATTCGGTCGTCGCGTCCGCGCAGCCATAGCGTGAGCAAAATCGAGACGATGAAGATCGCGCTCCCGGCATGGGTAAAGATCAACGAAAGCAGGATCGCGAAGACCGCCGCATGACCGGCCGCATCGCGCCTTGCAAAATGGCACAGCGCGAGCGCTGGCCAGAATAATGCGTGGGCCATCCACATTTCGGTCGGGAAGCCAAAGACGAGCGGGCAAAGACACGCCGTCGACAGGCAGGCGGCTGCGAAGATGATGCGCCCCGGCGAGCGGTCGGCGGCATAGGTCAATGCGAGGCCGGCAAGCGGTGCGCCAAAGAACAGGATGCCGTAGAGCGCGATGCCGCCGCGCGCGTCGCCGGTCAGGCCGACATAAATTTCCGAAGGCGCCACCGCAATCAGGTAAGCGAAGAGACGCCCGGAGATATTGTGAAAATGAAAAGCCCAGGCGTCGCGCACCGCGATTGAATAAGAGAAAATCGATCCGTCACCATAAGTCTGCAACTGGTAGTGAAGTCCGAGAACAACAAAAGCGATCGCCCAGCCAATGCCGGTAGCGATCGCGAGGGCGCGTAATCGCTGACGATCGGACCGTGCGGCGCCGCGCATTTGCACTTCACGCACGGCGCCGACATGCGGCATGCCAACGCTCATCCTTAAGTGTTTCCTCGGCCTAGAAGCGGTCTGCGCCGCCTTCGTCAATGGTCAAATTGTAATCGTAGACCGCCGCGAAAGGCCAGCCACGATCCTTGCGCGCCGCTCACCTGCGACAGTTATTCGCGCGCCGATGCTGCAACGCGATCAAACCGTTCAAGGCTTTGGGTCCATCCGGCTTGCATGCCCGCAATCATGGCGACGCCAGCCTCGACCTTCGCGGTCCCGCGCGCGTGCACGGTCAGTCTGGTTTTGCCGTCCGCTTCCTCAAAGGTCACGGTCGTGTGCGACTCAAGCTGCGGGTTGCCGTCGTGATCCTCTGCCACCGCCGTGAAGACCAGCCGCCTGTTCGGCACGATCTCGTGCACAATTCCAGTCATGGGATAGACGACGCCATCGGGCGCGCGCATGTCGATGTGAATCCGTCCACCCGGCCGGGCGTCGATCTCGCAGCGCGGGTTGGTGAAGCCATACGGCCCCCACCATTTCGCGAGCTGCGCGGGATCGGTCCAAGCCTGAAATACGCGTTCAAGCGGCGCCGCGATCACGCGAGTGAGCGTAACTTCCACGATCGGATAAGTGCCAGCCACCGGCGATTTCGTGAGATCGGAAGTGCTCACGAGGAGGCTCCTTCCGCGATGGCCTTCAGCTTGCCGAGACCTTCCTCGAACTGACTGCCAACCATCTTGTCGCAGTTGATGACTGTGCTCATCACCTTGGCAAGATATGGCTGCGGGCCGAACATCGTCCAGGTGACGGTGGTTTTCTTCCCTTCGCCGGGATGAAGGGTGAACTCGACAGTGTTGTGCGCCTCGAACGGCGTGAACATGTCGAGCTTCATCACGACTTTCGAAGTCGGTACCGACTCGATAATGGCGATGCGGCCACGGCCAACCTGCTTGTTGCCGTCCCAATCGTAGGCAGCGCCCACGCCCTTCGGCGCGCCGCTATGGACCTTTTTCATGTTGGGGTCCTTCTCGAACGGCGACCAGCGCGAATTTTCGTGCAGGTCGTTGATCAGCGGGAAAATCGTACCGGGCGCGGCTTCGATTTCAATTGAACGCTGCACGCGAAAATGTGCGGGCTTCAGCGCGGCGATAATCAGAATAATCGCGACGAGGGCGGCAATAATGCCGGCGATGACGGCGAGTGCTGTGAGCATGACTGAATCTTTCTTGGTCGCTGGCCGGTTCGGGCGATTACATCTTCTTCGGATAATTGATCATCCACGGCGTACCGAAGCGATCCACCACCATGCCGAAGCGCTCGGCCCAGAAAGTTTCCGCGAGCGGCATGTTTACTTTGCCGCCCTTTTCGAGTGCTGAGTAAATCCGCTCAGCTTCAGCAGTGGAGTCGACACCGACATGGACGGAAAATCCCTGCGGTTTCTGTGAATGTGCGGGCGGCGCATCCGACGCCATCAGCATTTGATCGCCGATGCTCATGCACGCATGGATGATTTTCTTCTTCCATTCCGGCGGAACGCCGCCTTCGGCGGGCGTGCCTTCATGCGGCATCATGGCGTTGATCTTGCCGCCAAAAAGCTTGGCGTAGAAGTTGAACGCTTCTTCGCAATTGCCGTCGAAGAACAGGTACGGGTTGGTCGTTACGGTCATTGGGATCTCCGGAATTTATTTGGTGTTGGCGAGATAATCGGCGAGCTGGTCGAAGCTGCCGGTGAAGCCGCCGCGCATCGAATCGAACATGCTGACGTAGGCCGCGATCTCATCGGCGTTGGCGTTGATCGGGCCGCCACGCAGGCTGACCGTTGTTTTTCCATCCTGCTCGGTGAAGGTGACGTTGTTCAGCACTTCGAGCGGCCATTTGCCGCCAAGCTGCGGAAACGGCGCGCGCGTAATGCCGCCCGCCGCGTCGGAGAATGAATTCACGAACACGATTTTCTCGGGTGCGACGATCTCGCGATAGATGAAGCGGCCGTACATCGGATGGCCGGGCTGGAATTCCATCGAATAATGGAAGATCCCGTCGGGCCGGAAGTCGAGTTTGAGCACACGGATCGTCGATCCCTTCGGCCCCCACCATTTCTGCAAGCTCTCGGCTTCGGTCCAGGCTTTCCACACCTTGTCGCGTGGTGCGTCAAAAGTGCGCGAAATCGTAAAGTCCTGGGCAGTCGTCGTGCTCATGAAATTTCCAATCTGTTTTTTTACAGACGCGGTTACGAATGACAGCAGGAAGCGGACGACGCTTTTTCGTATTCGTCGTGGCGCTTCATCCAATCCATGATTTCTTTCTCGTTCCGGCCCTTCGGCGTCATGTCGAGGAAATTGTAGGCGCCGATCAGAATGTCGCCACCGCGCGCGTAGGACGAATAGGTGTGAAAGATCTCACCCTTCTCGTTCCTATAGAACACGCTGATGCCGGGCATTTCTTCGGTTGCGAAATCCGCCTGCTCGTAATTGTAATTCATGCTGTTCTTTGCGAGCTCGTCCTTGGTCGCCGATACGTGATAGTCGAAGTTGAAGTCATTGCCATTCGATGACACCCACTTGAACTTCCAACCCATGCGCTTCTTGTAGGGTGTGAATTCGGCGAGCGGTGCACGCGAAACCGCGACCAGCGAAATATCGTGATGCGCCAGATGCAGGTTAGCGCCATCCATGTGGTCAGCGATGAAGGAACAGCCGGGGCAACCTTCCTTCCAGCCGGGCGCGAACATGAAGTGATAGACCATGAGCTGGCTATTCTTGCCGAACAGGTCGGCGAGGCTTTGCTTTCCCTCCGGCGTGTCGAAAATATAGTTCTTGCGGACCTTGACCCAAGGCAAGGCGCGTCGCGCTTCACTCAACGCATCGCGCGCACGGGTGAATTCCTTTTCCTTGACGAGGTGCGCCGTGTGCGCGGCGGTCCATTCGTCTTGTGAAACGAGTGTGTGTTGCATCGTTTGACTCCGGGTTGTGTCGTTGAGTCTGGGGCTCAGGCCGCTGCCCTGATTTCCGGGAAAGGCTCGCGCCATGCGGGCAATTCTTCGAGCCGCGACTGCCATCGCGCGATGTTCTTGAAACCGTCGAGCGGGAGATGGATCTTTGCCGCGAACGGCAGCGTCACCGAGACCGCGAAATCGGCGACGGTCAGTTGATCGCCCAAGAGGTAAGCGCGGCTGGCAAGATGGTCGTCGAGCACGGCCCCGAACTGTTTCACGAATCCCGTGGCCTCCTGCACCGCCTTCGTATCCGGCTCGCCGAGACTGAATTTCGGCTTGATGATGTAGTTGAAGTAGAGGGAGCCGGCATGCCGCGTGAAGTGCTCGGAATTCCACGTCAGCCACTTCAATACTTCGATCTGTTTAGCGCCATCGGCCGGCCAGAGATCAGATTTCGCAACTCGCGCGAGGTGGCACATGATTGCGTTCGATTCCCAAATGCTGACCTGTCCATCGACCAAAGCCGGGACTTTTCCGTTTGGATTGATCGCCAGATAAGCGGACGTCTTGTGTTCGCCCTTGGCGAGATCGACGCGCACGAACTCGACCGGCGAGTTCAGGTATTTCGCGACCGCGCACGCTTTCTGCGGATTGATCGTCTCGAAATAGTAAAGCTTCATGGCGGCGTACTCCGTTCTCGTTTTACGAAAAAAGCTTTTCGAGCTTGTTGAGCGATCCGCTCCATCCGAATTCGTGGCGGTCGCGCGCGGCTTCGTCGAAGAATTGCTCGTGCAGCAAGGTCAGCAGCGTGCCGGCGCCGTCCGCCTTGGTGGTAACGGTTACGAGCGACTCACGTTCCGGTGTCGAGCGCCACGCCCAGGTGAAGACGATCTTTTCGTTCGGTACGACCTCGCGATAAACGCCGCTGACGAAATGCTCCTGGCCGTCTTCGGTGTGAAATATCACGACGTATGTGCCGCCGACGCGAACGTCAGTTTCCGCCTTGGTGACTTTTCCCGCATCCGGGCCGAACCACTTCACGATTTTCGCGGGGTCGGTCCAGGCGGCGTAGACTTTTTCCGGCGTCGCATTGAGACGACGTTTGAGGGTGAGGCTTGGCTTGATTTCGGTGTTTGGGGCTGCGCTGGCGGACATGTTTCCTCCTCGAGGAATGCAGCGAGACGGTCGAGCTGCTGATTCCAGAATCGTAAATAGTGGTTCAGCCAATTCATGGCGTCTTCCATCGGCGCGGCCGTGAGCTGGCAATTCACGGTGCGGCCGTTTTTTGATCGCGTGACGAGACCGGCATCCGACAGAACGTCGAGATGCTTCATCACCGCGGGCAGTGACATCGAAAATGGCTTGGCAAGTTCGCTGACCGAAAGGCCGTCTCCTTCGCTCAGACGTGCGAGCAAGGCCCGTCGTGTCGGATCGGACAGGGCGTTAAAGGTCAGATCGAGCCGCGTGTGTTGATGCTTAACCATATGGTTAAGTGTAGGAGGCGGAAGGCGGCCTGTCAACTCAGGCGTTCAGGGATTAATTCGCGTTAGCCATTTCGTTACCGGGCCGGCCTACAATTCCGTCCGAGTATTTGTGTCATAAAAACCTATCGCTATTCGTCATTTCGGCAGATGAGCCCTTGGGAGGCCTCGAAGGCGTGGGGCTCCAAGTACAAGGCTATGCGCGAGGATTTTGAAACGCGCACGTCGGCTGCGGCATCGTCTTTCACCGATGCATGGACGAACCAATTTTCCGCGTCGGCGTCTCTCGCTGCGCAGCAATCCATCACGCGTTTGCAAGCCGAAGCGAAAGCCAAAACCGAAGCAGCGGCAAAGACAAACACCTACGATGCCGGTGCCAATCTCATTCCGTCATCCAAGACATCGACATTCAGCGTGACAAATTCAACGCGGCTCGATGGCGGCACGCAGATCGACATTCAAGCCGGAACCATGACGATGAAGGACGGGACGGTTTATGACCTCACGACCGGCCTGAAAAAAATCAGCATCACGGTCTGATCAGATGGATGTTTCCTCGATCACATCTTCGTTTATTGCGATGCAGGCCGCGCAGCTTCAAACCGCTGCGGCCGCGAAGATGATGAAGATGAACGCGCAAGCCGATGCCTCGGTTGTCAAGCTGCTCGAATCCGCCAGCAACAACGCGACAAGCGCGATGAATCTCGCGAGCGGCGTCGGAACGCAGATGGATATTTCAGTTTAAGGCGCGGCCTTGATCGCAGCCTGAACCAGCGCGACTGCGTCGTCGCTCGCCCATTCGGCCGGCCCCGCAAGGGTTGCAATCTCGCAGCCTTGCTTATCGATCAGCAATGTCGTCGGCATGCCGAATGCGCGGCCCGCCGATTTCAGATCCTGAAAGATCTTTGCGTTCGGATCGGCATAGTAAGCGAGCTTGGTGACATTGACTTCGTTCAGCCACGTCTTCGGTTTGTCGAGATTGCGCGTGTCGATATTGACGGCGACGACTTCGAAATCAGCGCCGCCCAACTTGGCCTGCAACGCATCGAGCGCGGGCATCTCCTTGCGGCAGGGTACGCACCATGTGGCCCAGAGATTGAGCAGCACAATGCGGCCGCGCCATTCGGAAAGCTTGCGGTCACGCCCATCCGGGTCGCGGAAGCTTAGGTCCGACGCGCGAATGGGTGTCTTCGCTGGAGTCATTGCGGCCACTTCCCCGCGCACCAATGGCGTTAACTTTTGCGCGATTTCGGCGGCCGGCTGGCATGACTGCGCACTCGCCGGATTGCCTATCAGCCGCCCGATCCCGTATATCCCGGCGAACGCGATGCCGACTCCCGCAACGCCACCCAGCAGGATTG
>CAMBBO010000117.1 GCA_945862935.1 Pseudorhodoplanes sinuspersici | reverse complement strand
GACGCGCGCGCCGCCGTGCTTTTCTTTCACCTGCCGCGCGACAGCGGCATTGAAATAAGCCTGCAAGGTCGGGATGCCGCGATCGTTCGCGATCTTCGACACATCGGTCGGCTCGATGCCGAGGATGCGGTGGCCGCCCTTCTGGAAATTCGAAATCAGCGTTCCGTCGTTGGAGCCGATGTCAACGCACAGGTCATCCTTGCTCAGGGACAACATCTTCGAGGACTCGGAATACAGCTCCGCGAAATTGTCGCGCAGCAGCTTGGTCATGCCGCTGGTGTAGGGATATTCCGGTGGAAAGATAATGACGGGATCTACCGCGAGCCCAAGCTGCACCAGTTCGCAACGGTTGCAGTAGAGAAGGTCGGTCGGAAACCACGGTTGCTGCCGCGGCACTTGTCCGATTGGCACCATCTGGTTGACCGGCGGCATATAGCCGAGCGACAGCACCGTTTTCAGTTTGTCGTTGCCGCAAACCTGGCATTGCTCGACGGGAACGCTGGCGCCGGTTCCGGCCCCCTTGGCGATTTTTGTTGGACGCAATGCCGTCTCCTCAGCTTACAAACGCAAGGCAAACACTGGGAAAACACTAGGATTGCGGAGCAAGCTCGGCATTTTCCCAGTACCAGCGCACGGTGGGCGGAAGCCCCTCGGCCAGCGCGACGCGCGGCTTATAGCCGAGCTTTACCAGTTTAGAAATATCGGGGCAGCGGCGCAGGGTTGAGCCGGGCAGGGTATCTCCGGTCGCGAGATCGATCGTCTGGCCGCACGCCAGCGCGACCTTGCTGGCGAGGTCGGCAATCGAAATCTCCTCGGTCGTGCCGATGTGATAGATGCCGAGATGCTTGCCCTTCTCGCGCATGCGGATTACGCCTTCGACCAGATCGTCGACATGGCAGAAGCTGCGCGTCTCCTCCCCGCTTCCCTGAATGGGAAACAGGATTGGGGCGCCGCGCGCCTGCTGGGCGGCTTCCTTTTTCATCCGCAGCGCGAATTGCGGGATGACATGCTCGAAGCCCATGTCCGGTCCATAGACATTGTGAGGACGGAAAATCAGCACGCGCTCGAAGAATTTCCGGCCGTAATTGATCGCCATCAATTCGCTGATGATCTTGCCGCCGCCATAGGAATAACGCGGGTTGAGCGGGTCTGGCACGATCAGCGGCGCGCGCTCGTCGGTCGGGATTTGCGGCGGGGTCTGATAGACCTCCGAGCTTGAGGCGAGGATCAGCGTCCCGACGCCGCGATGCTTGCAGCCGTCGAGCACATTGACGATACCCTTCACGCCGACCTCAAGAACGAGTTCCGGCGCGCTGTAGAAGAATTCCGTGCCGTTCACATACGCGAGATGATGCACCTCATCGACGCCTTCGATGGCGGCATCGACCGCCTGCGGGTCGCGAATGTCGCCTGCGATAAATTCGATGTCGTTTTCGATTTCGGCGAGGCGCCGGGGGCGACCTCGGGAATTGTCGTCAAACACGCGGACATCATGCCCGTCGCGCACGAGGCGCGTGACCAATGCCGATCCAATGAAGCCGGAGCCGCCGGTGACGAGGATGCGCTTGCCGCTCATGATTCAACCGTCAATGTTGTGCCAGCGTTTGCATTCGAACGCCGCGCAGTTTCGATCAGGGCCTGCACGCGCATTCCTTCCTTGATTCCCGGCGTCGGGATCGTGCCGTTTTCTATTGCATCGATAAAACGAGAAGCGAGCCGCGCGACCGGCGCGATGCGGCCGTCCTCATATCGGTCCTCTTCGCCTGTGTCGACTGTGACCGGTTCGAGACCGGTCGGGCGCTTTGCATAGTGAAGCTTAAAGCCGCGCATATAGTCGCTGGTCGTGTTCGACAGAACGAGCGCGCCGTCTTCGCCGTAGAATTCGACGCGATGGCCGGAGCCTGCATAGGAGGCAGCACTCATCGACAGCATGTAAGGCGCGCCTGAAGCGAAAGTGCCGGACAGCGCCACGCTGCTTTCGCTTGGGGTCGATTCGCCGCTCAATCCGAACGTCCGCGCGGATACGTCACGGATCGGGCCGCAGAAATGCTCAAGGTAATAAAAGCAATGGCTGACGAAATTTCCAAGTACACCGCCGCCGTTTTCGCCGCTTGTTTTCCACGACTTCAATCGTAGTTGCGTTGCGCGGCCTTCGACATGCCAGTTCACGGCGACATGCCGCAGCGCCCCGATTGCGCCTGCGTCGATCAAAGACTTTGCCTTCCGCCACGCGGCGATTTCAGCAAACTCGAAATCGATCATCACAGGCTTTTTGCTTGCCTGTGCTGCCGCGAGAAATTCTCTGGCGCCGTTGAGATCGGCCGCGACCGGTTTCTCGGCGAACACAGCCTTGCCGTTTTGTAAGGCGCGCATCGCGATGCCCGGCTGAAATTCGGGCGGGGTCGCGATTGCGACAGCGTCGATTGCGTTATTGGCGACAAGGTCTTCCCATCGCCCGGAACTTTCGGCAATTCCGCTTTCTTTTGCGAGTGTAACCGCCCGCGCGGAATCGCGTCCCGCCAGCGCCACAACCTCGCAACGAGGATCGGCGCGGAAGGCCGGTAAAATCACCGACCGGCCGAAATTGGAGCCGATAATACCGAGACGGATCACACATGCCCCTTGGCGTGCGCGCGCCCTGAACGCGCCGAAGGCGCGCAGGTAGCGGCAAGTTCCTGACCCGCGCAAGAGGGCTTTCGCGCGCCGTTGCCCCTTCAGGGGAACCGGCCTAAACAGCGGCATGGTTGCAGATTCCGATCCGTCCCGCGCCGGCACAATGCTGAAGATCGCGCTCCTCGTGCTGATCTCGGCGGTGATCGGCTGGCCGGTCAACACGCTTTTCGGCTACGCGATCCTCGCCGGATCGGCGCTCCTGATTTTTTCCGGATCGCTGGTCATGCACATGCGTCCGTGGCTGCTCGCGGGCGCGCTATGCCTTGTGTCTGTTGCCGCGCAGTTTGTTCTGGCCCCGCCGCGCATCGAGGAGGGGCACAACATTTTCCTGCCGCGCGCGAGCGACAACGCGCTGACGGCGGGCCTACCGCCGGATGTTTACCGGGTCATGGCCGAACAATTCGATGCGCTTTATCCGCCCGCGCAGCGATGCGACCCGAAGCTTTCGGGATGCTGGCAGGGCCAGCCCATGCCGGACCGCACATACGCATTTTCCGCCGATGGCATTTTCGGATCGCCGCAATTTTCACGCCGCGTCGACCGGATCGATTTTGGCGATCCGGTGTGGCACCGGCTCGGCTTCATCAACGACCGTAACTACAACTGGACAACGGCTGCCGATGGTGTCGAGCGCGCGGAACGCGACCGGCGTTTCTGGATGGGGCTGCACCGCTGGCATGTGAAGATGCCTTACTTCGTCATGTACCGCTTCCCGGCCGAATATATCGGCAGCCAGCTTTGCTGGCGCGGCGACCTTGTCTGGGAGGAGGGGACGGATCGCTTTACGCCACTTGGGCATACCGCCTGGGGTTGCCGGGTGATCGAAAAGGAAGATGCCGGACGCAGGATATTCGGCCTCGCGATAAAGCCGTCCACGCTCGCGATGGATCTTGAGCGGCCGTTGACGATCGCGCTGCGCCAGCTTGCGGTCGATGGATTGATCGCGGGCACCATCGTTACATTGCTCGGATGGCTCGTGCGCTGGCGCGCCCGCGCACTCGTGCTGCCGTTGCTGGTGATCGGGGCTGGCCTTCTTACAATCGTTATTGATGACGCTAGTTTTGTCGGCGGCGTCCGCCCGTTCGACGGCGGTGACGATGGATTATTCTATGACGGGATCGCGCGGCGCATTCTCACCAGCCTGCTCGACGGCAACGTGATGCAGGCCATCGCGGGCGGCGAAAATGTTTTCTATTACGGTGGGCCGGGGTTTCGATACCTGCGCGCAATCGAGCATGTGATTTTTGGTGAAACCTATCTCGGCTATCTTTCGCTCATTCTCGTTTTTCCGCTTGTGCTGTTCGCATTGTTCCGGCGCTTCGTGCCGCGCATCTGGGCGCTTAGTTGTGTGCTCTTGTTTATGACTGTGCCGGTCGGTGCGATTTTCGGCACGAGCTTCTTTCATTATCTGAAGAATGCGTCGCGCGGATACGCCGATCCGGCAGCGGCGATTTTCGCTGTGTGCGCTACGCTTCTTCTTGTCGGCTGGAATTCCGCAGGCCCCGGCCGCCGCTTTGCCCCGGCATTCGGCGCGGCATTCCTGCTTGCGCTTGCGCTGTTCGTGCGGCCCAATATTGCGCCTTACATCGGCGTGATCGGAGCGGGCGCCGGCGCGATGGCGCTTTGGCACCGGCAATGGATGCGGGCCGCAGGGCTTGCCGCCGGAATTCTGCCCGCCGCCTTCATGCCTTGGCACAACTGGTATTTCGGCAATCAGCTCGTGCTGTTCAGCGGCAACGCGCAACATCAGGCGATCTTCCTGATGACGCCATCGGCGTATCTACAGGCGCTACTCGAATTCCTGACGCTGGATTTCCGTGGCGAAAATCTCAAGCGCGCAATTTCACAGGTTGCCGATTGGTTGAGCGGCACATCGGGGTCTTACGCCTCCATTCCGGTTGGAGCCGCTGCGATTGCAGTCATCGTGTTCGTGATCGCGCGCAAGTCATTCGATCCGTGGCTCAGGTTGATCGCACTTGCAACACTCGCGCAGCATGGCGTCATGCTGTTCTATGCAACGACGCAGCGCTACCACCTGCTGACCTGGCTCATGAGCTATCTCGTCGTGACCGTTTGGCTTTACGCCGTCGCGCTGCCGTGGGTTCGACAGCGATTCCCGGATCGTTTCGGGCGTGTCGAAGCGGCTCCTTTGGTTGCGGGGATGAGTCAGGGGCTGCGTGAACTCGATCGTGCGACCGCGTGAGAAGGTCCTGATGCCCGACCGGATGTTACGGCAACGGACGGCGATGTTTGTGGCGATCGCACTCGCTGCCTTTGTTGCGATGCTGCACCCGGCAATGGCGGATGACACGTTGAAGGTCGCGGTTGCGGACGTTCACGCATTCGAAAACCAGCCATTGGCCGCGCGCGAGATATTCAAGAAACACGGCATCGTTCTCGCGATCATTTCCGCTCATGGCGGCGCGGGCGCACTACAGGCCGTGATCGGCGGCAGCGCGGACATTGCCATCGGCGTCGATACGGAGATGGCGCTTCGCGCCTTTGCTAACGGCGTACCGATCCGCGCCGTGCTTCCGAATTTCACCGGCGTCAGCGATCTCTATTGGTACGTCAAATCAGAGTCTTCAATCACGTATCTGGCTGGCGCGGGCGATGCGGCGTTGGCCTATTCCACCAACGGCTCGCTGACGCATCGCATCGTCACAGACTGGGCGCGAGAATTGAAAATTGCGGGCAAGCCTGTGGCGACGGGCAGTCCGTCCGCGACGCTTCTCGATGTGATGACGGGCAAGGTCGCGGTTGGGTTTGGCCGCGCACCGTTCGGACTGAAGGAAGTAGCTGAGGGCAAGATCCGTATCATCGCGAAGGGTGCTGACATGGCTGCCCCGAAATCGCGGACATGGCGCGTCAGTGTCGTGGACGCCGAGACGCTTCAGAAGAAGAAGGAGGTGCTTGGCCGTTTTGTATTGGCATGGCGCGAGGCGGCCGATGCCCTTTATGCAAATGAAAATGCGCGCAAGGCCTACGCGCAGGCAGTGAACGTTGCGCCGGATGTGATTGAAAACGCGCTGCGCGATTATTTTCCGAAGTCTGCGCTTCAGACCGCCACGGTGTCCGGTCTCGACGAGATCGCAAGCGATGCGGTGAAACAAAGAATTCTCGCTGCGCTGTTGCCAAAGGAACGGCTATCGGAATTCGTCGCCGTTCCGCCGCGCCCATAAAAAATGGCCGGGGAAGCCCGGCCATTTTCTCAGATCGAACCGATCTTACTTCTTCTTCGCGACGCATTCGCCTTGCGCGATAACCTTTGCGCCGGCTTCCTTGGCCATGCACGCGTTGGTGTAGGTCATGGTCTTCTTGCCCTTCTTGCCGCAGACCGGCACCCAGAGGGCAACGCAGCCCATGGTCGGGGCGGCGGCTGCCTTGGCTTTCTTCTTCGCCGCTTCGCTGGAGCCAGTCGAAGCAAACATGAACGCGCCGGCGAGCGCGGCAATGCAGATTGTCGAAATCGTTTTGGTTTGGATTTTCATTGGTTCGTTTCCCCGGGTTAATTGGATCAACGCGCCAGTAGAGCGACGGGGAATGGCGAACACAAGCTGGCGCTTGTTTCTTTCTCGTAAAATAGATGTGGACGGCAGCCCGGTCTGAACGGCTGTTAATTCTGGCGCGGTTTTGCTGCGGCGCTCACGGCTTTCAGAACGCTGGCATAGTCCTTATCGAGGGTATCGCGCACGGCGGCGTCCTTGCCGATTTGCGCCATTTCGCGCTGCCGCATGACGGTCGCCTCGGCCATCCTTGGTTCGATTCCAAGTTCGCGCAGGGTGGCTGCGACCTCTTCCATTTCGGCAGCCCGGCGCGTGCCGTGGTTCGCCATCCGCTCGATGTTGTAGGCGACGGTTTTGGGCCAGTCGAAACCCGGAAAGCTCTTTGCCAGCGACGCCAGCACCGGCTCCTCGACGCCTGCGCGTGTCGCAGCGACGAAGCATTCATAGGTGAGGGCCTCCATGCCCTTCACCATGACGCTGCGCACCATCTTGATCGCGGCCGCCGCGCCGATTTCGGGTCCGGCCGTCGCGGCCTTCATGCCGAACGCTTCCACGAACGGCATGATGGCGTCTGCGTGGGCGCCTGCGAGCAGCATCGGTGTCAGGTGCCGCGCCGGATGGATCGGCCCCATCACCGCAACATCGACATAGCGCGCGGTCTTGTCGATCAGCTTGGCCGTTTCCTGCTTGCGCCCCGGCGATACCGAATTGATGTCGAGGAAAAGCTGGCCGCGCAGGTGTTCGGCGACGGAGCGCGCGGCATCGAGACTCGAAGCCGCGGTCACCGCGGAGATTACGATTTCGCGGTCATGCACCGCATCCGCAGCGGACGAAGCGCAACGCGCGCCGATTTTCTGCGCCGCGTCGCGCAGCTTCGCGCCAGTGTCTTGCGGAAACAAAATGTCCCACGCGGTAAGATCCACAGCGCCCGTTTCGCGCAAACCTGCTGCGATGGCCTGGCCCGCTTCGCCAAAACCGATAAAGGCGATCTTGACGGTGTTGGCGCTCATGACTTGATCTCAAGCCCTTGCGGCCACGCTTGCTGGATGCGCGGCAGGTCTTCCAGCTTCTTTTGCACTCGCTGGTCGAACCGCGCGACATTCACCACGACGCGGGTGTGCGTGCCGTCACCGACACGCTCCTTTTCGTCGAATGCCTCGACACGAAATTCGATATTGCGTCCGTCGATCTTCGTGACTTCGGCTTTTGCGCGCAGGCGCATACCGACTGGCGTTGCCGCGTAGTGCTTCACGTCGAGATGCGTGCCGAGGCTCTGGTTTCCTTCGGGAAGATGTTTCTCGATGGCGTCGAGGGCGGCAGCTTCGATCACGTTGATCATCACAGGCGTTGCTAGAACCGCGACCCGTCCGCTGCCGATGCGCGGGGCGGTGTGTGCGTCCGATACGATGATTTCGGCGGAGCCGGTCAGCCCGACATGGAGTTTCGATAGATCTGTCATTGCGCCTCTATAGCATGCCGAGCGGTTGCTTCCGCTTCGGCGGCGGGAAGCCTTGGTCGAGTGTTGCGAAATCGTCCGTGGTGAGCTTCAGGTCGAGCGACTTCAGGTTTTCGCGCAGGTGATCGTGGTTAGTCGCCTTTGGGATCGACACCACACCTTTTTGGGCGAGCAGCCACGCCAGCGCGACCTGCGCGGGCGTTGCATTGTGGCGTGCGGCGATTGTGGCCAGCGTCTTGTGTCCGAGCATGCGGCCCTGCTCGATGGGCGAATAGGCCATCACCGGAATGCTGCGCTGATTGCACCACGGCAGCAGGTCATATTCGATGCCGCGCCGGGTGAGGTTGTAGAGGACCTGATTGCTGGCGCAGTCATCACCGCCGTCAAGATCGGCGAGTTCTTCCATGTCGTCGGTATCGAAATTGCTGACGCCCCAGTCGATGATCTTCCCGTCGCGCTGCAATGAGAGAAGCGCGTCGAGCGTTTCATCGAGCGGTGGGCTTCCGCGCCAATGCAGGAGATAAAGCTCGATCCGGTCGGTACGCATGCGCTTCAGGCTGCGCTCGCAGGCCGCAATCGTTCCACGCCGCGTAGCGTTTTCCGGCAGCACCTTGCTGACGACGTAGAGTTCGTCGCGGCGGCCCGCCATCGCCTCGCCGGTGATCTCTTCCGCGCCGCCGGAGCCGTACATTTCCGCGGTATCGACCAGCGTCACGCCAAGATCGAAGCCGAGTTTCAATGCCGTAACTTCAGCGGTGCGATTGCGCGCGCTTTCGCCCATGCCCCATGTGCCAAGCCCATATTGCGGAATGGTCCGGCCCGAAGGCAGTTTGATCTGCGGAATGGAGGGCATTCGGGAAACTAATTATGTTCGACCGGCGGCGTGCCGTGCGTATGGAATGACTTGATCGTCTGCAATCCCCACGCCTGACCCTTCTTTCGCTCTTCCTCGGTCCACACGATTGGTTTCCAGTCGGGCGCGAGCACAAGCCGCGCGCCGGCATTGGCGAGTTCGACGCGATTGCCGCCGGGCTCATACACATAAAGAAAGAACGTCTGCTGGATCGCGTGCTTGTGCGGGCCTGCTTCGATGAACACGCCGTTCTCCAGAAACACATCGGCCGCACGCAGGATTTCCTCGCGGCTATCGAGCGCAAACGTAATGTGATGCAGGCGCCCCTTGGTGCCGGTCATGTCGCGCGAATAGGCGAAGTCGTAGGACTTGTTAGTCGCGGTCATCCAGATCGCCTGCTCGGTGCCGTCGTTCAGGATGATGATCTCGGTCAGCCGGAAGCCGAGAT
>CAMBBO010000116.1 GCA_945862935.1 Pseudorhodoplanes sinuspersici | reverse complement strand
TGCTGATCGTCGCCGCCGCGACCGTGCCAATTCTCATTACCGTTCTGACGCGGCCGGCGATGTATAACGGCATCCGCCATTTCGTATTCATCGCGCCCGCGCTCGCGGTACTCGGCGGAATGGCGGGTGCATGGTTTCTCGAAGATATTGAGCGGCGGTCAAAGCGCGC
The DNA here is from genome assembly GCA_945862935.1 of Pseudorhodoplanes sinuspersici. Classification (GTDB taxonomy): domain Bacteria; phylum Pseudomonadota; class Alphaproteobacteria; order Rhizobiales; family Xanthobacteraceae; genus Pseudorhodoplanes; species Pseudorhodoplanes sinuspersici_A. The sequence continues at coordinate 8,781 of CAMBBO010000116.1, read as the reverse complement.
GGCGATTGTAGCGGCGGCGGTGATCGCTGCGGGTCTTGCCGATCCCGTGATCGCGATGAAGCGCCTGCACCCTTATCAATACACCCACTTCAATCATATCGCCGGCGGCGTCGAAGGCGCCGAAGAACGCTTCATGATCGATTACTGGGGTTTGGCCTTCAAGGAAGCCTCTGAAAAGCTGCGCGCGATACTGACCGAACGAAATGAATCGCCGAAGGATCATCGCCGCTGGCGCATCGCGGTGTGCGGCCCGCATCCGGCAGCCGAGGTCGAGCTTGGACCGGAATTCATCACGACGTGGGACACCAAGGGCGCGGATTTTGCGATGATGCTTGGCGAATTTTATTGCGCGGAGCCCGACGCGCCGGTTCTGGTCGAGATCGAGCGCGAGGACGTTACCTACGCAAAGGTGTACGATATTCGCGGCTACAGCATGCCAAGCGTATTCAAAAATCCGGGCCGATAAGCATGCCAGTTTATGTTTTCGATGCCTATGGAACGTTGTTCGACGTTCACGCCGCGATGGCGCGTTATCGTGCGGCGTGCGGGCCGGATGCCGACCGCTTCTCGGATCTTTGGCGCACAAAGCAGCTCGAATACACCTGGACGCTCACGCTCGCCGGTGAATATCGCGATTTCGACACGCTGACGGAACTCGCGCTCGATTTTGCGCTGGCGCGTTTTCCCGGCGTGGACAAGTCGCTGCGCGGGCAACTCCTCGACGCCTATCTCACGCTTGATGCCTATCCTGACGCTCGCGCGACGCTCGAAGCCCTGAAGGCGCGCGGCGACAAGACCGCGATCCTGACCAACGGCTCTCCACGCATGGTCAACGCGGCGGTGGAGGCCGCGCGGATCGGGCCGCTGCTCGACGAGGTGTTCTCCGTCGACAGCGTAAAGATGTTCAAGCCGCGCGCGGAAGTTTACGCGCTCGTGACGACGCATTTTTCCATCAAACCGGCCGACGTCGTATTCGTCTCATCGAACCGATGGGACGTGATGGGCGCAACGAAGTTCGGCTTCCGCTGCCTGTGGATCAACCGCGCCAGTAATCCAGACGAATACCCGGACGCAAAGCCCGCCGCGGTGTTGCGCGATCTGAAGGCGCTTCTGGATTTCGCAGCCTAGCGGCGTTCTAGTATTACACCGCCCTTGCGCCCCATATCTTGCCGAAGGAAAGGCCGATCATGGGCGCGGGTCACGATCACACATTCGAAGGGCTGTCCGCCGACTACAAGCGGCGGCTGTGGCTCGTCATTGCGATCAACGCTGCGATGTTCGTCGTGGAAATGACGGCCGGTGCGCTCGCAGGCTCTCAGGCCCTACAGGCGGACGCGCTCGATTTTCTGGGCGACACCACAACTTATGGCATCAGCCTTGCGGTAATCGGGGCGTCGCTTCGCGCCCGCTCCATCGCCGCTTTCGTAAAAGGCATCAGTCTCACGCTGATGGGATTATGGGTACTCGGCTCGACCATCTACCACGTTGTCGTTCTCAGCCTGCCGCGCGCAGAAGTGATGGGCGTTGTCGGTTTCCTTGCACTCGCGGCAAACGTCGCAAGCGTACTCATCCTGATGCGTTACAGGGATGGCGACGCCAATGTGCGCTCGGTCTGGCTATGCTCGCGCAACGACGCCATCGGCAACGTGATCGTTATGATCGCGGCACTCGCGGTCTGGGGCACCGCGACCAAATGGCCCGACCTGATAGTTGCAGGAATCATGGCCGGACTATTCTTGTGGTCGTCGTTCCAGATACTGACGCAGGCCATGCGCGAGATGAAAACCGGCGCTCCTTCAGCAACCAATCATCACGGCCACGCACATTAATTCGCAAGGCTTGCCAAAATCCGCGCCCATGAGCGGATGCCTTTGTGGAAACTCGTCAGGTCGTATTTCTCGTTCGGCGAGTGGATGCGGTCGTCATCAAGGCCGAACCCGACCAGCAACGAGTCCATTCCAAGCACCCGCTTGAAATCGCCGACAATCGGGATCGAACCGCCCGACCCGATGGTTACGGCCTTCTTGCCCCATTCCTCCGCGAGCGCGGCGCGCGCTTTCGCAAGCGAAGGGTTGTCGTAAGGCAATTGAAGCGCGGGGCTGCCGGAATGGCCGGCGAATGTCACCTCGCAATCGGCCGGCAGGCGCTCTTTCACGAAAGAGCGGAACGCATCGCGGATTTTATCGGGGTTCTGGTCTCCCACGAGCCGGAACGAGATTTTCGCCGACGCCTGCGCTGCGATCACGGTCTTCGCGCCTTCCCCGGTGTAGCCGCCGATGATGCCATTCACATCGCAGGCCGGTCGCGTGGAAATCTGCTCGATCAGCATCCGGTCTTTTTCGCCTGCGGACACTTTCAGGCCCACCTGTCCGAGAAAATCCTCTGGTCTCAGGTCGAGCGCCTTCAAGTCCGCCTTGATGTCGGCCGGCAATTCGGCAACGCCTTCGTAGAAATCCGGAATTGTGATCCTGCCGTTGTCGTCGTGGATCGCGGCGATGATGCGTGCAAGAATCCGTATCGGGTTGGCTGCGGCACCGCCGAACAACCCAGAATGCAGATCGCGGTCCGCGCAGCGCAATGTGACTTCCTCATAGACCATGCCGCGCAGCGACGTTGTGATCGCGGGCGTCGTGCGGTCCCACATGCCGGTGTCACAGACAAGGCCGAGGTCGAGCTTGAACTCGTCGGCATTGTCGCGAACGAACGAAAACAGATTGGCCGAGCCGCATTCTTCCTCGCCTTCGATCATCATGGTAATCGGCAGCGGCAACGCGCCGGTGATCGCCTTGAAAGCCCGGCATGCTTCCACGAAGGTCATGATCTGACCTTTGTCGTCGGCAGCGCCACGCCCGACGATGACCTTGCGCCCGCCCGGCAATTCCTCGATGCGCGGTTCGAACGGGGGCGTGGTCCAAAGATTCAGCGGATCGACCGGCTGAACGTCGTAGTGACCGTAAAAGAGAACGCGTGGACCGGGGCCGCCGGGCGATGTCGCGGTGACGATCGGATGGCCCTTGGTCGGGCGCACTTTCGGATCGAAGCCAAGCTCCTTCAACTCTTTCGCCACATGCTCGGCGGTCGCCTTGCATTGCCCGGCAAAGGCCGGATCGGTCGAAATCGACTGCAACCGGATGAACGCGAAAAGCCGCTCAAGGCTTTTGTCGAGATCGGCGTCGATGCGGTCGAGGACTTTCGGCAGGGCTTCGGAAAGGGTCATTGCAGGCAGGTCCCATTTTTTGTCGGTGGCGAAAGTTAGCCGCTGGCAAAGTCTTTTACGACTGTCATGGCGCGAAAGAAATTCCCGACGGCGCCGGAAGCAACGGACCGAGCGTCGTCTCAAGTGCACCCCCGCTGGACATAGGGAACCCCGCGATTGAGGATGCTCCCGCTTCAGCAAGAAAAATTTGGAGGGGCCGCGATGAAATACATGATCACCTGGGATGAACGCCCGCAAGGTTCGCCGATGGAATACGAGAACGCGCAGAAGCGCATTCTCGAAGTGTTCACCCAGTGGAAGGCACCGGACAATTTCAAGATCGAAATGTTTGTCGTCCGCGTCGGCGACTGGGGCGGTTACATGCTGCTCGACTGCGACGATCCGCTCGCGGTCCACAAATTCTGCTCGATGCTGCCTGCCTTCACATTCGAAGTGCGCCCGGTGGTTCCGGTGATGGATGCGGTGCGGGTCGAACTCGAAGCGATGGCTTTCCGCGACGGCTTGAAGGCAAAATAAGGCTCCGTCGGAAATGAAAGAAAGCGCCACTCGATGTGAGTGGCGCTTTTTTCGTAAGAGCCGCTCAGGCAGGCGCGAGCCTTAGCGCCGCAGAATTCCGCCGAGCGTGCCGCGAATGATCGCCCGGCCGACCGATGAGCCGACTGATCCGCCGATGGTCTTGCCGAGTTCGGAGGCGACCTTGCCCGCGACGCGATTGGTGACGCTGCGCGTCACCTCCCGCGCAATGAGCTGCCCGGTCGAGAGGCGCGTGCCACTCTTGCGGCCCATGCCGAAAATTCCGCCGAGCACGCTGCCGATAATTCCGCCTCCACCGCCGCCCTGTTCCTGCGGCGCGTTCTGCCCCGCCTTGCCTTCCGGCAAGGCTTCGCCCTTCACTCGCTTTGCAAGAATTTCGTAGGCGGATTCGGAATCGACCTCGCTATCGTATTTTCCCTTGAGCGGCGACTTGCCGATGATCGCCTTGCGCTCGGCATCCGTCACCGGCCCGATGCGCCCCGCCGGCGGGCGGATCATGCAGCGCTCGACCAGCGAAGGCGTGCCGTTGCCTTCGAGGAACGACACAAGCGCCTCACCCTTGCCGAGTTCGGTGATCGCCTTGAACGTGTCGAGTTTCGGGTTCGGCCGGAACGTGTCGGCTGCGGCCCTCACCGATTTCTGGTCGCGCGGCGTGAACGCGCGCAAGGCATGCTGCACGCGGTTGCCAAGCTGGCCGAGAACCTTGTCGGGAACGTCGAGCGGGTTCTGCGTGACGAAATAAACACCGACGCCTTTGGAGCGGATCAGGCGGACAACCTGCTCGATCTTGTCCAGCAGGGCCTTCGGCGCGTCGGTGAAAAGAAGATGCGCCTCGTCGAAGAAGAACACGAGCTTGGGCTTCGGCGGATCGCCCGCTTCTGGCATTTCCTCAAACAACTCGGACAGAAGCCATAGCAAGAAGGTGGCATAGAGGCGCGGGTTCGCCATCAGCTTGTCCGCCGCCAGAATATTCACGATTCCGCGCCCGTCGCGGTCTGTTTTCATGAAGTCTTTCAGTTCGAGCGCGGGCTCGCCGAAGAACTTCTTGCCGCCCTGGTTCTCCAGAACGAGGATCTGCCGCTGGATGGTGCCGACGCTCTGCTTCGCCACATTGCCATATTGTGTCGTCAGTTCATCGGCATGTTCGCCGACGAACGCCAGAATTGCGCGCAAATCCTTCAGGTCGACCAGCGGTAGGCCCTGATCGTCGGCAACACGGAACGCGATGTTCAGAACGCCCTCCTGAACATCGTTCAGATCCATCATTCGCGACAGAAGAACCGGGCCCATTTCCGAAATGGTGGCGCGGATCGGGTGCCCCTGATCGCCGAACAGGTCCCAGAACACGACCGGGAAGTCGTCCGGTTCATATTTGAAGCCCATATCTTTCGCGCGCTTCACAAGCGCGTCCTTGGCTTCGCCGGCTTCTGCGATTCCGGAAAGGTCGCCCTTGATGTCGGCCGCGAAAACCGGAACCCCGGCGCGGGAAAAGCCTTCCGCCAGAACTTGCAATGTCACCGTCTTGCCGGTTCCGGTTGCACCCGCAACCAGACCGTGACGGTTCGCAAGCGCGAGCGTGAGCAATTCCGGCTTCTTGCTTTTGCCGACGAAAATTTTTCCGTCCGGATCGATGTCCGCCATGATCGCGATCGCTCCAATTTGAAAAAGTTCTTATTCGAATCCGCGCAGGTTATTCTGACCGGCGCAACTATGTGGTTCAACTGCGACGAAGATGACGCAAGGACCGAGCGTTGCCGCGCTGCGGCAGATTTCACACACCTTCCTAAAAACCATGAATTCCTTGTTTTCCTGACACGTCACGTCCAGTATTACCATATCAAACCCGCCGTCAGTGCGGGGAGGGGCAGGGTAAGATGGACGAACTGATCGGGCGGATCGCCGCCGACATTGGCATTGATCGTGACGTTGCGGCCAAAGCTATCGCCATCATTCTCGCTTTCCTGATCAAGGAAGGCCCTGCCGATCAGGTCAAGGCAATCCTCGCAAAGATGCCCGGCGCCGAAGCTGCCGCGCAATCCGCACCAGCAGCCGGCGCGTTCAGCATGGGCGGCATCATGGGTGCCGGCACCCAGCTCATGGGACTTGGTCTCGGCATGGGCCAGGTGCAGCAGGTCACGCGCGTCGTCATGGCTTATGCGCGCGAAAAGGCCGGCGACGATGCTGTCGGCGAAATCGTCTCCTCGATCCCGGGCCTCGGGCAATTCACTTGAAGTCCTCTTGCGCTCGATCATGATCGGAATGTCCTGAGTGTCCGCCACTTATTCCATCAAGAGTCTCGAAGGTGTCGACGCGAGCGATGCGAAAGCGCTGCGCGACGCAGGGATTCGTACGACCGCAAAGTTCCTGGAAGCAGCCAAAGACCCCAAGGGCCGCAAGGTGCTGGCGGACAAGACCGGCATCGATCAGCAGCGCCTGCTTCTCTGGGCCAATATGGCCGACTTCTTTCGCGTGAGTGGTTTGGGCCGCGGCTACGCCGAGCTTCTTCGCCACGTCGGCGTCGATACCGTGCGCGATCTGCGCTATAGGAACCCCGCGCACCTTGCGGAAAGCATGGCGACGACCAACAAGAAGCGAAAGTTGGTCCGGCTGGTGCCGACTGAAAAGGCGATCCGGCGCTGGATCGACCACGCCAAGAAGCTTCCGCTCAAAATCACCTATCGCACCCGGCGCAAGTCCGAACCTTGACTCGATGACCGGCAGCGCGCAAAGCGCGCGCATGAGCGCGACCTCGCACCCCCCTTCGCACGTTCTGCAGGGCCTTTTGGGGCGCGGCCAAACGCTCGTGATGGGCATCCTCAACATCACGCCGGATTCCTTTTCCGACGGCGGACAATTTCTCGATCCGGCAGCGGCCATGTCGCAGGCCCAACGCATGATCGAAGATGGCGCCGATATCATCGATGTCGGAGCGGAATCGAGCAGACCCTACGGAAACCCGGTCGCTATTTCAGCCGACGAAGAAACTGCGCGCCTTGCTCCGGTTCTGCCAAATCTTGTGAAACTCGGACTCACCGTTTCAATCGACACCGTCAAATCGACCGTCGCGGACTATGCTCTCAAACAGGGCGCATCCATCGTCAACGACGTCTGGGGATTGCAGCGCGATCCGGACATGGCAAAGACAATCGCAGACCATGGCGTGCCGGTGATCGTCATGCATAATCGGGACAAGGCCGATCCTGAGATCGACATCATGGCTGACATTATGGCTTTCTTCTCCCGCTCGCTCGAAATTGCAGAACACGCCGGCATCAGGAAAGAAAACATCGTTCTCGATCCGGGTGTCGGCTTCGGCAAGACACCGGAGCAAAGCATTCTGGCCGTAGCCCGTCTTGCCGAATTCAAATCCTTCGGGCACCCGCTCCTCGTCGGCTTGTCGCGCAAGCGTTTCATCAACTCGATCGTGCCATCCGAGCCTGACGACCGGCTCGGCGGCTCCATCGCAGGCCACATTCTTGCAGCGATGCAGGGCGCCAGCATCGTCCGCACGCACGATGTGCGGGAAACGGTGCAGGCCCTTCGCGTCGCCGAAGCGATCCGGAGCGCAGGATGAAGGACTACGTATTCGTCAACGGACTTGCGCTCCACGCCTACCACGGCGTGATGCCGCATGAGGGCAAGGTCGGGCAAAGTTTCAAGCTCGATATTACGCTCGATATCGAACTTGACCGGGCATCACGAAGTGACCGGCTCGCGGACACTATTTCGTACGATCAGGTTGCGGCAGTTGCGAGCGACGCATTTTGCAAACAACGCTACCGGCTGATCGAGGCGGCGGCGGGCGCCGTCGCACAAGCAATCCTTGGAAAATTTGAACGGGTAAGCGGCGTTCGCGTCACTGTTCACAAACCCCATGCTCCGGTCGCGGCTACCTTCGACGACATCGGCGTGTCGATCTATCGCGCGCGCAATGGCTAACGCGCTCGTCGCCTTCGGTGGCAATGTCGGCGATGCGACGATGACAATCGCGCGCGCCATTGAAACCTTCTGCTCTGATCCCACGGTGCGCCTTCTGGCGCGTTCGTCAGACTACCGGACGCCACCTTGGGGCGTGACGGATCAGGCTTCTTTCATCAACGTTTGCATCGAGATTGAAACCAACCTCACTCCGCCCGAACTGCTCGCTCATGCCCATTCGGTCGAAATGCAATTCGGCCGCGACCGGGCGAACGAAAAACGATGGGGTCCGCGAACACTCGACATCGATCTGCTCGACATCTTGGGCGTTACATTGGGTGGCCCTAGTCTCACCCTGCCCCATCCGCGGCTGTTCGAGCGAGCCTTCGTGCTGGTCCCGCTTGCCGAGATCGCGCCAGAGCGGGTGATCGCCGGGCGCAGGGTTTCGGACGCCCTGACCGGTATCGATGCCACAGGCATCGAACGGCTGACTTAGCCACGATGCCATGTTGCACTGCGATAGCCGCCGTGCGATTCAATAAGCATGGATCGGGTCGCGGACACGCTGACGCTGGCCGGGGAATTTGCCCCGGCGACGCACGAGCAATGGTTGAAGCTCGTCGATGGCGTACTCAAAGGCGCGCCCTTCGAGCGGCTGGTCAGCACCACGCGCGATGGCTTGAAATTCGATCCTCTCTATTCGCGGCGGGCGGACGCCAAACCTGTCGCCGGCCGTCTTGGCCCATGGGAGGTGATGCAGCGCGCCGACCATCCCGACCCGGCGAAGGCGAACGCGCAAGCACTCGACGATCTTGAGAACGGCGCGACATCTTTACTGCTTACGTTTGGAGGCGGACCGAGCGCTTACGGTTACGGTCTCGATGGCAGCGAAGCGACGCTCTCTCGCGTGTTTGAGGGCATTTATCTCGATGCGGTGACAATCGAGACGGATCTCAGCCCGCAATTCAAGGATGCCGGTCATACGCTCGCGGAGCTTTTCAAAAAGCAAGGTGTCACACCGGACAAGGCAAGTATCCGTTTCAACTACGATCCGATTGGCGCGAAAGCCGCCGCAGGATCGGCGCCAATGCCTTGGCCTAACCTTGCGCCTC
>CAMBBO010000115.1 GCA_945862935.1 Pseudorhodoplanes sinuspersici | reverse complement strand
CGCACTGCACCTCAAAACCGCCGGGCGATTTGCGTGTCGATCCAAGTTCCAATTCGTGCTGCGATCACCGGTGTCCACGGCCACGTCCCGGATTACGTCCTGACCAACGCCGAACTCGCGCGCTTGGTCGACACCAGCGACGCCTGGATTTCCGACCGCACCGGCATCAAGGAACGCAGGCTGCTGAAGGGCGAAGGCCTTGGTACCTCGCACATGGCGGCGGAAGCGGTGCGCGGTCTTCTGGAGCGCACCGACAACGGCGCGCAGGATATCGACCTTCTAATTTGCGCGACGACGACGCCCGACATGGTATTTCCTTCGACCGCGAACCTGATCTGCGACATGGTCGGTATTCGTAACGTCGGCAGCTTCGACGTGCAGGCGGCGTGTTCGGGTTTTCTTTACGCGCTGACCATTGCGCGGCATTTCATCGGCTCCGGCCAATACAAGAAGATCATCGTCGTCGGCGCGGACAAGATGTCGTCGATCATCGATTATACTGACCGCGCAACATGCGTGCTGTTCGGCGATGGTGCGGGCGCGGTGCTTGTCGAGCCTAGCCCAAACGGTGAGGGCATCTTCGACACGCTGATCCGCTCCGACGGCGCAGGCATGCCGCATCTGCATCAAAAAGCGGGTGGAAGCCGGATGCCTCCAAGCGCGGAAACCGTATCGAAGCGCCAGCATTACGTTCATCAGGAAGGTGCTGCGGTTTACAAATTTGCCATCGCGCGAATGGCGGAAGGCGCAAGCGAAATCCTGTCGCGTAATAATCTGACCAGCGACATGATTGACTGGCTCGTGCCGCATCAGGCGAACCGCCGGATCATCGAAGTCACCGCCGAGCGCCTTGGATTGCCGATGGATCGCGTGATGATGACGATCCAGAAATTTGGCAATACGACCGCGGCGACAATCCCGCTTTGCCTCTGGGATTATGAATCCAAGCTCAAGCGCGGTAGCCGCCTCGTCCTCGCGGCCTTCGGTGGCGGCTTCACTTGGGGATCGGCCTATCTCACCTGGGCCTATGGCGACGAGCGCAAGGCGCATTGAGCGGCATAGATGGACGGAAACAAAAAATGGCCGGGCAATGCCCGGCCATTTCGTATTTGAAAACCGAAACTGTCAGGACTTGCGTGTCGAAATCGGCACGTAGTCGCGACGCGTCGAGCCAGTGTAGAGCTGGCGCGGCCGGCTGATCTTCTGACTCGGATCCTCGATCATCTCTTTCCACTGCGCGATCCAGCCGACGGTACGCGCAAGCGCGAACAGGACGGTGAACATCGTGGTTGGGAAGCCCATCGCCTTCAGCGTAATGCCCGAATAGAAATCGACGTTCGGGTAGAGCTTCTTCTCGATGAAATATTCGTCGGACAGCGCGATGCGCTCAAGCTCCATCGCGACTTCCAGCAACGGATCGTCCTTGTGTCCGGTTTCGCTCAAGACCTCGTGGCAGGTCTTCTGCATGATCTTGGCGCGCGGATCGTAATGCTTGTAGACGCGATGTCCGAAGCCCATCAAACGGAACGGATCGTCCTTGTCCTTCGAACGTTTGATGAATTCCGGAATGCGGTCGACCGTTCCGATTTCCGCCAGCATTTTCAGTGCGGCCTCGTTCGCGCCGCCATGCGCCGGTCCCCACAGGCAAGCAATGCCGGCAGCGATACAGGCGAACGGATTGGCGCCAGAGGAACCAGCGCTACGCACCGTCGAGGTCGAGGCATTCTGTTCGTGATCGGCATGCAGGATGAAAATGCGATCCATCGCGCGCGCGAGCACGGGGTTTGGCTTGTATTCCTCGCACGGCACGGCAAAGCACATGCGCAAGAAATTCGTCGAATAATCGAGATCGTTTTTCGGATACACGAACGGCTGGCCGACGGAATATTTGTAAGCCATCGCGGCCATCGTCGGCATCTTCGCGATCATGCGGATCGACGCGACCATGCGCTGATGCGGATCGGAGATGTCCGTGGAGTCGTGATAGAAGGCCGACAATGCGCCGACGCTGCCGCACAGCACCGCCATCGGATGCGCGTCGCGGCGGAAGCCCTGGAAGAACCGCATCATCTGCTCGTGCACCATGGTGTGATGCACGACGCGATTATCGAAATCCGACTTTTGTGCTGGTGTCGGCAATTCGCCGTACAGCAGCAGGTAACAGGTTTCCAGGAAATCGCCGTGTTCGGCGAGTTGCTCGATCGGGAAGCCGCGATAGAGCAGGACGCCTTCGTCGCCGTCGATATACGTGATCTTGGATTCGCAGCTCGCGGTCGACGTGAATCCCGGATCGTAGGTGAACCGCCCGGACTGCGCATAGAGCTTGGAAATATCGAGGACGTCCGGACCGATCGTGCCGTTACGGACCGGGAAATCCCAGTTCTCGTTGCCGATTGTCACCCGGGCCGTCGTCGGCCTCCCGCTTGGTGCATCCATGATCGACATCCTTTCTCGAACGGCCGGGCACGGCTCAAAACCTGCGCCTGTGCCACGATCAAGCCCCGGAAGGCTTGCGGTAGAATAGCCCCTGAATGCTGGCGTATCGTATCGCATCTTGCACTGCAAGATGGGTGCGGGTAGGCCGCCCCTGCGTTATTGGAAGAGATAATTCCGCACTAACTTCAAGGGAATTTCCGGGGGCGCTGTCACACTTGGTCGCGCAGGCGGGCGATGCTCTCGTCCTTGCCCAGAGCCACGAGAACCTCGAAGATTCCGGGCGATGTCGTCCGGCCGGTCAGGGCGGCGCGCAGAGGCTGGGCGACCGATCCGAGCTTGGCCTGTGTCCGTTCCGCGTAAGCACGGACGGCTGTTTCAGTCGTTGTGGCATCCCAGGGATTGAGGGCTGACAGGTCTGTGATCAGCGATCCTATGATGACGCGCGCCTCAGGCGTCAGCAGAGCCTTGGCCTTTTCTTCCATGGTCAGCGGCCGGCTCGCCCACAAAAAGCGGCTTCCTTCCAGAAGATCGACAAGCGACTTGGCGCGCTCTTTCAGGCCGGGCATGGCGAGCAGTATCTTCCGCCGCAGGTCCGGGTTCAGCTTGGCGGCAAGCACAGGGCCGTCCGCCAGGTACGGCAGCGCCTTTTCAAGTTCGGCGAGCAAATCCTCGTCGGAGCTTGCCCGGATGTAATGTCCGCTGATGTTTTCGAGCTTGGCAAAATCAAAGCGCGCCGGCGAACGTCCTATCTGCGGCAAATCGAACGCGGCGATCATTTCCTCGGTCGAAAAGATTTCCTGGTCTCCATGCGCCCAGCCGAGCCGCACCAGATAATTCCGCAGCGCCTGCGGCAGGTAGCCCATACCGCGATATGCATCGACGCCAAGTGCGCCGTGCCGCTTGGACAGCTTCGATCCGTCCGGGCCGTGAATCAGCGGGATGTGCGCCATCACCGGAACGGTCCATCCGAGCGCATCGTAGATTTGCTTCTGCCGGGCGCCGTTGGTGAGGTGGTCGTCGCCGCGGATGATGTGCGTCACGCCCATATCGTGATCGTCGACTACGACAGCATGCATATAAGTTGGCGTGCCATCGGACCGAAGAAGCACGAGGTCGTCGAGATCTTCATTCTTCCAGACCACGCGGCCCTGAACCTTGTCCTCGATCACGGTTTCGCCTGTGACGGGTGCTTTCAGGCGGATCACCGGCTTGACGCCGGGCGGCGCTTCAGACGGATCGCGGTCGCGCCAGCGCCCGTCATAAAGTTTTGCCCGGCCGGCGCTGCGCGCGGCTTCGCGCATCTGTGTCAGTTCCTCAGGGCTCGCATAGCAACGATATGCCAGGCCCTTGGCGAGCAATTCCTCGGCGACTTCGCGATGGCGGTCGGCGCGCGAGAATTGATAGATCACATCGCCGTCCCAATTCAGGCCGAGCCAGCTCAACCCGTCCAGAATCGCATCGAGGGCTGCCTGCGTGGAGCGCTCGCGGTCGGTGTCCTCGATTCGCAGCAGCATCTTGCCGCCCCGCGCGCGCGCATAGAGCCAGTTGAACAATGCCGTCCGCGCTCCTCCGATGTGGAGGAATCCGGTCGGTGAGGGCGCAAAGCGCGTGACAATTGTCTCAGCCATGTTGCCTTGCTGGTATCACAGCCACGGAACACGGCAACCGAAGGATGCGCCCGGCCGGGCAAATTGGCTTGGCGCGCGCGCACGGATTTGGCACATAGGCGCCGCGCTTACTTCGCCGCAGGGCAGTTAGGTTCACATCAGGCATGACCGACGAGACAATCGAAGCCGGACGGGATTTCATCCGTGACATCGTTGCCGCCGACCTTGAAAGCGGACGGCACAAGAGCGTCGTGACGCGGTTTCCGCCCGAACCGAACGGCTATCTCCATATCGGACACGCCAAGTCGATCTGCCTGAATTTTGGTCTCGCGCGGGAATTCGGCGGCCGCTGCAATCTGCGGTTCGACGACACCAATCCGACCAAGGAAGAGCAGGAATATATCGACGCCATCAAGCGCGACGTCCAATGGCTCGGGTTTGATTGGGGCAAGCACCTTTATCACGCGTCCGACTATTTTGAGCAGATCTACGACTGGGCCGTTTTGCTGATCCGCGACGGCAAGGCTTATGTGGACGACCAGACGCCCGACGAAATGCGTCTGTCGCGTGGCACGCTCACCGAACCTGGCAAGAATTCACCGTGGCGTGACCGGTCTGCCGACGAAAACGCCGATTTGTTCAAGCGTATGCGCGCCGGTGAATTTCCGAATGGCGCGCGCGTGCTGCGCGCAAAGATAGACATGACGTCCGGCAACATCAATCTGCGCGATCCGGTGCTTTATCGCATCCTGCACGCGAACCATCCGCGAACGGGAACGGCGTGGTGTATCTATCCAAGCTATGATTTCGCTCACGGCCAGTCGGATGCGATCGAGCATGTAACGCATTCGATCTGCACGCTCGAGTTTGAGGATCATCGTCCGCTTTACGAATGGTTCCTCGACAACCTGCCGGTGCCGTCGCATCCGCATCAATATGAGTTCGCGCGCCTGAACATCACGGCGACGCTGCTTTCGAAGCGAGTGTTGAACGCCCTAGTGACCGGTAAACACGTGGATGGCTGGGACGATCCGCGCATGCCGACCATCGCCGGACTGAGACGCAGAGGCGTTCCCGCCGACGCCATTCGCGACTTCATCAAGCGCATCGGCGTTGCCAAGGCGAACAGCATCGTCGACAGCGCGCAATTCGATTTCTCGGTGCGTGAAAGCTTGAACAAGACCGCGCAGCGGCGGATGGCCGTGTTGCGCCCGCTCAAGGTCGTTCTGGAAAATTATCCTGAAGGTGAGAGCGAAGAACTGGAAGCGGTCAATCACCCGGACGATCCGGCGGCGGGAACGCGCAAGATCAAATTCGGCCGTGAGCTATACATTGAGGCGGACGATTTTATGGAAATTCCGCCGAAGAAATTCTTTCGTCTGTCACCCGGCTCCGAAGTGCGGCTGCGCTATGCGTATTTCATCAAGTGTCATGAGGTTAAGAAGAACGCCGCAGGCGAAGTGATCGAACTGCGCTGCACCTACGATCCCGCGACCAAAGGCGGCAACGCGCCGGACGGACGCAAGGTGAAGGCGACGATGCATTGGGTGTCGGCGAAGCAATCCCTTCCGGCGGAATTGCGGCTTTATAATCCGCTCTTTACCAAGCCTGATCCCGACGGGTCGAACTTCGCAGCCGACATCAATCCGTCGTCACTCGAAGTATTGCAGGGTCGCGTCGAGCCTGCGCTCGCTGACGGCAATGCTGCGGTCATCCAGTTTGAGCGGCAGGGCTATTTCTGTCCGGATATTGAATCCAAGTCCGGAAAGCTGGTGTTCAACCGGACCGTGGGCCTGCGCGACACCTGGGCCAAGGTCGCAGCCTCAGGCGGATAGCCAGCCAAAAGCCTCGTCCCTAAGATAGACGCTCGCGCGAGATGCGCGAGGCGCGCGAAGGGTGGCCGCGCATGGTCGAATGGGGCAAGCGTGGCCGCGCGCGAACGTGGCCGGAAATCGCGGCTGCGTCCGGGCGGGGCGCGTCTGCATCCTTTGCCGCAGGCGCCAAATTCGGCGAGTGGCTCGCCACACGTATTCGCACGTGGTCCGTAGCCGATGTCGCGCCGGGACGCCTCATCCCGTGGCTTGCCATCGCGTACGGATTTGGGATCGCGCTCTATTTCACTGCGGATCGCGAGCCGCAATGGTGGGCGCCAATTGCGGTGTCAATCGCGGGCATTGCGGCGTGTGTCGCCACGCGCGCGCGTCCAATCGCGTTTCCGGCGGCACTCGCTCTAACGGCTATCGCTTGCGGATTTCTCACTGGCACGCTTCGTGGGGTCGTCGTCAGCCATCCGGTCCTGACGTATCCGGCATTCGGCGTCGAGATCGGCGGCTATGTCGAAGTGCGCGAGGATCGCGAGCGCAGCGACCGCATCGTCGTTCGTGTGCATCGCATGGAAGCGCCGCGATTGAGCGCGAAACCTGATCGCATCAGGCTTTCGGTGCGCAAGGGAACTGCGCCCGCGGTTGGCACATACGTCAGCATGAAGGCTCGGCTCAATCCGCCGCTGCAGCCGCTGCGTCCCGGCGGGTATGACTTTGCGCGCGATCTTTATTTTCAGGGGATTGGTGCGAGTGGGTTCGTACTCGGGCGCATCAAGATTGAAGCGGCTCCACCTGCGCCGCAGGGTCTATGGCTGCGCTACGCGTCGGCCATCGGCGGAATACGCGATGCGATCGACGCGCGCATCCGATCTACCCTGTCGGGCGACCGCGGCTCGATTGCGTCGGCGCTGATCACCGGCAAGCGCGATGCGATCTCCACGCCGGTCAACGACGCCATGTATGTGTCAAGCCTTGCGCATGTCCTTTCCATCTCCGGCTATCACATGGCGATCGTGGCGGGCGTTGTGTTCTTCGCGATCCGCGCCGGACTCGTGCTGATCCCGGAGCTTGCGAACCGCAGGCCGATCAAGAAATGGGCGGCGTTTGGTGCGCTGCTCGCGGCGTTGTTTTATCTTCTGCTATCTGGGTCCGAAGTCGCAACGCAGCGATCCTTCATAATGACATCGGTCGTGCTGATCGGCGTCATGCTCGACCGTCCGGCGCTGACGTTGCGCACGATTGCGGTCGCGGCATTCGCAGTGCTGGTGCTTCGGCCGGAATCGTTGGTTCACCCGAGCTTCCAGATGTCATTTGCCGCGACGCTCGCGCTGATCGCGGGATACGAACGCGGACTGCCCTGGTTCTCGAACGTGCCGGACTCTTCGCTGGGCGGCCGGATCGCGTTGTGGGGCGGCCGCGAGATTGCCGGGCTAATCTTGGCGTCGGCTCTCGCGGGCCTCGCAACGACGCCTTATGCGGCGTTTCATTTTCATAGGGTCGCGCCTTATGGCGTGATCGCGAACCTGCTTGCGATGCCGATCGTGTCGGCTTGGGTGATGCCTGCGGGGATGCTCGCCGTGCTGGCGATCCCGTTCGGATTTGACGGAATGCTGTGGCGGATCATGGGAGACGGCATCGACTGGATGACATCAGTTGCGCTGTGGGTTGCCTCGTTGCCAGGGGCTGTCGGCCAGGTATCGGCATTCGGCATGGGACCGCTGCTGCTGGGCTCCGCCGGTCTTGTGATCGTATGCCTGATGCGAAGTCCGCTGCGTTGGACGGGCGCTGCCCTCGCAGCCTTTGCCTGTCTCTGGGCGGTCTGGACCAAGCCGCCTGACGTTTACGTGTCGCATGACGGTCAGATGGCTGCGGTGCGTAACGCACAAGGGCGACTCTCGATCATGAAGTCCAAGAGCGACGACTTCATGATCCGGGAATGGCTCGCGGCTGATGCGGACTGGCGAGCTGCGGGCGAGGGTACGATTGGTGAAGGCGTCACCTGCGATCGCACGGGCTGCATCGCGCCGATGGCCGACAATGCGCTGGCGGCCTTGTCGATCCATGTGTCGTCGCTGGAAGAAGATTGCCAGCGCGCTGCCTTGGTCATCACCCCACACCAAGCTCCGCCGCAATGTGGTGCTGCGGCGATCGATCATGCGCTCTCGCGCGCTGGTGGGGCGCTTGCGCTCTATCGCAATGGATCGTCGTTCGACATCGTGCGCGCGCGTCCCATCGGCCAGGACCGCCCGTGGGCGAAAGCGCAGGCTGTTACGGATGACGCCGCCCGCCAGTCGATCCGACCGGCGGCACGCGATGCGACACCGCCAGTGGACGCGCTGGATGCGGACGACTAATAGCGGCGGAAAATTCCGACCAGCTTGCCCTGAATGCGAACGCGCGTCGGCGGCAGAATACGCACTTCGTAGGACGTGTTGGCCGGCTCGAGCGCAATGGAAGCGCCACGGCGGCGGAAACGCTTGAGGGTTGCTTCCTCGTCGTCGATCAGGGCCACGACGATGTCGCCGGTATCGGCGGCCTCGCTCTTACGAATGAGCGCCATGTCGCCGTCGAGAATTCCGGCCTCGATCATGGAATCGCCGCGTACTTCCAGCGCGAAATGCTCTCCAGAGGTGAGCATGTCGGCGGGCATGCTGATGGTGTGGCTGCGCGTCTGGATCGCCTCGATCGGGGTACCTGCAGCAATGCGGCCCATGACCGGAACCGCGATCGGACGATTGCCGTCATCCGCGGATACGGTCGCCGTCCGTGCCTTGCCGAGATTGCCCTCGATGACGCTTGGGGTGAAACCGCGGCGTCCGCCAGCGAGGCTCGGGCTCGACGATTCAGGAAGCTTGATCACTTCGATGGCGCGTGCGCGATTGGGCAGGCGGCGGATGAAACCCCGTTCCTCCAGCGCGGTAATCAGGCGATGGATGCCGGATTTCGACCGAAGATCCAGCGCGTCCTTCATCTCGTCGAAGGAGGGCGGTACACCCGCTTCCTTCAGGCGCTCGTGAATGAAGCGCAGTAATTCGGCCTGCTTTCGCGTCAGCATCGTCTGCTTCCCCCGGAATTCAGCGGGTTCGACCCGTCCGAAACAAATCAAGAACAAACACTATCTGTTCGATATGTGTTCCGCAACCACTTAATTTGGGGTGAAGAATTCGCAGACCGCTAAAGCGGAAGCTTCACGATGCGGCACGTTTCGCCAGCGGCCGCTGCGGGCACGAATGGCGCGCG
>CAMBBO010000114.1 GCA_945862935.1 Pseudorhodoplanes sinuspersici | reverse complement strand
GCCGCATGAGGATCGTCTTGGCGACGTTGTATGGCACCGTTGGGGGATCGAGCCGCGTTTTGATGGCCGCAGCCGAGGCTTTGCGCGGCCAACACGAGGTTATCGTCCGCGCGCCGCTGACGGAGGCGGATAGCCGTACCGCGCGCCCGCTTTCGTCGGAATCCTTGGAATCGATTTCACAAAAAATACGGCAGATACCGCGCGTGCTGCGTTCGCTCCTGAGCGAATGGGCATGGACGCGAAAAGTCCGCCCTGATGTTATTTATGTCCATGACGATCTGTCGCTCTATGTTTATGGCCCGATTGGTAAGGCTATGAATGTGCCGATCGTCTGGCATGTTCACTTAAGTGAAGGCGAGGGATGGAAGCGCCGCCTGCGCGACGCCTTGTGCGACGCCAAGATTTTCGTCTCGCAATTTACCGTCGGTTCGAAGCAGCCGAAGCCGTGGCGGCTCGTTCGCAACCCGGTCGAAATTGTGGTTCGTCCGCGTCCGGCAGATCACGGCCTGAAAACACTCGGAATGATCGGCAGAATCTCGCGGCTGAAAAATCAGGCTTTGGGCATTCGCGTTCTGGCCAAGCTCGTCGCCGCGGGACAGAAGCTGCGCCTTGAGATTTTTGGCAACGTGCTTGACCCCGGCTATCAGCGCGAACTCGATGCGCTCGTGCGTGAGCATGGTCTCGAACGCTGCGTTTCATTTCGCGGCTATATCCCAATGGCAGATGCATTGAAGGAAATCGATCTGCTGATGTCTTGCTCAACCTACGAAAGCTTTGGCCTTTCGGTGGTGGAGGCGCTTGGCGCGGGCATTCCCGTAGTCGCAAGCGACATCGAGGGCCATCGCGAGATCGCGTCATTGGTCCGCAGCGAGGCGCTTTCGCTCGTGCCGCTTGAGCCAGACGCAATGGCGGCAGCAATACGGGACGCGAAGCGCGATGACGCGGCTGCGGGGCGCGTCGCGCATCTATTCAGTTACGAACGCTTCCGCAGCGAGATCGTGGACTTCTTCGCCAAGTTTGAATCGCACCGGCTGGAATCGAGCCATGCCGAAAGCGCGGTTTGAGATTTTTTGGCTGAGCGGCGTGGCGGCAATCGCAATTGGCGGATTTGCGGTGATCCACGGATTGCAGTTCGCAGGTTCTGACCGCTTGGTTTGCGATCCAGCTCTCGCGGGAACCGGTCTGAAGTTGGATCGGAAATCCGAACCGTTATCGGCAATTGAAGAATGCGCTTTGAAAACCGGAGATGTATTCAGGGAATGCGAACAATGCCCGCCGATGGTCGTTTTGCCTTCGGGAAAAGTTCTGATGGGCTCACCGGATGGCGAGCAGGATCGCGACATGAATCGCGACACCAACGAAGGCCCGCAGCGTGTCGTATCGTTCGGCACGCCATTTGCGATGGCGAAGTTTGAGACGACGGTGGGTGATTTTCGTCGATTTGTAGAAGAGACCGGCCATCGCGCCGCCGCCTGCGCGACGCTGGAAAAAGGCAAGGAAGGTCAGGCCGACGATCGGTCCTGGCACAATCCAGGCTACGAGCAGGACGCGGCGCATCCGGTGTCATGCGTCAATTGGCGCGACGCGTCGGCTTATGTGCAATGGCTCTCGGCTCGCACGAAAAAGATGTACCGGTTGCCGTCCGAAGCGGAATGGGAATATGGGGCGCGGGCGACGACCAGCGCGCATCCTTCACCGCGATTTTCATTCGGCAACGACGCACAGGATATGTGCCGCCACGGCAATGTCGCGGACGATGCTGCGCGGAACGGAATTGAAGGAGCTTCACGCTGGACGGTCTTTCCGTGTGATGATGGCTATGCCTACACCGCACCGGCCGGTAGCTTTGCAGCCAATGCGTTTGACTTGAACGACATGCACGGCAATTTGTGGGAATGGCCTGCCGATTGTTATGATGACAGTAACGACAGCGTTCCAGAGAGCGGATCGGCGCGGGACGGCGGCGCTTGCGCCTATCGAGCGTTACGCGGCGGTTCTTTTTCCGGCGATCCCCACATCCTGCGGTCGGGCTATCGCTTCAAGGTCAATGCTGGCATTCGCAACGCGACATTCGGGTTCCGTGTCGCGCGCTCCGTTCGTCACTAGCCCGCTTTGCGTGAATTAAGACATCGAGGACAACACAATGGCTGAAGTGTCCACTTTTACGGATCTGAACGAATTGTTCGGCCGTTTCTTTGCCGGCAAGAACGTCATCGATATCGGCGGAATGAGCGGCGATGCCGATGGCGTCTATCCGATCGAAAAGCTGAAGCGGATTGCGAAATCGGTCACCTGCGTCGACGCCAACCGGCATGAGAAGATCGATATGTCGGGGATCGAATTTCACCAATGCAAGATCGAGGACTTCAAGGCAGATCGTAAATTTGAGGGCGCTTTCTGCGGCGAGATCATCGAACATATAGGCAATCAGGAAATCTTCCTTACGAAGATCAAAGATCTTCTGCGAGAAGATGCCACCATGATTTTTACCACACCGAATTCGAGTGCGATTTCGGACTTCTACCGGATCGCGATGAGTGGCGTGGACCCGCGGCAGGACATGATCTGCGAACGCCAGAATGGCGTTTACCTGTCCGGGCATGTCGTCATCCATAATATCGCGACGTTGCAACAATTGTTTTACGGGGTCGGCCTCACGATCACGCACGCTTTTTACCGCCGTCCAATTGGCGGCAATATTGTGAAGCAATTCATCCGTGATGCGATCCTGCGATGGCGCCCTTATTTCGGAAGCCAGATCGTAGTCGTAGCGCAGCCGTCCGCTGCTGCGTAAATAGCGACCGGTCAGCAGTTCTCATTCAAGAGGTTTAGCGTGGTATCGCAGGTCAAAAGCACGCCGCTGTTGTTGAAGCTGATATTCGGCGGTCGCGTGTTCCAGCGCGTCAAAGTGTTTTCTCGTTATCTTTATTATTACGCGCTTGAGGCAATCAGCCCGAAGCTGTCAATCGAACGGCCCGGTATTGTCGCTGCGCCGGATCGCGGGTCTGCGCCGGCGGATCAATCGAACAGTATCGAATTGCATCTGGAAAGCGACGATAACGCGCGCGCCGAATTTCTTCCGTTCGATCCGGCGGCAGCGAAACTCGCAACGCGTGTCGCCGACAAGTTTCGGACCACGACGTGTGCCAACTGTGACTCGCGCCTTACGCCGGTCATTCAGGTGGTGAATGCCGACGATCCAGGCGATTTCATCGAAACCGCGTGGTGCGCCAACTGCGATCACTTGCAATATTCGGTGATGCCGTCGAAGGCGTGGATCAATCAATGGTACGGCACGCGCTGGGACTTGGCGGTTCCGCTTGAAACGAAACTCGAAACCCGCAATGCCACTTATCGCTATGTTCGGCGCCTGTCGCCGTACCTTCCCAAGCGGAAGCTGAAGGTTCTCGATGTCGGGGCAGGGTACGGAGAGAAAACCCGCAAATTCACGGAGTTTGGGCACAGTCTTTATTGCACCGAACTGACCGGCGCGCGGGCTGAATATCTCAAAAAGAATGTCACCGAAAATGTTTTCTTCGGGACGCTGGACGATCCGAAGGTGCAGGCGGAGCTTCGTAAACACGCGCCGTTCGATGTGATCTTTGCTTATCACGTTGTCGAGCACGTTTATAATCCGCGCAGCGAATTGCAGTTTCTGCGCGAGATCAGCTCGCCTGATGCAATCTTTTATCTGGCGATTCCTGAGCTTTACAAGGAAGGAATCTTCCAGGGCATTTACAGCCTCGCGCATATCTCGAGCTTCAGCCGCTTGTCGGCGCGGATGCTCATGAAGCAGATCGGGTTTAAAACTCTCGCCGCGCGCGACGATCCGTTCCAGTATTACAGCAATTATTGTCAGTATCTGGTGGGGCGTAAGGCAGGTGCTGGTGAAAATCAGCCGGTCGGCACCAACAAGGACACCGGAAAATTCGCGCGCTTTCTTGCGGAGGCGCTGCGCTTCGATCGCTTGTCAAAGCTGAAAGGCTCGACATTCAGCTTCAGCTATTTTGGCCGGAAGACGCTGACGTACCGCATCTCCGAAGAATCAAAGGCGAAATGCCTTAATCCGGCCGATCACCTGCCGGTAAAATTCTATCACCGCGGCTTGCCGCTATTCTGGAATGATTGACGCGAGGGCGCCATGAGCAGTCTGTCAAACGCTGTCGACTATCTTCTTGTTGATCCCTACCGGAAGGGTTCGCCCGGACTGTTTACGCTCCGCGTTTCGCAAATCATGCACGAGCGCACCGGCGGTGTGTCGGACTTGAGCTTGCGCCGCGTATTGAAGGTCCTGAAACCACAAGTGGCTTTGCCGAAGTCATCTTTGATGGATGACGCGGCTATCGGAAATTCGGGCAACAAGCTGAACGAGCGAGGCTGGGACATTATGCCATGGCGCCTGGGCGCCGATGACATTGCTTCGCTCCGCAAATTTGCATTCTCCACGCCCGCCTACGCGACTTCGCCCACTGAGCGGATCATGATCGACGAAAACAACATCCCGCACGATCATGGGCGCTATCTCTGGCGCATGTCCGATCTGATCCGGCAACCTGTCGTGCAGCGGCTGCTCACCGATGGCGCGATGTATCAGGTGGCGCAGAATTATCTGGGCTGCCGCCCGATCCTTTGCGCCCTCGGCCTGTGGCTGGATCCGGTTTACAAGGGCTATTACGGCGCGCACGTTTACCACTACGACAACGATGGCCCGGCGTTTCTGAAGTTCTTCATCTATCTCAACGACGTCGACGTAGAGACCGGCGCGCACACCTACATTCAAGGCAGTCACGGTCGGCACAAGCCGGAGCAGTTCCGTTTGTCCAAGCGATACGACAGGGACGATCTGCTCGCTCATTACGGTAAGGAGAGTGAGATGGTGTTCTCAGCTCCAGCCGGCACCGTGCTCGCGGAAGATACGGCGGGTTTCCACAAGGGAACGACGCTCAAAAGAGGTTATCGCATGCTGATGGAATTTCAGTTTGCGATGCTCGACATTCCGCATGTTGAGGAGTTTGAGGATCGGATCGACCCGGTGCATGTCGAGCCCATTGATGCGGGCATCAAGAAAGTTGCACGAAAATTCTTCGCGTAGATGACGCCATTTTCGTCCCGGCCCAATAGTCGATTGTAATGCAAAAGCTTGTTGAACTGCTGCGTATTCTACGTCCGGCGGAGCGCCGCCGCTTTTGGCTCATCCTGGCAGGTATAACACTTGTCGCCTTGGGGGATGTCGCCGGTGTGGCGTCGGTCATTCCGTTTCTGGGTATCGTCGTCAATCCGGCGTCGGCCTCGAAATTCTGGGGCGTGACCGAGCTTCGCACGATGACAGGGATCGTCGACGATCGCAGCTTCATCATCTTCGTCGGCATTGCGTCGATGCTGATTATCACGACGTCAAATCTATTGAACGCCTGGGTCACGGCAGCGCAAATCCGGCTCGCCAATGCAATCGGAGTTTCCCTTGGGCGGCGGTTGTTAAGCGCCTATGCCACGCAGGATCAAGTCACGTTGCTTGGCCGCAACTCCAGCGAACTTGGCAAGAACATTCTCTCCGAAGTCGACCGGACTATCGTCGGGGTTCTCGTCCCCGCAATGACGGTGATTTCGCGTGCCGTGGCGGCGGGCGGCATCATTCTGTTCCTCGTGCTTATCGATCCTGTAATCGCTCTTTCACTAGCGGCGATATTTGGCGGCATTTACATTGCGGTCTATTTCATCGCGCAACGCTGGCTTGCAAATATTGGCATGTCCGCAATCGATGCAAACAAGGAGCGGTTCAGGATCGTCAACGAAACGTTCGGTGCGCTGAGGGAGTTGCGGCTCTACGGCCGTGTTGATGCATTTGTCAGCCGGTTCGATGAACCGGCGCGGGTTTACTCAGAAACCACGGCGACAAGCTTGATCGTCGGCCAGATCCCGCGCTTCGTGCTGGAGCCGCTGGCATTCGCCAGCATCGTATTTCTGGTCGTTCATTCGATCATGACGGGCGGCAACCCGGCGAGCGTGATCCCGATGGCGGGAATGTTCGCGTTCGCGGGCTATCGGCTTTTGCCGTCGCTACAGCATGTTTTCAGCGGGTTCGCGTCGGTGCGCTTCTATGCGCCGGCACTTGCGACAATTCTTCAAACGCTTCGCAGCGAAAAGGCTGTGCCGGCAGAGCGGGCGAGTGTTGCTCCGGCAGCACCTCGTTTTTCGCGCAAGCTTGAATTCAAGAAGGTCGGCTTTTCTTATCCGGAGCGCCCCAACGTTTTGGTCGACATCAATCTATCCATCGCTGCTGAGACGACCGTGGGCCTTATCGGCCGCACCGGTTCGGGAAAGACTACGTTGATTTCGCTCCTTCTCGGGCTTCTTCATCCAGCGTCGGGAACGATCCTTGTCGATGGCGTCCCCTTGACGGGCGAACGGCTGATCGCGTGGCAGCGAAAGCTCGGATACGTGCCGCAGGACGTGTTCCTGATCGATGGATCAATCGCTGCCAATATCGCGCTTGGACTCTTTGACGACGAGATCAATCTTGCGGCCGTCGAGAAGGCTGCGCGCCTCGCAAATGTCCACGATTTTATCGCGAACCTGCCCGCAGGTTATAAAACCGTGGTCGGCGAGCGCGGCGCGCGCCTGAGCGGCGGACAGCGCCAGCGCATCGGCATCGCGCGCGCGCTTTATCATGATCCTGAAGTCATCGTACTCGATGAGGCGACAAGCGGCCTCGATTCCGAGACCGAGCAGACCTTCCTTCAGGCCATCGACCAGTTGGCCGGGCAGCGGACTTTGATCGTCGTGGCGCACCGGCCGACGACGCTGCGGCGCGCTGATGTCGTGCACATGATCGACGGCGGACGAATTGTCGCGTCGGGTTCGCTCGAAGCGGTTATGCCCAGCATCGATTCCGATCGGCGGTTGCCGCTCGGGTCGGCGGCTGTCTGATTACAAAATTCGCGAAAGAATGACGGGCGTGGATTTGGCCCGATGGAGAATGTGGACGTGTTGAGACATTTCAATGAACCCGCCATGAGCTTGAGCGGAAAGTCGGTGTTTATCACCGGAGGCACAGGCTCGTTCGGCACTTCGTTTGTCCGCCGGTTGCTGGTGCACGATACGCCGCAGCGGATTGTGGTGTTTTCCCGCGACGAACAGAAGCAGGAAACGCTGGAGCGTGATCTGCGCAAGTCGTTTCCGCAGAATGCAAACCGGATGCGCTATTTCATTGGCGATGTGCGCGACACCGATCGCCTCGATCTTGCGATGCGTGGGATCGACTATGTCATCCACGCTGCGGCGCTGAAGATCATTCCGACGGCGGAATATAACCCGTTCGAGTGCATTCAGACGAATGTGCATGGTGCGGAGAACGTGGTGAAAGCGGCGCTTCGGAATAACGTCAGCAAGGTGCTGGCGCTATCCACCGACAAGGCGGCAAACCCGATCAATCTCTACGGCGCATCGAAGCTCGCCGCCGACAAGATCATGGTGGCTGCGAATAATCTCTCAGGCGATACCGGCACTTCGTTTGCCGTGGTCCGCTACGGCAATGTCATCGGTTCGCGCGGCTCGGTTGTTCCTCTGTTCCGGCGCATGGTGAGCGAAGGCGCCAAGACGCTGCCGATCACGGATCCGCGCATGACGCGCTTCTGGATCACGCTCGATCAGGGCGTGTCGTTCGTTCTGTCCAGCCTGTCGCTGATGCAGGGCGGGGAGATTTTCATTCCCAAGATTCCGTCGATGAAGATCACGGACATCGCGAAGGCCGTTGCGCCAAACCTGCCGGTCGAGGTCGTCGGCATCCGGCCCGGCGAAAAACTTCACGAGGTCATGATCAACGAAGACGACGCGCGCGCCACGCTCGATTTGCCGGACCGTTATGTGATCGCCCCCCCAATCCCGGGATGGGAGGCGCATCATTTGACGAAGGCCGGCGGCAAGCCTGTTCCGGAAGGATTTCGCTACGCCTCCGATTCCAACGATGAATGGATGGATGCGGACGGCATGAACGCGCTGATGGCTACGAAGCCGGCGTGAGATTGGGTGCGGTCGGCTCTGAAGCTCATCATGCTTAAGACCGCGATCATCGTTCAGGCGAGGCTCGGTTCGACACGCCTTCCGGGCAAGGTTTTGAAGCCATTGGGCAATGGCACCGTTCTTAGCGAAGTGCTGAGGCGCTGCGCGGCCGTGCCCGGAGTCGATGTGGTTGTTTGTGCCATTCCAGAAAATGCAGAAGATGACCCTTTGGTACCCGCGGTCGAATCCGCAGGCGCCACGGTTGTGCGTGGATCGTCCGACGATGTTCTTGGCCGATATGCCCGGGCAGCGGATACGGTGGGAGCCGACATCGTGATGCGTGTGACCAGCGACTGCCCGCTGATCGATCCCGGCCTTTGCGGAGCGCTTCTTGCGGTTCGTGCGGC
Source organism: Pseudorhodoplanes sinuspersici (assembly GCA_945862935.1). Classification (GTDB taxonomy): domain Bacteria; phylum Pseudomonadota; class Alphaproteobacteria; order Rhizobiales; family Xanthobacteraceae; genus Pseudorhodoplanes; species Pseudorhodoplanes sinuspersici_A. Next base: position 703 of record CAMBBO010000114.1, on the reverse strand, counting down.
GGCCGGTACGGATTATGCGGCGAACAATTTGACCGTTTCATTTCCGCATGGGCTCGATTGCGAAGCCTTCACCGCCGATGCGTTGCACCGGGCAGCGAAAAGCGCGACCGCAGCTTACGACCGGGAGCATGTTACGCCCTGGCTGCGCCGCGATCCGTCAATCAGTCGGGCGAGCGTTAGCGTGAATGAAGAGGGCCTGCTCGATCGACGCTGGACGCTCGATTTCGAGGAAGACTATTCATTTTTCACAGCTTTGTTCGCGCAATTGCCGAAGGCACCGGCGATCCCGGATTGGCGTGAGGTTCTGAATTGTCTCGACGCTCATCCCGAGATTGCGCGCATCAACGCGGCGCGCCACGTCAGCCGGAATTAGTCGCGCAAGGCTCAGGCTTAGATGAATAACCAAAACAGCTTCGCAATCGCCGGCCGCGCCATAGGGCCGCAGCACCCGCCGTACATTATCGCGGAGGTGTCGGGAAATCATAACGGCAAGATCGAGCGCGCCTTCAAGTTGATCGACGTTGCAAAAGAATCCGGCGCGGACGCGGTGAAGATCCAGACCTACACGGCGGATACGATCACGATTGACCACGATGGGCCCGGTTTCACCATTCAGGGCGGATTGTGGGACGGCCGTAAGCTCCACGAGCTTTATCGCGAAGCACACACGCCGTGGGAATGGCACGACGAATTGTTCGCGCAT
>CAMBBO010000113.1 GCA_945862935.1 Pseudorhodoplanes sinuspersici | reverse complement strand
GGTGCCTGGATCGGCATGCAGCTTTTGATGCGCCGCCCGGAGATCGAAGGATTCATCTCGGTCGCGCCACCCGCGAACCTCTACGACTTTTCGTTTCTTGCGCCCTGCCCGTCATCCGGGCTGATCATTCACGGCGACAAGGATGCCGTGGTCCCGCACAAGGATGTGACCGGCCTCGTCGACAAGCTCAAGACGCAGAAGGGCATCATCATCGAGCAGAAGGTCGTGCCCGGCGCGAACCATTTCTTCGACGGCAAGATTGAGCCGCTGATGACATCCATTCACGGCTATCTCGACAAACGCCTGAAAGCTGACCGCAAGGTCACGGCCTGACGAGCACCCCGCCCATCATCGGCGCATCAACGCCGGTGGTGGAGGGAAACGTCAGCGGCAATCCGCGCAAGTGCCGCGCCGCGAGATAGGCGAAGGCCTGCGCTTCCATCGAATCCGCATTCCATCCGACCGTGTCCGCTGTGACGACACGCGCGGGCGCAACCCGCTCAGCGAGAAAACGCATCATCGTTACGTTGTGTGCGCCGCCGCCGCACACGATCCAGCTTTGCGGCGGCCGAGGCAGATGCGCGACAATGGCCGCAACTGATGCTGCCGTAATCGCGGTCAGCGTCGCTGCCCCGTCCTGCACGCTCATCGCTTTCAGCCGCGCCTGCTCTGAGACCCATTCACGGAATTCGTTGCGGTCGAGCGATTTCGGTGGCTTCGCCGCAAAAAAAGGATGTGCCAGCACGCGCGCGACCGCCGCCTCATCGGCACGACCTTGCGCTGCATTCACTCCCGCCGGATCGCGCGAATGGCCGGTGCGTTCGCTCATGAAGTCATCGAGTAGCGCGTTGCCCGGCCCGACATCGCAGGCGAACGGTTCGGGCCAGCCGTCAATCACGGTGACGTTCGACACCCCGCCGATATTCAGCACCGCAATCGGATGCGGCACGTTAAGCGCGCTTGCGAGCACGCGATGATAGACCGGCACAAGCGGCGCGCCTTGTCCTCCGGCAGCAACATCCGCCGCACGGAAATCATAGACCACCGAAATGCCGAGCCGTTTCGACAACGCGGCGCCATCGCCGATCTGCACGGTGAGACGCTGTTGCGGGCGATGCAAAACAGTCTGACCGTGGAATCCTACGGCGTCGATACTTGTCGCATCGATTGCATTGTCACGCAGGAATGCTTCCACCGCTTCCGCATGCGCGCGCGTTATCAAGTCTTCCGCTTCGGACAGGCAGCCGGGCCGCGCATTGCGATCGGTCATCCCCGCAGCATCCGCAATCGCCTGCCGCAACAGCGTGCGTTTTTGCATGGAATAAGCGCGATAGCCTGCAGGCCCGAAGGCCGCCACGGTTTCGCCGTCGGTTTCAAGCAAGGCCACGTCCACGCCATCGAGCGACGTTCCACTCATCAGCCCGATCGCGCGCAAGTGAGCCGCCTCTCAAGGTTTGAATCCCGTGGCGGACCTGTTACACCACCGCCGCTTCCAAGGCGACAAGGGCCTACAATGAGCGTCTACAAATCCGATTTCCTGCGCATTCTCTCCGAGCGCGGATTCATCCATCAGGTTTCCGAGCCTGAGGCGCTGGATGCGCTTGCCGCCTCCTCGCGCATCACTGCCTATATCGGCTTTGACTGCACGGCGCCTTCGCTGCATGTCGGCTCGCTGTTGCCGATCATGATGCTTTACTGGATGCAGCAGACCGGCCATCAGCCGATCGCGCTGATGGGCGGCGGAACGACGCGCGTTGGCGATCCGTCCGGCAAGGACGAGAGCCGGAAAATTCTCACCGACGCCGACATCGCCGACAACCTGAAAGGTATTCAGGCGATCTTCTCGAAATTCCTGAAATTCGGAAACGGTGACGGCGACGCCCGGATGGCGAATAATGCCGACTGGCTGAATTCGCTCAACTACATCGACTTCCTGCGCGATGTTGGCCGGCATTTCTCGGTCAACCGGATGCTGTCGTTCGAGTCGGTGAAGATGCGTCTTGAGCGCCAGCAGGAATTGTCGTTCCTCGAATTCAACTACATGATCCTGCAGGCCTACGACTTCGTCGAACTGTTCAAGCGGCACAAATGCGTTCTGCAGATGGGCGGCTCGGACCAGTGGGGCAATATCGTCAGCGGCATCGATCTCGGCCGCCGCATGGCGAATGCGCAACTCTTCGCGCTCACCTCGCCGCTGATCACCACGTCGTCCGGCGCGAAGATGGGCAAGACCGCGGCCGGTGCAGTGTGGCTCAACGCCGACCGTGTCTCGCCGTACGATTACTGGCAATTCTGGCGCAACACCGAGGACAGTGACGTCGAGCGCTTCCTGAAATTGTTCACGATCCTGCCGCTGGACGAGATCAAGCGCCTCGCTGCCTTACAGGGCGCGGAACTGAACGACGCCAAGAAAGTGCTCGCGACCGAAGCGACCGCGATGGTGCATGGCCGCGCCGCGGCGGATGAAGCCGCCGAGACCGCACGCAAGACCTTCGAGGAAGGCTCGCTCGCCGAGTCGCTGCCGACAATCGAAATCGCCAAGGCTGAACTCGACAAAGGCGTTGGCGTTCTCGCCGTGGCGGTTCAGGCAGGTTTTGTTACGTCCACCAGCGAGGCGCGCCGTCAGATCAAGGGCGGCGGACTGAAGGTCAACGATGCGACGGTGAGCGACGAGCGGATGATGCTGACCGCGAAGGATTTAACGGCTGAGGGCGTGATTAAGCTCTCGCTCGGCAAGAAGCGCCACGCGCTGTTACGGCCGGTCTGAGCGGTTGATCGCGTTCGATCCCTGATCGGGCACACGCTCACCTGGAAATTCAAAGAACTTGCGAAGCAGCCCCGGCGCCACCGCGGAAATCGGATTGACGCGCAGCGTCGGCGATCCTGGCGGACCGACCACTTCATACGTTACGCCGAGCAAGCCTTCGTTGCTGCCGCCGAGGAACAATCCGACAATCGGGATCTGCCCGAACGCGTTGTTCAGCCCATAAAGGGGCACGAACGTGCCGCGCATGTGCACGTCGTTCTTCACGTAGTCGATGCTGCCATCCATGGTCGCACCGATTGCAGGCCCGCGCACCACGCCATCGCGGAACGAGACCCGCCCCTGCCCGCGCACGAAATCGACGCGCAATCGCGAGAAATCGACACCGTTATTTTTCGCGCCATTCTGGTTCTGCGCGGCGATACGGTCGAGGGCTGCTTCCCCGCGCACCGCAAAGTCGCGGATGTTGAGAATGCCTTCTTGCGGCGTCTGCTCCTTGGTCGGCGGATCGAGCGCGACCCACATCTGCCCGCCAGACATGCGCGGATACATGTCGGTGAACCGGAACAGCGCACCGGCGTCGCCGGTTTCGAGATAGATCACCTGCTTGCCGCTGCGCTGGTCGTTGCGCCCGCGCATGTCGGCCATCAAGGGCGTATCGCGGCCGATCTTCGAGTTGAGCGTCAGCCCCCTGATTGTGCCGTTTCGTTTCGACATTTTCAGATCGACCGCGCGCAGCGTTTCGCCGTTGAAACCGACCACCGCGCCGAGTTTCACATCGACGTCAATATCGTCGAGCTGATGCTTCTTGCTCTTCTGCTCGTTTGGATTGTTGCCGAGCACACCTTTGACGAATCCGCGCCCATCGAACAAATCGCCGCGCAGCGTCACTTTGGTCGTGCCATCCGGCCCGCGTTCGGCACGCAGGCTCGTCTTGTCGCCGTCCGCCATCGAGAAGACCGGGAAACTGGCAAGCACGAGGTCGCCGTTCTCGGCAAGCTCGATGTTACCTTTTACCTGCGTGCCCGCGCCATCGATAACGATGTCTTCGAACCGCTTCGCGCTGCCCTTGCCTGCCGAGGCGAGCGTGAAGCTCGCGCGCGCCTGCTTGCCGGGCGCCTTGATCCAACTCGGCAGAAGATTGTCGATCTTGGCCTGTGTCAGATCGGCATCGACCGTCAGCTTTGCATCCTTGTCGTCGGCCATGCGGCCCGTGATCTTCACTGGCACCGGGCCGCTCAGCATGCCCGTGGTGTCGAAACCAAGCCGGTTGCGCGCAGCATCATCGAGCGTCGTGTTCAGGCGGACTTCCGCATCGGGCTCGGTCTTGGCTTTGCGATAGTCGAGAGCGGCAGCCGTGCCGTTCATCTTCACATCGCCCTTGATCTGATAGCCCTGATTGTTGGCGATAACGCGCAAGGTCTGCGCCTCAAGCTTCTGCCCCATCATCATCTTGTCGGCGGCAAAGTTCGTCAGATCGAGATTGACGGTGTAGCTGGTCGAGCCTTCGGGCTGATTTTTGCTGATCGGCATCGCAAGCGAAACCTGCCCGCTCACCGTGCCGCGGCTGGTCGCCGGATCAAATTGCGTGCCCGACGCCGCGTCGCGCAGCGGTTCCATCGCGAGCAATTCGGCTGCCGCCTGCACCGGACCGTCAACGCGGAAACGAACCTTCGCGGGCGGGCCTTTCGGGAACGTGTCGGGAATTTCAAACAGCCCGTTGGTCAGCGTGAGCTTGCGCCCGGAATCCAGTTCGACGGTTCCGCGCCCCACGCTCACAGTTGCGGTGCGGCCGGTGATGCGTGTCGTGATGTCGGCTTCCTTGATCGCGGGCAACGTATTGATAGGACGGATAGAGCCGTTGGTGACGACGACCTCGACCGAAAGTCCCTCATCGGGAATCGGCGGACCGCTTTCCTTCAGCGTGTCGGCGGGCGCGTTCGCAGCGATAACGATGCGCTCGACCGTCCCGCCCTCGAAATGATCGAGCACCCAGTTGCGCACCGTCGGCGCGACGAAGGCCGGCCAGATCCGCTTGGCAGAAAGCCCGGACATCTGCGTCGCGGCCATGCCGCCGGTCAGGCGCGGTTCGGTGCCGGAATAATCAAGATTGCCCGACAGCGCGAGGCTCATATCCTTGCCGCCGATCTCGCCCTGATCGATCACGAGGCGCTTGGCGCGCGGATCGAGATGCGCGCGCACAAGAACCCGGCTGAGCACAAGCGGATCGCTTTCGTTTTGCCCGGCGGTAAGAACAAGCGCGCCGCCTGTTATCGTGACGCGCCACAGATTGTTGTTCTGCTCTGGCTGGGGCGCCTGAAACTGGCTCAACAGCGTGATGCGATTGCTGCCGGACACGATCTGAAACGGCATGACGAATGTGCGGCGCTGCGCGTCCCAGTCGAGCGTGAACTCGGCCTTGTCGACGCGAACCAGATTGTCCGGATCGTCGATATTGCCGAGCGTTCCCTGCTCCGCGACGATGCGCCCTTCGATGGTTTGCGGAAGAAAATCGGGACCGATCTCCGCGCGCACGATGCCGGTCAGCGGCACATCCGCCTGGAATTGGCCTTCGTCAAGCCGCAGCGCCAGAAGAATGTCTTTCGCCAATACCCGGCGCGCTTCAATCTGCAACGAACGTTTCTGGAACCCGCTCGGCACCACGGCTGCGGTCATGAGCCACGGCCGCTCCTCGCGATCGGAGCCGAGACTGAACACCACGCCACCGCGGCGAGGACGGTTCACGCTGAAGTTGATCTGCTCGAAACTCCATTGCTTGCCGGTGCGCAGATCGTCGACCGTCAGATTTCCGTTCTTCAGACCGATCTCGCCAAGTCCTTCGCCGTCGAGACCACCCGCGCCAAGCCGGTCGATCCAGGCGAACAATTCTGTGAATTTCTCGGTGCCGGTCAAAACCTGCTGCGGCGCGGGAGCCGCAGGTGCCGCACGGCTTGGCTGATCTGGCGCAGCGGTTGGCGCTGGCTTTGCAATCGCGGGCGTCACCGCAAGCGGCCGCCGTTCCGCGCCGGTCGAGATCGTAACCTGCCCGTCTTCCTCGATGCGTACGGCAAGTTCCGCGCCCACGAGGCTGACGCGGCTCGCGCGCAGACTGCCCGTCAGCAGGCTCGATGTCGAAACCGCGACTTCAGCTTTTGGCGCGCTCGCGACAATCGCGCCGTCGGCATCGCGCACCAGAATGTCGCGGATGCGAATGGACGTGTGGCCGGTTTCGTCGCGTTCAATCTGCGTTCCGCCGACTTCGACGCGATGGCTTCCGCCGAAGTTTTCCTCGATCGCGCGCGCAAGCCAGGGCGTTGCGAGATCGATCTCGATCGGCCCGCTGCCGAGACGCCACCACAATCCAGCGCACAAGATCGCGACGACGCCAAAGACTGCGGCCGTGCCGTAAGCGACCCTGCGCAAGAGACGCGAACGCAAGACTACGAGAATGGAAGACGCGCCCGGAATAGCCGGAATGCGTAAGCGGAATTTGCGGGATTTCGGCGCTGGATTATTGGGCGCGGAATGTTCGCGCGGCGCGGCGTTGGCTACTTGCGGCGGATGCGGTTCGGCGCGCGGTCGTGGCGGAACGGGAGGCTGTACCGGCGGAATAGGTTGTTCGGGGCGGGACTGCGCTTGTCCGCCACCATCGGGCACGAAGCGTGCCCGCCTATGGCGGTCGAAACTCTCCTCCAGGGCCCGGAGAGCGGCGATCCGCGATTGCTCGTCCTTACCCGTCATGCCTTCTCGGACGTCCCCTTGTCCGCGCCGCTCGACCCGGCATGATCGCCGGATACGGAATCGGACTGGATGGAATTATCGATCTGCCGGTCCGCTCCCCGCGTCCCGGTCCCCTCACGCATGATCGTACCGGGGACGATGACCCCGTGAAAACGACGAAAGGAAGGCGTATGGCGCAAGGATTGGCAGAGGGGTCGAAGCTTCCGCCTTTCACCCTGCCGGGCGATGGCGGGGTGGAAATTTCGCTCGCGGACTTCAAAGGCCGCAAGCTTGTGATCTTCTTCTATCCCAAGGCCGACACCGACGGCTGCACGCGGGAGGCGAAGGACTTTTCCCGTCTTGCGAGTGCCTTTGCCAAGGCCGGAACATCCGTTCTCGGCATCTCCGCCGACCCGGTCAAAAAGCTCGACCGCTTCAAGGAAAAGCATGGGCTGACGGTGCCGCTTGCTTCCGACGAGAGCACGAAGACGCTGCAGGCGTACGGCGTGTGGGCGGAAAAATCGATGTATGGGCGCAAATTCATGGGAATCGTGCGCACGACAATGCTGATCGGCAAGGATGGCCGGATCGCCCGCATCTGGCCGAAAGTTAAAGTCGAAGGTCATGCCGACGAGGTTCTGACTGCCGCCAAGGCGCTATGAAGGCTTGGCAATCCTGCTAGCACGACCGGCGTTTCCAAAAAATTAACCATACCCCGCTCATATCGACGCGGTGAGCGTCGACCCGCGATGAGGGACGGCGGGGAGCGTCGATGTCCTACCGATCCGATCATCATCAAGTTCGCCCTGATTCAGGCCGTATTGTCGAGGGCTGGGCTTACGAGCACCCGCGCCCCGGTTATCCACAGGCCCAAGCGCCCCAGACGCACCCCCAACACGCCGCCCAGCAGCAGCACAAAGCGTCTCAGCCAGTCGCAGGCCGCAAATTGCGTTCGGCTGACTACATTTTCGGGCATGGCGGGCGGCAGGTCCGGCTCGGCCCGGTGGCGTTCTGGGTCGTGGTCGGAACGCTTGTCATCATGGCCGGCTGGTCGGTCGTCACCGGCACTTATTTCGCGTTCCACGACGACGTGCTGAAGCGGCTCATCGCGCGTCAGGCGGACATGCAATTTGCTTACGAAGACCGTATCGCGGAGCTTCGCTCGCAGGTCGACCGGATCACCAGCCGCCAGCTGCTCGATCAGGAGCAATTCGAAGGCAAGCTCGACCAGATGCTGCGCCGCCAATCGGCGCTCGAGCAGCGCGCGGCGACGCTGACCGGACTTTCCGATCCGGCCGTGACCGGCTCGATCAAGCCCGCAGCGCGCGGCGCAGTCCCTGCCGAGAACGCACGGCCGCTGAAACCCTCCCCGATCAACGACACCGTGATCTTCACAGCGCCGCCCGACCGCGAAGCGCGTCTTGAATCGCGCCCGCTGCCGCTGGAAACGCGGCAAAGTGCAAAGCGCGTAAAGGGCGGCCTCGAAGGCGTTCTCGCGCGCCTTTCCGACTCGCTCGATCGTGTTGCGACGAAGCAGATTTCGACTCTGAATTCTCTGGAAGAGACTTACGATTCCAAAGCCAAGCGGATGCGCTCGGTGCTCGCCGATCTCGGCATCGACGCAGGAAAGGCGCCAGCCGGCCCCCTGACCACCGGCTCGGTCGGCGGTCCGTTCGTGCCAGCGTCAGTCGACGCCAACGCATTCCAGAAACAGATCTACCGCATCAACACTGCGCGCACGCATGTCGACCGGCTGACCCAGACGCTCGCCGCCGTGCCGGTCCGCAAACCGATCTTCGGCGAGATCGACATGAGTTCGCCGTTCGGAATGCGTATGGACCCGTTCATGAAGGGACCTGCGATCCACACCGGCATCGACATGCGCGGTGACGCGGGCGACCCGGTTCGCGCCACGGCAACCGGCACCGTCACCACCGCCGGATGGAATGGCGGCTACGGCAAGATGGTCGAGATCGACCACGGCAACGGGCTTGCGACACGCTACGGACATCTGTCGGCGATCGACGTCACGCTTGGGCAGAAAGTTCGCATCGGGCAAATCGTTGGAAAGATCGGATCGACCGGACGCTCCACCGGACCGCATCTTCATTACGAAACGCGCATCGACGGCGAAGCCGTCAATCCGGAAAAATTTCTGCGCGCGGGCCTGCGTCTCGGGACCAATCTCTAAATCCTGCTGCGGCTCTTACTCCTTCCGGCTAGCCGACGTAAAAACCGCCAACTGAGCTGCGAAAGCGCGCTTGAAGGCTGGCCGTGCTTCGCCACGGGCGACATAGGCTGCGAGGTTTGGAAATTCGTCGAGTATCCCCGTCCCCTTCGACCTGAACAGCACCGCCGCCATCATCAGGTCGCCCGCGCTGAAAGCGCCATCGAGCCATTCGGCATCGCCAAGGCGGCGAGACAATTCGCCGAGCGGTTTACGGGCGCGATCCATAACAAGAGGCAGACGCTGCTCGTACCAGGGCTTGTCGCGCTCAAGGACCTTGGCAACCGTGTAATCAACGAGCGGCGACTCCATCGTGTTGAGCGCGGCAAAAATCCATGTGATCGCGCGGGCGCGCGCATTCGCATCGTCCGGCAGCAAGCTTACATGGCGCTCCGCGATGTGCAGCACGATCGCGCCTGACTCAAACAAAGCAAGATCGCCTTCTTCATA
>CAMBBO010000112.1 GCA_945862935.1 Pseudorhodoplanes sinuspersici | reverse complement strand
CGATCTGGCGCGCGGTGACGCGCTCCGGCTCAAGCGCCTTCAGGCCGTATTCGCCGAAAGCCAGCGTCGCTCCTGACGTCGCAACGCCGTGGATGCGGCCCTTGAAGCCTTTGCGGAATTTTGTGCGCTTGGGTTGCAGCATGGTTCTTACTCTTTAAGCCGCCGGCATGTCGCGGCGCGGACGGCCGGATTCGGATTCTTGCATCTTCTTGTCTTGCGCCATTGAGTCGTGTTCGAGGATCTCGCCCTTGAAGATCCAGACCTTCACACCGCAGGTGCCATAGGTCGTGAACGCGGTCGCTGTGCCGAAATCGACATCGGCGCGCAGCGTGTGCAGCGGCACGCGCCCTTCGCGATACCATTCAAGACGCGCGATTTCGGCGCCGCCAAGACGGCCCGAGCAATTGATGCGGATGCCGCCGGCGCCAAGGCGCATCGCGGTCTGCACGGCGCGCTTCATCGCGCGGCGGAACGCCACGCGGCGCTCAAGCTGCTGCGTGATGGATTCGGCGACGAGCTGCGCGTCGAGTTCCGGCTTGCGGATTTCGAGAATGTTGATGACGACATCGCTGTCGGTGATCTTGGCGACCTGCTTGCGCAGCTTCTCGATGTCGGCGCCCTTCTTGCCGATCACGACGCCCGGACGCGCGGAATAGATCGTCACCCGGCACTTCTTGTGCGGGCGTTCGATCACGATCTTGGACACCGCCGCCTGCTTGAGCTCCTTCATCAAGACCACGCGGATCTTCATGTCCTCATGCAGCAGCTTGCCGTATTCCTGCTTGCCCGCGTACCAGCGCGAGTCCCAGGTGCGGTTGATGCCGAGGCGAAGCCCGATCGGATTGACCTTCTGGCCCATATTTATCTCCTCAAGCCGCTTTCGCTTCCGCTTCGACCTGACGAACGATGATCGTCAGATGCGAGAACGGCTTCAAAATCTGTCCCGAACGGCCACGGCCGCGCGGATGGAAACGCTTCATCACCAGCGCCTTGCCAACATGCGCCTCGGCGACGACGAGATCGTCGACATCGAGATCGTGATTGTTCTCGGCATTGGCGATTGCCGATTCCAGACACTTCTTGACGTCCTTGGCGATGCGCTTGCGCGAAAACTCCAGATCGGCGAGCGCAGTCGCGACCTTCTTGCCGCGAATAAGCTGCGCGACGAGATTGAGCTTCTGCGGCGAAACCCGGAGCATCCGGAGGATCGCTTTAGCTTCGTTATCGGACAATTCCCGCTCGCGGGCGCGCTTACCCATGACCCAATTCCCTCTTAACTTCCGCTCGCGGCGGCCGGCGCAGAAGCGCCTCCGCCGGTGCGCTTGGCCTTACGATCCGACGTGTGGCCGTAGAATGTGCGTGTCGGGGCGAATTCACCGAACTTGTGCCCGACCATTTCCTCGGTGACCTGCACCGGGATGTGCTTCTGACCGTTATAGACGCCGAACACGAGACCCACGAATTGCGGCAGGATCGTCGAGCGGCGGCTCCAGATCTTGATCACGTCGTGGCGTCCCGACGCACGCGCAGCATCTGCCTTCTTCAGCAGATAGCCGTCGACGAATGGGCCTTTCCAGACCGAACGGGTCATGACTGTCGTCCTTACTTCTTATTCTTTCGAGCGTGGCGGCTCGAAACGATGAACTTGGTGGTCGATTTATTCTTGCGGGTCTTCTTGCCCTTGGTGGGGAAGCCCCACGGCGTAACCGGATGGCGTCCGCCCGAGGTGCGGCCTTCGCCGCCGCCATGCGGATGGTCGACCGGGTTCATGGTCACGCCGCGCTGATGCGGCTTGCGGCCAAGCCAGCGCGAACGCCCGGCCTTGCCGATGGAGATGTTCATTTTGTCGGGGTTAGACACCGCACCGATCGTCGCCATGCAGCGTCCGTGAACAAGGCGCTGCTCGCCCGAGTTCAGGCGCAGAATGACGTAATCGCCATCGCGTCCGACGATCTGGGCGTAGGTGCCGGCAGAGCGGGCAACCTGGCCGCCCTTCCCGATCTTCAATTCGATGTTGTGCACGATCGTGCCGACCGGAATGTTCGCGGCCGGCATCGCGTTGCCCGGCTTCACGTCCACATATTCGCCCGACACAACAGTATCGCCGACGGCGATGCGCTGCGGCGCGAGAATGTAGGCGAGTTCGCCATCGCTATATTTCAGGAGCGCGAGGAACGCCGTACGGTTCGGATCGTATTCCAGACGTTCGATCTTCGCAGGCTCAACCTTGCGGCGCTTGAAGTCCACGACGCGATAAGTCTGCTTGTGACCGCCGCCGCGGAAACGCGAGGTGATGCGGCCGTTATTGTTGCGGCCGCCGGTCGAATGCTTGCCTTCGGTCAAACCCTTGACCGGCTTGCCCTTGTGCAGACCCGAACGGTCGACAATGACGAGCTGGCGCTGGCCTGGGGTCGTCGGCTTGAATTTTTTCAGTGCCATAGCGTCCTCACAAACCCGTCGTCACGTCGATGCGGTGACCTTCTTCCAGGGTCACGATCGCTTTCTTGGTCGGCGATTGCGTGCCGAGGCTGCCTCGAAACGCCTTGGTCTTGCCCTTGCGGATCAGCGTGTTGACGCTCTTCACCTTGACGTCGAACAGCTTCTCCACCGCATCCTTGATCTGCGGCTTGGTCGCGTTGCGCGCGACCTTGAAGACCACCTTGTTGTTCTCTGACGCGAGCGTCGCCTTTTCCGTGATGATCGGGGCAACGATGACGTCGTAATGGCGCGGATCGGTCGTGCTCATTTGAAGCGCGCCTCCAGCGCATCGATCGCGGCCTTGGTCAGCACGAGCTTCCCACGGCGCAGAATGTCATAGACGTTGATGCCGGCGACCGGCAGCACGTCGATGTTGCGCAGATTGCGGGCCGCGTTGCAGAAATTCGTATCGAGCTCCGCACCGTCGATGATCAGCGCGTTGTCGAAGCCGAGCTTCTCAAAATGCGCCGACAGACCCTTGGTCTTGGCGTCCTTCAGCGAAGCCTTGTCGAGGATGATGATGCCGCCATCCTTCGCCTTGGCCGAGAGCGCGTGACGCAACGCGAGAGCGCGCACCTTCTTCGGCAGGTCGATCGCATGGCTGCGAACGACCGGACCAAAAGCGCGGCCACCGCCACGGAATTGCGGAACGCGGGCGGAGCCGTGACGGGCGCCGCCGGTGCCCTTCTGCTTGTACATCTTCTTGCCGGTGCGCCAGATTTCGCTCCGGTCCTTGGTCTTGTGCGTGCCGGCCTGGCGCTTGGCGAGCTGCCAGATGACGCAACGCTGGATCAGATCCTTGCGCGGCTCGAGACCGAAGATGTCCTTGTTCAAGGTCACCTTGCCGGACTCTTTGCCGTCGATGGAGAGAACGTTGAGTTCCATGACGCTTATGCTCCCTTTTCTTCAGCGGGAGCTTCAGCGGCCGGAGCAGGCGTTTCCGCAGGCGCTGCTGCCTTGGTCTCGGCCGCACCTTCGCGGAACTTGCCGGGCTTCGGCGCTTCTTTCGGAAGAGCCTTCTTCACGGCATCGCGCACCGTGATCCAGCCGCCCTTCGCGCCCGGCACAGCACCCTCGACGAGGATGAGGCCGCGCTCGATGTCGGTCTGCACCACTTTCAGATTGAGCGTGGTGACGCGGTCGACGCCCATGTGACCGGGCATCTTCTTGTTCTTGAAGGTCTTGCCGGGATCCTGACGGCCACCGGTCGAACCGATCGAACGATGCGAGATCGACACGCCGTGGGTTGCACGCAAGCCGCCGAAATTCCAGCGCTTCATGCCGCCCGCAAAACCCTTGCCGATCGAGGTGCCGGTGACGTCGACGAACTGGCCGACGACGAAATGATCCGCGGTGATTTCCGCGCCGACGGGAATGAGCGCGTCATCGCTGACGCGGAATTCCACGACCTTTGCTTTCGGCTCAACTTTGGCGATGGCGAAATTGCCGCGATCGGCCTTGGTCAGGCGCGATACGCGGCGCGTGCCCGAGCCGAGCTGCAGCGCGACGTAGCCGTTCTTGTCCTTGGTGCGGTGACCGAGCACCTGACACTGAGCGAGCCGCAATACCGTGACAGGTATGTGCTCACCGGCGTCGGTGAAAACCCGGGTCATTCCGACCTTCTGTGCGATCACTCCGGAGCGCATGGCGTGTTCCTAAACTCTTTCTTGAGGCCAGATCAGAGCTTGATCTCGACGTCGACACCGGCAGCGAGGTCGAGCTTCATCAGCGCGTCCACGGTCTGCGGAGTCGGATCGACGATGTCGAGAAGGCGCTTGTGAGTGCGCATCTCGAACTGTTCGCGGCTCTTCTTGTCGATGTGAGGCGAGCGGTTCACCGTGAACTTCTCGATCAGCGTCGGGAGCGGGATGGGACCGCGGACCTGCGCACCCGTGCGCTTCGCCGTTGCCACGATCTCGCGCGTCGACGCATCAAGAATGCGGTGATCGAACGCCTTGAGCCGGATCCGGATATTCTGGCCGTTCATTTTCGTTTCTCTCTCATCCGTCATGGCTGCACGAGCAACCACGTCGATCTCTTAGAAAGTCGCGCCCGGCCTCGCGGCCGGGCGCTGTGACGGATGCTACTCGATGATCTGCGCGACGACGCCTGCACCGACGGTGCGGCCGCCTTCACGGATAGCGAAGCGAAGCTTTTCTTCCATCGCGATCGGCACGATCAGGTGCACTTCCATCGCGATGTTGTCGCCCGGCATGACCATTTCCGTGCCGGTCGGCAGATGAACGACGCCAGTCACGTCGGTCGTGCGGAAATAGAATTGCGGACGGTAATTGGTGAAGAACGGCGTGTGACGGCCACCCTCTTCCTTGGTGAGGATGTAGGCCTCGGCCTTGAACTTCGTATGCGGCTTCACCGAACCCGGCTTGCAAAGCACCTGACCGCGCTCGACTTCCTCGCGCTTGGTGCCGCGCAGCAGAGCGCCGATGTTGTCGCCAGCCTGGCCCTGATCGAGCAGCTTGCGGAACATTTCGACGCCGGTGACGACGGTCTTGGTGGTCGGCTTGATGCCGACGATTTCGACTTCCTCGCCAACCTTGACGATGCCGCGCTCGACTCGGCCCGTGCACACCGTGCCGCGGCCCGAGATCGAGAACACGTCTTCGACCGGCATCAGGAACGGCTGGTCGATCGGACGCTCCGGCTGCGGGATGTATTCGTCGACAGCCTTCATCAGTTCGAGGATGGCGTCGTGGCCGAGCTTCTTGTCCTTGTCTTCAAGGGCCATAAGAGCCGAACCCTTGATGATCGGGATCTTGTCGCCCGGGAAGTTGTACTTCGAGAGAAGTTCGCGGACTTCGAGCTCGACGAGTTCGAGCAGTTCCGGATCGTCGACCATGTCGACCTTGTTCATGAACACAACGAGCGCCGGCACGCCGACCTGGCGGGCGAGCAGGATGTGTTCGCGGGTCTGCGGCATCGGGCCGTCAGCGGCCGACACGACGAGGATCGCACCGTCCATCTGGGCGGCGCCGGTGATCATGTTCTTCACGTAGTCGGCGTGACCCGGGCAATCGACGTGCGCGTAGTGGCGGTTCGCCGTTTCGTATTCGACGTGCGCGGTCGAGATGGTGATGCCGCGCGCCTTTTCTTCCGGCGCCTTGTCGATCATGTCGTAGGCCGTGAACGTGGCACCGCCCGTTTCGGCCAGGACCTTCGTGATCGCTGCCGTCAGCGACGTCTTGCCGTGATCGACGTGACCGATCGTACCGATATTGCAGTGCGGCTTATTGCGGTTGAATTTCTCTTTGGCCATCGGAGTCTCCGTATTGTCCTTTAAACCTGTCTAACGCGTTCAATCTCAGGCGTACGTGATTACGCGTACTTGGCCTGAATCTCCTGGGCGACGTTGCTCGGCGCCTGTTCGTAATGGTCGAATTGCATCGTGAAGGTCGCGCGCCCCTGCGACATCGAGCGCAGGTGGTTCACGTAGCCGAACATGTTGGCGAGCGGCACCATCGCGTTGATGACGTTGGCGTTGCCGCGCATGTCCTGACCCTGGATCTGACCGCGGCGGGAATTCAAGTCGCCGATGACCGAGCCGGTATAGTCTTCCGGGGTCACCACCTCGACCTTCATGATCGGCTCAAGCAAGACCGAGCCACCCTTTTGCAGCGCATCGCGCAACGCAGCGCGCGAGGCAATTTCGAACGCGAGCGCCGACGAGTCGACGTCGTGATACTTGCCGTCGATCAGCGACACTTTCAGGTCGACGACCGGGAAGCCCGCGAGGATGCCCGCACCGAGAACCGACTCAAGGCCCTTCTCGACGCCGGGGATGTATTCCTTCGGCACTGCGCCGCCGACGATTTCGTTTTCGAACACGAAGCCGGTGCCGGGCGGCAGCGGCTCGACGACGATCTTGATCTGCGCGAACTGGCCGGTACCGCCGGTCTGCTTCTTGTGGGTGTAATCGACCGTGACCTGCTTGGTGATCTTTTCGCGATAAGCCACCTGCGGCGCGCCGATATTGGCGTCGACCTTGTAGGTGCGCTTGAGGATGTCGACCTTGATGTCGAGATGCAGTTCGCCCATTCCCTTGAGAATGGTCTGGCCGCTTTCGTGATCGGTCGACACGCGGAAGGACGGATCCTCCGCAGCGAGCTTCGCAAGCGCCACGCCGAGCTTTTCCTGATCGGCCTTCGACTTCGGTTCGATCGCGATTTCGATGACCGGCTCAGGGAATTCCATCTTCTCGAGAATGACCTCGGCCTTCGGATCGCACAGTGTATCGCCGGTGCGCGTTTCCTTCAGCGAAGCGAGTGCCACGATATCGCCGGCATACGCTTCCTTGATGTCTTCGCGATTGTTGGCATGCATCAGCAGCATGCGCCCGACGCGCTCTTTACGTTCGCGCGTTGAATTGATGAGGCCGGTGCCGCTGGTGAGCACGCCCGAATAGATGCGGCAGAACGTGATCGTGCCGACGAACGGGTCGTCCATGATCTTGAATGCGAGCAGCGCGACCGGCTCCTTGTCGTCCGGCATGCGCAGGACTTCTTCGCCCTTCGGGCCGATGCCCTTGATCGCAGGCACGTCGAGCGGCGACGGCAAGTAATCAACCACAGCGTCAAGGAGAGGCTGCACGCCCTTGTTCTTGAAGGCGGAGCCGCACAGCACCGGATAGAACGCACCGGTGACGACCGCCTTGCGGATGAGCTTCTTCAGCGTCGCCTCGTCCGGCTCCTTGCCGTCGAGGAACGCGGTCAACGCGTCGTCGTCGAGTTCGACGGCGGCCTCGATCATCTTCTCGCGGTATTCCTTGGCCTGATCGGCCATATCTTCCGGGATGTCGACGTAATCGAATTTGGCGCCGAGCGACTCGTCGTTCCAGACGACGCCCTTCATCTTCACGAGGTCGACGAGACCCTTGAAATTCTGTTCAGCGCCGATCGGCAGTTGGATCGGCACGGCCTTCGCGCCAAGACGATCCGCGATGTCTTTCAGGCACATGTAAAAGTCAGCGCCGGTCTTATCCATCTTGTTGGCGAAAACGATGCGCGGGACCTTGTACTTGTCGCCCTGACGCCAGACGGTTTCGGTCTGCGGCTCGACGCCCTGGTTGCCGTCGAGAACGACGACGGCGCCGTCGAGCACGCGCAGCGAACGCTCGACTTCAATGGTGAAGTCGACGTGGCCCGGCGTGTCGATGATGTTCAGGCGGTGATCGTTCCAGATCGCGGTCGTTGCAGCGGACGTGATCGTGATGCCGCGCTCCTGCTCCTGCTCCATGAAATCCATGGTCGCAGCGCCGTCATGCACTTCGCCGATCTTATGGTTCTTGCCGGTGTAATAGAGGATCCGCTCAGTGGTCGTGGTTTTCCCGGCATCGATGTGCGCCATGATGCCGAAATTGCGGTAGTCCTCGAGCGGATGCGTGCGGGCCATAATCTTGTCCTGAATTCTTCCGGCTTACCAGCGATAATGCGAGAAGGCGCGATTGGCTTCCGCCATTCGATGCACGTCTTCACGCTTTTTGACTGCGTTGCCGCGGTTGTTGGACGCGTCGAGCAATTCAGCCGACAGGCGGTCCACCATGGTCTTCTCGTTGCGATCGCGAGCGGCCGCAATCAGCCAGCGAATGCCGAGCGCCTGACGGCGCACGGTGCGGACTTCGACTGGAACCTGATAGGTCGCACCGCCGACGCGGCGGGAGCGCACTTCGATCGACGGCATGACGTTGTCGAGCGCCTGCTCGAACACCTGAATCGGATTGCCCTTGGTCTTGCCTTCGATGACTTCGAAGGCGCCATAGACGATCTCTTCGGCGGCGGACTTCTTGCCGTCGTACATCAGCACGTTCATGAATTTCGAAACGATCAGATTCCCGAATTTCGGATCCGGGTTGATCTCACGCTTCTCTGCGGAATGGCGGCGGGACATTGCGTTCGATCCTTACTTCGGACGCTTCGCGCCGTACTTCGAACGGCGCTGCTTACGGTTCTTGACGCCCTGCGTATCGAGGACGCCGCGGAGAATGTGATAGCGAACGCCGGGCAAATCCTTCACGCGGCCGCCGCGGATCATGACCACGGAATGCTCTTGAAGATTGTGGCCCTCGCCCGGGATGTAGCCGATCACTTCGTGACCGTTGGTCAGGCGCACCTTCGCGACTTTGCGCAGCGCCGAGTTCGGCTTCTTCGGGGTCGTTGTATAGACGCGCGTGCAGACGCCGCGCTTTTGCGGAGCGGCCTGAAGGGCCGGAACCGTATTGCGGTAGGTCGGTTTCGTGCGACCCTTGCGGATCAACTGGTTGATCGTAGGCATCAAGCCTTCCCTGCGTTTCGGGCCAATGGCCCAAATCTTCCAAAGTCCAACTCTTCCGTTTCAGGCTTTCGCCTGGCCGGACGCACGACGATGCGCGCGCAAAAGGAAACCGCGCCCATCCGCATCCGGCTAGCGGAATGGCGCTTCGTATCCAGAGGACCTCCACGCGCAAGCGCGTAAGGTCGTGAACCAGTAATTCTGACTTCGTTTAGTCAGCGGCAGCGTTTGAGAGTCATTCGTCGAGGCTTGGGTCGTCCTCACAACCGCGCTAAAAAGCGTTTCCGCTCAATTAGTTGGCCGCTTCGGAGATGCCGTGCCGACAAGGGTGACTCTCACCGCCTGCCGAAAGTTCGCGGTATGTATCGGCCATGCCCTTGCAAGTCAAGGCAGAAAGGGCCGGAAAATCAGCCCTTTCGAGGCTTCGGCTGCTCCCTC
>CAMBBO010000111.1 GCA_945862935.1 Pseudorhodoplanes sinuspersici | reverse complement strand
CATGCCCTTCTTGAAGGCCTTGATGCCCTGCGCGAAGTCACCCATCAGTCCGGAAATCTTGCCACGGCCGCCGAACAGCAGCATGACGATCACGGCCACGACGATCCAGTGCCACAAGCTAAAGCTACCCATACCGATTTCCTCCGCGGCTCCCGCAAACCCTTGCCGCCCTGATTTTCACGGCAAGCTAGGCTGCGGGACGGTCAAAAACAAGGACTTCGGGCGGATTGGTCGCAAGCGCGATTAACGGGCAAACGCGTGATTTTCAGAGGCGCAACGGCGCGGCTTATTCCTCGGGCGTGACCCGCGGTGCCAAGCCATAATCGAGGTCGCCCGGCTCCAGCGGATCCTCGTCGTCGTGCAGCGCCGGATCGTCCGACGGCATCGGCACCGAGAAATTCGGCGGCAGGCGGCCGTCGAGCAGCCCCGAACCTTTGAGTTCCTCAAGGCCCGGCAGATCGCCCAATTCCTCAAGTCCGAAATGCGAGATGAAGGCTTCGGTCGTGCCGTAGGTGATCGGGCGGCCCGGCACCTTGCGGCGTCCGCGCGGCTTGATCCAGCTGGTTTCAAGCAGCACGTCGATGGTGCCCTTCGACATAGTGACGCCACGGATGTCTTCGATTTCGGCGCGCGTCACCGGCTGGTGATAGGCGATGACCGCGAGCGTCTCGATTGCGGCGCGCGAGAGCTTTCGCGTCTCCACGGCCTCGCGGGTGAGCAGCCACGACAAGTCCCCCGCCGTGCGGAATGCCCATTTGTTGCCGAGCTTGGCAAGATTGACCCCGCGCTGGGAATATTCGGCCTGCAACGCCGCGAGCGCTGCCTTCAGGTCGAAATCGGCCGGCAGCCGCGCAATCAAGGTTTTTTCGTCGAGCGGCTCCTTCGAGGCGAACAAAAGCGCCTCGAGAATGCGCACTTCGTCGTGGCGCGGTTTTTGTTTCATTTCCGTGTCTGACTCATCGCCACTGATAATACGCATCGCCGCAGAACTCGCCATGACCATTCTGGCCCCTGTTTATTGTGTTTCGCCCTGCGGTGCCGCTTCGGCCACCACTTTACGTTTACGGATGTAGAGCGGCGCGAACGCCGTGTGCTGCTGAATTTCCATCACGCCTTCGCGCACCATTTCGAGCGTCGCTGCAAAACTCGACGCGGTGACGGTCGCGACCATGTCCGGCTCGACCACATAGGAGATCAGATACTCGTCGAGCCTGCTCCATTCGGTATCGGGCGCCGAGCCGAGCAGCCGCTCGACTGCTTCGCGCGCTTCGACCAGCGACCACACCTTGCGCGGAGCGAACCGCACATGCGCGAGCGCGAGTTTCGAGCGTTGCGTCGCATAGGCCGAAAGCAGGTCGTATAGCGTCGCGGTGTATTGCGGATGCTTGATCTGCGCGATCGGCTCTGGATCGCCACGGCCGAACACGTCGCGGTCAAGCCGGGGACGCTCCATCAGCCGTTGTGCGACTTCACGGAACGCTTCGAGCCGCTTCAGCCGGAAGGCGAGCGCGGTCGCCATGTCTTCGGCGCTCTGGCCTTCCGGTGCGTTGGTGTCCGGCAGGAGGAGACGCGACTTCAGGTAGGCAAGCCACGCCGCCATCACGAGATAGTCGGCGGCAAGCTCGAGCCGCAGCTTTCGCGCAGCCTCGATGAAGGTGAGATACTGGTTCGCCAGCGCAAGGATCGAGATTTTCGCAAGATCGACCTTTTGCTGGCGCGCAAGCGTCAAAAGCAGATCGAGCGGCCCTTCAAAACCCTCGACGTCGACCACCAAAGCCGGCTCGTCGCTGGCGCGCTCTGCCGAGACATCGGACGAAAACGGGATGATTTCGGCGTTCATGATACGAGGCGTCCCTGCCCGGCCGCCATCAGATCGGCAAATTCCGCGCGAGCGGCGGCACTATCGAAGGCCGATGGGGCTTTACGCATCGCCAGCGCCGCATCGGCCCGGCGCGCTGCCTCGCCTGAGAGCATCGGCGTCGCGGACGCAACCTCCTGCATCTCGCCAAGATCGCCGTTGCAATGAAGAACGACATCGCAACCCGCAGCGATCGACGCACGCGCGCGCTCGGTAAGCGTTCCGCTCAGAGCCTTCATGGATAGATCGTCACTCATCAACAATCCCTGGAACCCGATCGACCTGCGAATCACGTCGCCAACCATTATCGCCGATGTGGTCGCCGGTGCGACCGGATCGATGGCGCTGAACACAACATGTGCAGTCATCGCCATCGGAAAACGCGCCAGCGGCCGGAATGCGGCGAAGTCGGACGTTTCCAGCGTCGCGCGCTCTGCGCTTACCACCGGCAAAGCAAGATGACTGTCCGCTGTGGCGCGACCGTGACCGGGAATGTGCTTCACCACCGGCAATACGCCCCCGTCGAGTAGCCCTTCCGCCGCTGCCCCTGCGAGCGATGCGACCATGTCCGGTTCGTCGCCATACGCACGGTCGCCGATAACGCGGTCGGAGCCTGCAACCGGAACATCTGCGACCGGAAGACAATCGGTATCGATACCAATGGCGCGCAGATCAGACGCAATCAGCCGCGCACCAAGCGCCGCCGCGCGCAACCCTAGCGCGCGATCCCGCCGGTAAATCTCGCCATAGGCTTGTGCAGGCGGATAAACCTGCCAATGCGGCGGGCCAAGGCGCTGCACTCGTCCACCTTCCTGATCGACAAAGACCGGAATATCGCGGCCGAGAATGTCCCGGCAATCGGCGGCCAGCGCGCTGACCTGCGCCGGCGATTCGATATTGCGTTTGAACAGGATTGCGCCCCAAGGCTTCGTATCACGCAGAAACGCGCGTTCAGCCGGCGTCAGCGTCAGACCTGCAAGTCCTGTGATAAAGGCCCGTACCGCCATCGCGGCGGATTAGCGTGCGACGCTTCCAAGGGTCAAGCGCGGACGGCTTAATTCCTCTGGACGACGCATTGGCCGCCCGCATTTTTCAGGCTGCCGCACAATTCGCTGGCCTGTTCGGAGGACGAGAAGGGGCCAACCTGCACCCGGTAATAGATGCCCTTGTCGCCAAGATCGGCACGGCGAATGATCGGCTGCTGTCCGCCAAGCTGCCCCGGAAATTTCGACTGCAAGCTGCGGAATGCCGATTGAGCTTCCGTTTCGCTTCGCTGCGACGAGATTTGAACGTAGGCGCCATTCTCGCTGACCGCAGCGCGAGGGGCCGCAGGTGCCGACGCCGTGCGCATGGTCGGTGAGCGCGAGGGCGACGAAGACGGCGGCGCAAGCGATAGTGGCGCGTTCGGATCGGCCGCAGCGGTTTGTGTGCGCGTCGTCGTCACGACGCGCGGTGCGCGCGGTGCCGCGACTGGTTCAACTTCGCGCACCGGTGCGCGATCGGTCACGGGAATTGGCGCAGCCGACCGCGCAACCGGCGCTTCGGCATCCGGGCCGTCCTGCTTGATCGTGACGGTTCGCACGCGCTTCGGCGCTGTCGTGGGAGCGCCGCTTCCGGTTGGCGCGACAAGAGCAGAGGCGTTTGCCGGAATTTGCGGCGCGGCAGACGGCGCAATGGGGTTTGCAGAATTGCCGCCGACAACGCGCGGCGCTCTCAGTGCGTCATTGATGTCGACTGGCTTTTCTTCGCGTGAGACGACTTTTTCGGGCTGGCTGCGATCGCCGACGCGGTCGTAGCTCTGCTTGGCGTCGGCGGTCGTCGCCGGCACGATTTTCGCGGGAGTCGTGTCGGCCTTGATGACAGGAGGCGCGGACGAACCGGAGTTTCCGAATATCGCCTTGTAACCGAAGGCCCCTGCTGTGCCGATCAGGCCAAGCGCCACCACGGCCATGACCGTGAGCATGCCACCGCGCCGTCGCGCCGGAACATTGTCGTCATATTCATCATCGTGCTCGGCGTAATAGGGATCGGAGCCATAGCCCTGTCCCTGATCGGCATAAGGCGGCGGCGCAAACGATCGCGGCTGCGCCTCGTAGCCCGCAGGCGGCTGGCGATAACCGCGCGGCGGCTCGAAGCCCTGCCCTGCGAATTCATGCCCGTGCGGATCGGCGGAAGGCGGAAATGGTTCGGGATAATCGCTGCTCGCTGCTGCGAGGCGAGGATCGGGGGGATCGAAGCCGTCGGCGCTGGGCCGCCATTCCCCGGAATTGTCAGCGTGACGCGGCGCCGAACCGGCAAAAGGATCGTTCTGGCCACCGATCAGACGCGCCAGATCCGCAAGCGGATCGCCGTTGCCGGACGACGCACCGCGCTGATCCGGATAACCGCCTCCGCGAAACGCTCTATTGCCCTGATCCGCCATGCCGTACGCGTTCCAGCTTTGCGTTGTTACGCGACTTGCCCGATGGCTGGCCGCGACTGCGATCACATTCACCGCCTGAGGGTCACCGCATTTCTTCCGGTGCCTCGACGCCTAGCAGCGAAAGGCCACAGGCGAGAACGGTGACGACGCCCTGAACCAACGCCAGGCGCGCATCCGTCAATACTGGATCATCCTTTATAATGAAGCGTAAATTAGGCGAGTCCCTTCCGCGCGTCCAATGCGCGTGAAATTCGCTTGATAAGTCATATAGATAGAACGCAATCCGGTGCGGCTCGTGTGCGCCTGCAGCCGCCTCGATCAGGCGCGGATAGAGCGCAATCTTGCGCATGAGCGCCAGTTCGGCGGAATCAGTCAGCTTTTCGATTGGCGCTTTGGCGGCAGCGGCCCGGCGCCCTGCCTCGTCGGTCGGCAAATCCGGGAAGGCTTCGCGCGCCATGCGGAAGATCGAATGGCCACGCGCGTGCCCGTACTGCACGTAGAACACCGCGTTATCGCGCGACTGCTCGATCACTTTGGCGAGGTCAAAATCCAGCGCCGCGTCGTTCTTGCGAAACAGCATCATGAAGCGCACGGCATCGCGCCCCACTTCGTCCACCACCTCGCGCAAGGTGACGAACTCACCTGAGCGCTTCGACATCTTCACCGGCTCACCAGCGCGCAGAAGTTTCACAAGCTGCACGATCTTGACGTCGAGTGCGGCTTTGCCGCCGCTGATCGCCTTCACCGCCGCCGCCATGCGCTTGATATAGCCGCCGTGATCGGCACCCCAGACGTCGATCATCTGGTTGAAGCCGCGGTCGAACTTCGACTTGTGATAGGCGATGTCGGACGCGAAATAAGTGTAGCTGCCGTCCGATTTCATCAGCGGACGATCAACGTCGTCACCAAAGGCAGTCGAGCGAAACAGCGTTTGCTCGCGATCTTCCCAATCTTCGGCGGGCGCGCCTTTCGGCGGCGGCAGGCGGCCTTCGTAGATCTCGCCGACCTTACGCAGCGACGCGATCGCGTCTGCGACCTGATCCTTGTCCTTTGCGACCAGCGAGCGCTCCGAGAAAAACACATCGTGGCGGACATTCAGCGCTGCGAGGTCCTCGCGGATCGCCAGCATCATCATTTCGATGGCCTTGGCGCGGACGAGCGGAAGCCATTCGGCCTCCGGCTTGTCTTTCAGCGAAGAGCCATACTCGGCAACGAGCGCGCCGCCCACCGGCTTCAGGTAATCGCCGGGATAAAGCCCTTCCGGAATGTCGCCAATATTTTCACCGAGCGCCTCGCGATAGCGAAGGAACGCGGAGCGGGCGAGCACATCGACCTGTGCGCCCGCGTCGTTGATGTAATATTCGCGCGTGACGTCAAAGCCTGCGACGTCGAGCAAGGTCGCGAGCGCATCGCCGAAGACGGCGCCGCGGCAATGCCCAACATGCATCGGCCCGGTCGGATTGGCCGAAACGTATTCGACATTGACCTTCTCGCGCGCGCCCATCGTGCTGCAGCCATAGGCGTCTCCGGCGTCGATGGCGTTACGCAGCGCGCCGAACCATGCCGAATGCTTGAGTGTCAGGTTGATGAAGCCCGGACCCGCGATCTCGACCTTCTCAATCAGGTCGTCTCCGCGCAGGATCGCGGCTAGCGCCTCGGCCAGATCGCGCGGCTTTTTGCCTGCGTCCTTGGCAAGCACCATTGCGGCGTTCGCGGCCATGTCGCCATGCGCGGCATCCTTGGTAGGCTCGACCATTGCCCGCGACAGGTCGATACCCGCCGGAAGCGCACCCGATGCCATCAGCGTCTCGCACGCCGCATGGACGCGGCCTTGCACCACGTCGAACAAATTTGCCGTGTTTTCAGTCATGGAATCTCGCAGCCGAAGGGCGCGGGCTAACGCAATTCCGGGATGGTGTCAAAATGGCACGTCCAGTCCGGACAATTGCGTATCGGGCGCTAACCGCGCGCTTACCATCGCAGCGGAGCGCGCGCTGAGTAAGACGATTTGAACATTCTCTTGGTGCATTTTCATCGGCCGGATCAGTTTTATTTTGGGCATTGCCGATGCATATCGAACAGGTTTCATGGACCGACAGCGCGGGCTGGCAGGGCATTGATGGCCCGGCCTCCGCGGCCAATCTCGTCATCTATTTCGGGACACGGTCGGCGCTTGAAAACGGCGCGCGTTTTGAAGAATTGCGCCGGTCTTTTCCGGGTGCACATCTGCTCGGCTGCAGCACCGGCGGCCAGATCGCGAACGAGGATATCAGCGACGAGGACATCGCGGCGGTCGCCCTGCGATTTGATGCAACCACATTGCGGCTTGCCTGCGAAACCGTCCCCTCACCCGAAAAATCGCGTGCGTGCGGACAAACGATCGGACGCACGTTGGCGGCACCGGATCTCGCAGGCATCTTCATTCTGTCAGATGGATTGAACGTCAATGGCAGCGAGCTTGTCGCCGGCATCATCGACGCAATCGGGCGCAACATTCCGGTCACCGGCGGTCTTGCCGGTGACGGCGCGCAATTTCACGAAACGCTGGTCGGCGGCGATTGCCCACCGCGCGGCCATCTCGTTGCGGCCGTCGGATTTTATGGCAAGGCCATCCGTATCGGGCATGGCAGCGCAGGCGGATGGGACCAGTTCGGACCGCGCCGCCGTATCACCAAATCGGTTGCGAACGTGCTCTACGAACTCGATGGCAAACCAGCCCTCGACCTCTACGAGCGCTACCTCGGCGAGGAGGATGCAAAACGGCTCCCCGGTGCAGCCCTTCTGTTTCCGCTCCGCATTCAGGACCCGGACAACGAAAGCTCCGACGTCGTGCGCACCGTGCTTGCGGTCGATCGCGACGCACGTTCGATGACGTTCGCCGGCGACATGCCGCTCGGATGGGTCGGCCAGCTCATGCGCGGCAATTTCGACCGCCTCGCAACCGGAGCCGGAGACGCTGCACGTCAGGCCGCGGTCCCTGCCGACAGCGAGAACGGCCAGCTCGCGATCCTTGTCAGCTGCATCGGCCGCCGTCTGCTGATGGGTCAGCACATCGTCGACGAGATCGAAGCCGCCGGCAACGAACTAGGCCCCGATGTCGTGCGCCTCGGCTTCTATTCGTACGGCGAGATTTCACCGCACAGCGCGTCCGGTGTTTGCCAGCTTCACAACCAGACGATGACCGTCACCACACTTGCGGAAGTGGCCGCTTAAGTCCGTGCATAAACTTTTTTCCCGGCAACTCGCCAAGGCCACCGGGCCAGATGGCGTGCTCGATACCGGCAAGCTCGGAGAGCTTGTCGATGCCGCCTATGGGCAATCCGACACCGACCGCCGCCGGACCGATCGTTCGATCTCGCTGATGATCGAGGAACTCGACAACCTCAATCGCCGCCTGGAAAATCTCGTCGACGAACGCACCAGCGCTTTGCGCGAACGCGAGCGCGAACTGAAAGCCCAGAATTTCCTGTTCGACACCGCGATGAACAACATGTCGCAAGGCCTGCTGATGTTCGGAGCAGACGGGCGGCTGATGATCTGCAATCAGCGCTATCTCGATATTTATCGCTTGCCGGCGGATGCCATCAAGCCCGGCATGACGCCCCGCGACATGTACGATCTGCGCCGCAGCAACGGCACCTTCGACGGTGATATCGACGAGCAGGTCCGCCTGCTCGATCATTCCATTCAGGGCGGCACCACGCTGAACCGCGTGACCGACCTGCCGGATGGGCGAACCGTCGCAATTTCCAGCGAGCCGATGGCCGGCGGCGGGTGGGTGACCACGCATCAAGACATCACCGAACGGCGGCAGGTGGAAAAGCAGATTGCGCATATGGCGCACCACGATGCGCTCACCGATCTGCCGAACCGCGTCCTGTTCCGCGAGCGGCTGGCGCAAGCTTTGCGGCATTCCGGCGGCACGCACCGGTTTGCGGTGCTCTGCCTAGATCTCGATCACTTCAAATCGGTCAACGATACGCTTGGCCATCCTATCGGCGACGAACTTCTGGCACTTGCGGCGCAGCGTTTGCGTAGATGCCTGCGCGACAACGACACCGTTGCCCGCTTCGGCGGCGATGAATTCGCCATCGTGCTCAACGAAATCGGCGCGCCCTTGGATGCAGCCATTCTGGCACAACGCATTTGCGAAGCGCTTGCCGCGCCGTTCGTCGTCGGCGACCAGACGATGATCGTCGGCGCCAGCATCGGCATCGCCATCGGTCCGGATGACGGCAGCGAGCCTGATGAACTGCTAAAAAACGCCGACCTTGCGCTCTACCGCGCCAAGGACGACGGGCGCGGCACGTATCGCTTCTTCGAACCGGCGATGGACGCGCGCATGAAGTCGCGGCGCGAACTGGAACTCTCGCTGCGCCATGCGCTGGCGGCCGGTGAATTTGAATTGTTCTACCAGCCGATCACCGATGTGGGGACCGGCGCGATTACTTGTTGCGAAGCCCTACTGCGCTGGCATCACCCGACGCGCGGCATGATCCCGCCGGCGCAATTCATTCCGGTCGCCGAGGATATCGGCATCATCGTGCCAATCGGCGAATGGGTGCTGCGGCAGGCTTGCGCGGATGCCGCCCATTGGCCGAGCGACATCAATGTCGCGGTCAATCTTTCCGCTATTCAGGTCATGAATCGCAGCCTCGTTCCGGCTGTTATCGGGGCGCTCGGTGCAAGCGGACTTTCACCCAAGCGACTCGAACTGGAAATCACCGAAACGGTGCTGATTCAAAATACCGAAGTCACGCTGAATGCGTTGCATCGGCTGCGCGAACTGGGCGTGAAGATTTCGCTCGACGATTTCGGCACGGGCTACTCGTCGCTGAAATATCTTCGCAGCTTCCCCTTCGACAAGATCAAGATCGACCGCTGCTTCATCAGCGACTTTGCCGATTCCGATGAATCCATTGCGA
>CAMBBO010000110.1 GCA_945862935.1 Pseudorhodoplanes sinuspersici | reverse complement strand
GTGACCTGTTCCGCATTGATCCCATCGCGGATGCAGCGCGCGATATCGAGGTGACGGATTATTTCGACCGGCTCGCGCTCGACCGTGCGCGCGATTCACTTGGCGCTGCTTTGCGGCGGCTCACAGCGGAAATGCTGACTGGCGGAAAGACCGGCGAAGACGCGGTGAAGGCGTGGGCGGCGCAGCGTGGCGAAGAAGTTGAGCGTATCCGCAAGGCCATCCACGAGATCGCGGATAGCGGGCTGACACTCTCGAAGCTTTCCGTCGCGGCGAGCTTGCTGGGCGATCTGGCTAAAGAATAAACCGGCTCAGATCGGTGTTCTTCGCCAGATCCCCGATGTGCTTTTGCACATAATCGCCATCGACCTTCACGGTCTCGCCGGACCTGTCCGACGCCGCGAAGGAAATCTCATCGAGCACGCGTTCCATCACCGTCTGCAAACGGCGCGCGCCGATATTCTCCACACTTGAATTCACCGACACCGCGATGTCGGCGATGGCATCGATTGAGTCATCGGTGAAATCGAGCGTGACGCCTTCGGTCTGCATCAGCGCGACATATTGCTTGATGAGCGAGGCTTCGGTGTCGGTGAGGATGCGGCGGAAATCGTCGCGTGTCAGCGCGCGTAGTTCAACGCGAATGGGTAAACGTCCCTGCAATTCCGGCAACAAGTCGGAAGGTTTTGCGATGTGGAACGCGCCCGACGCAATGAACAGGATGTGGTCGGTTTTCACCGGGCCGTGCTTGGTCGAGACGGTGGTGCCCTCGATCAGCGGCAGAAGATCGCGTTGTACGCCTTCACGGGATACATCGCCGGATGCGCGGCCGTCGCGCGCGCAAATCTTGTCGAGCTCGTCGAGGAAGACAATTCCATTATTCTCGACCGCGCGGATTGATTCCTGAATGAGCTGCTCCTGATCGAGCAGCTTATCGGATTCCTCGTTCATGAGGATCTCGTGCGAATCTTTCACCAACAGGCGCCGCGTCTTTGGTTTGCCGCCGCCCATCTTGCCGAAGATGTCGCCAATCGAAATGGCACCGACCTGCGCGCCGGGCATGCCGGGAATTTCGAACATCGGCATGCCGCCGCCGCCCGACTGCATCTCGATCTCGATTTCCTTGTCGTTCAGTTCGCCCGCGCGAAGTTTGCGCCGAAACGATTCTTTTGTGGCGGCGCTCGATGTTGCGCCAACCAGCGCATCGACAACGCGATCCTCCGCAGCAAGCTGTGCGCGCGCCGCGACATCCTTGCGCTTTCTGTCGCGCGTCAGTGCGATGCCGACCTCGACAAGATCGCGTACAATCTGCTCGACGTCGCGGCCGACATAGCCGACCTCCGTAAACTTCGTTGCCTCAACCTTGATGAACGGAGCGCCCGCGAGTTTGGCGAGGCGTCGCGAAATTTCCGTCTTGCCGACGCCAGTCGGTCCGATCATCAGGATATTCTTCGGTAGCACTTCCTCGCGCAGCTTGTCGTCGAGTTGCAGCCGCCGCCAGCGGTTGCGCAATGCGATTGCGACCGCGCGCTTGGCGTCATGCTGTCCGATGATGAAACGGTCGAGTTCGGAAACGATCTCGCGGGGAGAAAAATCGGTCACGCTTTGAGTGTCTCGAGGGTCACGTTGCGATTGGTGTAAACGCAAATGTCGGCGGCAATATCGAGCGACTTGCGGACGATCTCCTCAGACCCCAGCGGCCCGTCGAGCAATGCGCGCGCCGCGGCGAGCGCATAATTGCCGCCCGAACCAATGCCGGCGACGCCTGCTTCCGGTTCGAGTACGTCGCCCGTGCCGGTGAGCACCAGCGACACATCCTTGTCCGCGACGATCATCATGGCTTCAAGACGGCGCAGATAGCGGTCGGTGCGCCAGTCCTTCGCAAGCTCGACGGCAGCGCGCAGGAGTTGGCCAGGATATTGCTCGAGCTTGCTTTCGAGGCGCTCGAACAGCGTGAAGGCATCGGCAGTCGCGCCGGCAAAGCCGCCGATCACCTCGCCCGATCCTCCATGTCCTTTGCCGAGCTTGCGCACTTTCTTGGCATTCGCCTTCACGATGGTCTGGCCGATGGAAACCTGCCCGTCGCCGCCGATGGCGACGATTCCGCCCTTGCGGACGGTCAGAATCGTGGTGCCGTGCCAGGATGGCGCTTCATTCGTCTGCATACGCATTAACCTCGTGCGGCAAGGGATTTAGGGATTGCGAAGGGCCTTTGCAAACCGCCCGGATCGGCTGTGGCGAAGTGTCCGAACCCCTGATACAAGGCGCGCAAATTCAATCGCCGGAAAGTTTTACCATCATGCGCACAGGCAGCGTGAAGCGCACCACCAAGGAAACCGATATTGCGGTGTCCGTCGATCTCGATGGCAAGGGCGTATCGCAGGTGTCGACCGGCATCGGCTTTCTCGACCACATGCTCGATTTGCTTGCGCGTCATTCGCGCATCGACATCGAGGTGAAGGCGAAGGGCGATCTGCATATCGACCACCACCACACGACCGAGGACGTCGGCATCGCGCTCGGTCAGGCGGTGAAGCAGGCGCTCGGAGACATGAAGGGTATCACGCGCTACGCCGACGTTCACGTTCCGATGGACGAAGCGCTGACGCGCGTGGCGCTGGACGTGTCGGGCCGGCCGTTCCTCGTGTTCAAGGCGCAATTCATGCGCGACAAGGTCGGCACGTTCGATACCGAGCTCGTGAACGAGTGGTTTCAGGCGTTCGCGATGAATTCCGGGATCACGCTGCACGTCGAGACTTTATATGGCTCGAACGATCACCATATTGCCGAGTCATGCTTCAAGGCATTGGCGCGCGCACTTCGCGTCGCATTCGCCATCGATCCGCGTGCCGCGAACGAGATTCCTTCGACCAAGGGAACACTGGGCAACTGATCGCCTGGCCTAGGCCGAGTTTCCGCTAAGACCGAGTACGGAATTCTAAATGCCCGCCTACACCGTCCACGAACCTGCTGCGAAGACCGGAGTGCCTGCGGACACTTCACGCTTTGCATTCGTGCGCGACGGTTTTTATTTCTGGGCGTTTCTGTTCGGCCCGGTCTGGATGATATGGCGCGGTTTGTGGCTGGTGACCCTGCTCTACGCAATCTTCATCGCAGCAATCGGCACAGCGCTTTATTTTCTTAAAATTGGCGGTGGCGCGCATTTCGCTATCGTTTTCCTGATCGCGCTTCTGGTCGGCTTCGAAGCCTCGACCTTGCGCCGCTGGACCTTGCGCCGTCGCGGGTTCAAGGAAATCGCTGCGGTGGTCGGCGATGATCTCGAATCCGCCGAACGCCGCTTTTTCTCGGTTTGGATCGAAGGCGCGCCGGCAAAGCCTATGGCACCAGCGCAAACACCACAGCATACGGTCATGATGCCGCGCAGCACGGTACCCGACGTGGTCGGCCTGTTTCCCGAGCCGGGCAATCCGCGATGACGACGGTGATCGTCGATTACGGCTCGGGCAATCTGCACTCTGCGGCGAAGGCATTTGAACGCGCCGCGCGTGAGAGCGGATCGGGTGACGACATTCTCGTCAGCAACGATCCCGATGCGGTGATGCGCGCCGATCGCATCGTCCTGCCGGGGGTTGGCGCTTTCGCCGATTGCAAGCGCGGGCTTGCGGCGGTTGACGGCATGATCGACGCGCTGAACGAATCCGTGCGCAAGAAAGGTCGCCCGTTTCTCGGCATCTGTGTCGGGATGCAGCTTTTGGCTGAGCGCGGACTCGAATATGAAGTCACGCCCGGTCTGGGATGGATTTCCGGCGAAGTCGGCCGCATCGCGCCAGCCGATCCGGAATTGAAAATTCCGCACATGGGCTGGAACACGCTCGATACGAAGAAGGTGCATCCGTTGCTTGAGGGCATCGCGGTCGGGCCGAAGGGCCTGCACGCCTATTTCGTCCACTCTTTCGAGCTGAAGCCGTCGCAGCCGGGCGATCTCGTGGCGCAGGCGGATTACGGCGGCCCGGTCACGGCGATTGTCGGCCGCGACAATGTCGTGGGCACGCAGTTTCATCCCGAGAAGAGTCAGCGCCTTGGGCTTGCGCTGATCGGCAATTTCCTGAAGTGGAAGCCGTGATCCTTTTTCCCGCGATTGATCTCAAAGACGGTCAATGCGTACGCCTCGAACAAGGCGATATGGCGCGCGCGACCGTGTTCCATCGCGAACCCGCCGAGCAGGCCTATGCCTTCGAGCAGGCAGGCTTTGAATACCTGCACATCGTCGATCTCGACGGCGCGTTCGCGGGCAAGCCGGTAAACGCGAGCGCGGTCGACCGCATTCTCGAGGCGACCAACATTCCGTTGCAGCTTGGCGGTGGTATCCGCGACATGGCGACGGTGGAGGGCTGGCTCGACAAGGGCGTGAGCCGCGTCATCATCGGAACCGCGGCCGTGCGCGATCCTGCTTTCGTGCGCGAAGCGGCGCAGCTCGATCGGGCGCGCGTTGCGGTCGGCCTCGATGCGCGCGACGGCAAGGTCGCTGTGCAGGGCTGGTCCGAGCAATCGGAATTGTCCGCGCTTGAGATCGCAAGGCGTTTTGAGGACGTGGGCGTTGCCGCGATTATCTATACGGACATTGCGCGCGACGGCATGCTGAAGGGGCTTAATCTCGACGCGACAATCGCGCTCGGCGATGCCGTTTCCATTCCGGTGATTGCATCGGGAGGTCTTGCTTCGCTCGACGACATCCGCGCGATGCTCGAACCGCGCGCACAAAAACTGGAAGGCGCGATTGCAGGCCGTGCGCTTTACGACGGGCGCCTCGACGCGAAAGAGGCGATGACGCTTATCCGCGCGGCGCGTGCGAATTGAGTATCGAGTTTTTCGGCTGCGCTTCGGCAAGATAAACATCGTTGCGGCAGACCACCCGCGTCTCCATGCCGGAAAAATGCTTCATCGCGTAAAGTCCGGCAGCGGCGCCAAGGAGAAGCGTCAGATAGGCCGGCAGCGCATGCGGTGACAGGCTCGGGATTCCGTAGAGGATCAGCGCGTCGTTGCCGCCGGGCAGCATCGCGGTGCCAAGCCCCATCAGAGCGCCGCCGGCGACATTGCGCAGCCATGAAAGGCGCGGCCGCCAGTCGAACCGGAAGCTGCCGCGTTCGAGCGTCGAGATCAGCATCCCCGCGAGCACGGCGAGCAGGAGAATCCACCGGGTCGCCGATGGCGCGGCATGCATTCCGATTGCACCCTCGACGAGGTTTTGCATCGTGATGGTGTATCCGGGCGATCCGATCAGCAGGAAGATCATGGTTCCAGACGCGCCGATGAGAAACGCCGCGCTCGACAGCCGGTATTGCTTCGCGCAAACGATGGTCATCAGCTTTTTGTTCTGCGGGCGATTGCGCCAGAGCCGCGCGATCTCAAAGATCGCCCAAGCCAGCAAGGCGGCCATGAGCACGTAACTCCACGGCGCGAGTGCGCCGAGCAGAGCGGGTGTGGGTATTGGCCGCTGGAGCCAGTAGCCATCCGCGAGCAGCAGGAACACAAAAATCCCAATAGCGAATCCGCCAAGCGACACCGCCATTCGGACTTCGCCATCCATCAGGCGGGCCATCGTGGAATAGGCGCATGCGCCGTTCAGGGCAGCACCGATGCCGAAGATGAAGCCGCCGAGCAGGGCTGTAGCGGTCAGGGTCCAGCCGCTGATTCCGGCGGCGGTCGCCGGCGCAATCCAGATGAACGGCAGCGTGAGCGCGCCGACCCACAGCACCGTTTTCAGGATGCTCAGGAGCATGAACCCGGTGCGCGAACTCATCGCTTCGGACACCGCCCGCAATGTGCAGATGCTGGCGCGATGCGCGGCAAATCCCAGAAGGGCGGCGAAGCAGCAGCAGACGATGAAAGTCAGCATGGCCACGGCCCCTGCTATGGATATTCGCGCGAGCCTATCCTAACACTCCGGTGCCCGGTTGAAGGTTCACGAGAGCGTCATGTTCAAGGTCCGCGTTATTCCCTGTCTCGATGTGAAGGATGGCCGCGTCGTCAAGGGCGTGCAGTTTCTCAGCCTGCGCGACGCCGGCGATCCTGTGGAATCGGCAATCGCCTACGATGCGGCGGGCGCGGACGAATTGTGCTTCCTCGACATCACCGCAAGCCATGAAAATCGCGGGATCATTCTCGATGTCGTGCGGCGCACGGCAGAAGCCTGCTTCATGCCGCTCACCGTGGGCGGCGGCGTGCGGACGGTCGACGATATTCGCAAACTGCTGCAATCGGGTGCCGACAAAGTGTCGATCAATACGGCGGCGGTGACACGGCGCGACTTCGTGCGTGAGGCGGCAGAGAAATTTGGCGACCAGTGCATCGTGGTCGCAATCGACGCGAAGAAAGTTTCAAAGCCGGGCGAGAAAGATCGCTGGGAGATTTTCACCCATGGCGGCCGCAATCCGACCGGACTCGATGCCATCGACTATGCGCGCGAGGTCGTGTCGCTGGGCGCGGGAGAGATATTGCTTACCTCGATGGATCGCGACGGCACCAAGCAGGGCTTCGACATTGCGCTGACCCGCGCTGTGGCGGACGCGGTGCCGGTGCCGGTGATCGCATCGGGCGGTGTCGGCAATCTCGATCATCTGGTTGCGGGTATCCGCGACGGCCACGCGACTGCGGTTCTCGCAGCGTCAATATTCCACTTCGGGGAATTTTCGGTGCGGCAGGCGAAGGATCATATGGCAGCGGCGGGATTGCCGATGCGGCTCGATCCCTAATTGCCTCGCGTCAGCAGCAGCCTGACCGCGAATGCACTCATTAATCCTGCAAAGGTGTAGTCGATCGCGCGCATGACGCGCGGCGAATTTTTAATGGCGGCGGTGAAGCGCTCGGCTGTCAACACAATGACTACGCCGATAGGCAAGCCGAGCATGTTGTAGAGCAGGCCGAGGAATACCATTTTTGATCCTGCCTGCGGATCGCTCGCGGAGACGAATTGCGGCAGGAAGGTTAGAAAAAACATCACGACCTTTGGATTGAGCAGGTCGATTGCGATTCCCATCAGGAAAACCTGAAACACCGAGCAGTCACGCGCCACCCGGCGCGGCGTCAGCGCGGAGCCGTTGCGGACCGCGTCGATGGCAAGCCACACGAGATAACCTGCACCGATGAATTTGACAGCCGTGAATGCGGTCGCCGACGCCATCAGAAGGGCCGACAACCCGAACGCCGCCAGCGCCGTATGGATGAGTACGCCGACATAAGCGCCGGCCATGGCCGCGAAGCCGCGCGCCCGTCCGCCGGTCAGCGTCTGGCTGACGAACAACGTCATGTCCGGGCCGGGCGTTACGATCAGGATGAGCGACGCCAAGGTGAAGGCGGCAAGGACTTCAACTGAGGGCAAGAACGGCATCGCGTTACGCTATCAGCATCGGATGTTGCCACAAACGCAAAAACCCCGGCCGGAGCCGGGGTTTTCGGGCGATCAGTCAATCGCCTTCTATCCTGAGTCACCTGGTGTCGCATCGCGTAACGGAACAACGCGAAAGTGGAATCGCGGTTCCTTCGCCGCTAAATTTTTTTAGGCGCGTTAACTTTTCCGCGCGGCCCAGGCCAAAGCCTGCTCCAGCCTGTCGTTGCCCCAGAACAATTCGCCGTCCGGTGCGATAAAAGTGGGAGCGCCGAAAATGCCACGCCGAATTGCTGCTTCGGTGTCCGCGCGCAGCCGGTTTTTTATCTCGTTGGATTGCGCGCGGGCGAGCAAGGCCTGCGGGTCGCGGTTCAGTCGGCGCAGGATCGATTCGATTACGGACGGATCGTTGATCTGCTTTCCCTCACCGAACTCCGCTTGAAACACCGCGCGGCAAAAGTCGTCGCCGCAGCCTTCGTCCTGCGCCACGAGCGCCGTTCGCGCTGCGAGCAGGCTGTGTTGCGGAAACGGATCGGGCTTGCGGAACGGCAGGCCCTGGCTCTCGCAAAGCCGTTCGAGATCGCGCCACATATAGCGTCCCTTGGCCTCATACACATTGAACGGGGAATTGTCCCAGCCCTGCGCCTTGAAGATCGGGCCGAGCAGGAACGGGCGAAAGCGCACCGTGACGCCTGCGTCGCACGCGAGCGGGGCGACCCGCATCGCGGCCGGATAGGAATAGGTCGAGGCGAAGTCGAACCAGAAATCGAGCGAGGCCATATCCGATGTTAGCGCGGCGGCTTGTCGCTGCCAAAGCCCGCCGCTTCCCATCTCGACGCGGCTCCGCTAGACCCGGCGCCGCATGAACCGCACCGGATTGTATATCGCGCTTGCGCTCGCCGCTGTTGTCGGAGGGATTTTCGGTTTCTATCCCGAACTCGATCTGAAAATCGCGCGCACATTTGTTGACTGGGGGAATCGTCCCGATTTCACATTCAGTCTGCGGCTCCATCCTGCCGTGTGGTGGCTGCGCGAAATCGGACTGTGGATCAGCGCGATTATTGTTGCCCCTGCGATCGCTGCGCTGGTGTGGAAAATGATCCGGCCCGCAACGCCGATGCTCATTCCTGGACGGGCGGCCATCTTTCTCGTCATGACGCTCGCACTCGGGCCCGGTCTTCTCACCAATCTTGTTCTCAAGGATTACTGGAGCCGTTCGCGTCCGGTGGATGTGACGCAATTCGGCGGCGCCGAATACTTCGTGCCGTGGTGGGACCCGCGCGGCGATTGCGACAAGAATTGCTCGTTCGTGTCGGGCGATGTGTCGGGTGCGTATTGGACGATGGCTGCGGCCGCGATTGCGCCGCCGCAATGGCGTGCGCTCGGCTATGCGGGCGCGCTCGCGCTTGGAACCGCGATGGGGTTCCTGCGGATGATTGCCGGGGGGCACTTTCTGACGGATGCGTTCTTCGCCGGATTTTTCACATTTCTCGTGATCTGGCTGTGTCACGGGCTGATCTATCGCTGGCCATCCACGCGCACGACTGATCGCGCGGTCGAACGAAAACTTGAAAATTTTGCGAGATGGCCGCAGCGCTTTTGGCGGCAGGCCACAGGAGCGCGCCAAGCTGCGCCCAAGCGCCCGCCCGTGGCTCGCAAACATTTGAAATCAGGGCGCGCGCAGCGCCGCTAGATTCCTGATAGTCTGGAACGAATGGGCGGGACCGCCGTTCAAACGGCGGGAGCGAACACAAGGAGATTGTCGCATGCGTATTCAAGTGTTGGCAGCCGCGGCTGTCGCGAGCGCCGCGCTGCTGTCGGGATCGCCGGTCAAGGCCGAGGTCTATTATCCGTGGTGCGCCTATTCCGATTACAGCACCTACAATT
>CAMBBO010000109.1 GCA_945862935.1 Pseudorhodoplanes sinuspersici | reverse complement strand
CCATCGGCGACCTGATCACGCGCCTGCGTAACGCTGCGATGCGTAACAAGCCGAAAATCTCGACGCCCGGCTCCAAGCTGCGCGTCAGCGTTCTCGAAGTGCTGAAGACCGAGGGTTATATCCGCGGTTACTCGACCGTCGACCACAAGGACGGGCGCAGCGAAATCGAGATCGAGCTGAAATATTTCGACGGCGCGCCGGTGATCCGCGAGATCGACCGCGTGTCGAAGCCCGGCCGCCGCGTCTATGTTTCGGTGAAGGCGCTGCCGCGCATCAATAACGGACTGGGCATTGCGATCGTCTCGACGCCGAAGGGCGTCATGGCCGATCACGCTGCCCGCGACGCCAATGTCGGCGGCGAAGTCCTCTGCACGGTGTTCTGATCATGTCACGCATCGGAAAAAAACCAGTCACGGTCCCGTCCGGCGTCACCGCCAATCTCGACGGCGGCACGCTCAAGGTCAAAGGACCGAAGGGCATGCTGCAGCTCGTGATCGACGACAGCGTCACGGTCGCGCTCGACAAGGGCGAGATCAAGGTCGACCCGAAGAACGAAACGAAGCGCGCCCGCGCGATGTGGGGAACGTCGCGCGCGCTGATCGACAACATGATGACCGGCGTGACCAAGGGCTTCGAGAAGAAGCTTGAGATCAACGGCGTCGGCTATCGTGCGGCGGTGGCGGGCAAGCAGCTTCAGCTGCAGCTCGGCTACAGCCACGAAGTGAATTATCCGATCCCGGAAGGCATCACCGTTGCGACGCCGAAGCCGACCGAGATCGTCATCACCGGCCTCGACTCCAAGATGGTCGGGCAGGTGGCGGCCGAGATCCGCGAATATCGTCCGCCGGAGCCTTACAAGGGCAAGGGCGTGAAGTATTCCGACGAACGCATCTTCCGCAAGGAAGGCAAGAAGAAGTAATCCCGATGGCACACAAAACATCTGCAGAACGACGCACTGCCCGCAACCGCCGCGCCATCAAGGCGGCGGCTTACGGACGCGCGCGTCTCTCGGTGCATCGCTCGTCGAAGCACATCTACGCGCAGGTCATCGACGACGAGAAGGGCCTCACGGTCGCTTCCGCCTCGTCGATGGAAAAGACCCTGCGCGACGGTGGCAAGACCGGCGCCGACATTGCTGCCGCGAAAGCGGTCGGCAAGCTCGTTGCCGAGCGCGCGCTGCAAAAGGGAATCAAGGAAGTGGTGTTCGACCGCGGACGCCGCCTCTATCACGGTCGCATCAAGGCGCTGGCGGAAGCCGCGCGTGAAGGCGGCTTGAGCTTCTAACGGAAGGGCCTAAGGCCCAAAGGATACCGGCATGGCACGTGAACCCAAGCGCGACCGAGGCGATCGCGGCGACCGCGAGCAGAGCGAGTTTATCGACAAGCTCGTTCACATTAATCGCGTCGCGAAAGTGGTGAAGGGCGGCAAACGCTTCGGCTTTGCGGCACTCGTCGTCGTTGGTGACCAGAAGGGCCGCGTTGGCCACGGTCACGGCAAGGCGCGCGAAGTGCCGGAAGCGATCCGCAAGGCGACCGAAGCCGCGAAACGCAATCTCATTCGCGTTCCGCTGCGCGAAGGCCGCACGCTGCATCACGACGTGTTCGGCCGTCACGGCGCGGGCAAGGTGTTCCTGCGCGCGGCGCCTCCCGGAACCGGCATCATCGCCGGCGGTCCGATGCGCGCCGTGTTCGACTCGCTCGGCATGCAGGACGTGGTCGCGAAATCGACCGGTTCGTCCAATCCCTACAACATGGTGCGCGCGACGTTCGATGCACTGAAGCGCGTGGATTCCCCGCGTTCGGTTGCAGCACGCCGCAACGTCAAGGTTTCGGCTCTGCAGGCACGCCGCCGTGAAGGCGCCGATGCCGACGCGACAGCTGAGTAAGAGGCAGTCACATGGCTAAAACGATCAAGCTCGAACAGACCGGCAGCCCGATCCGCCGCGAGAACGATCAGCGCGCGACGCTGGTTGGCCTTCGCCTGAACAAGATCGGCCGCGTGTCCGAATTGCCGGATACGCCCGCGACGCACGGGATGATCCGCAAGGTGCAGCACCTCGTTCGCGTGGTGGACAGCAAGAAGTAAATTGAGACGCCGTGGTGTGACATCACGGCTGCGAACGATTTTGAGGACGACGTCATGAAGCTCAATCAGATCGCCGACAATCCCGGCGCCCGCAAGAACCGGCTGCGTGTCGGCCGCGGCATTGGCTCAGGCATGGGCAAGACCGGCGGACGCGGCGGCAAGGGCCAGACCGCGCGCTCGGGCGTGCGCATCAAGGGTTTCGAAGGCGGCCAGATGCCGATCCATCGCCGCCTGCCGAAGCGCGGCTTCCGCAATACCAAGTTCCAGCTGAAGCTGAACGAAGTGAATATCGGCGACGTTCAGAAGGCGATCGACGCTGGCCTGCTCGACGCGAAGTCTGCGGTCGATGGCGCTGCGCTCGTGAAGGCAGGTCTCCTGCGCCGCGAGAAGGATGGCGTGCGCCTCCTTGGTTCGGGCGAACTGAAGGCGAAGGTCGATTTCACCGTTTATGGCGCTTCGAAGTCTGCCGTTGCCGCGGTCGAGAAGGCTGGCGGCAAGGTGACGATGCTGGCTCCGGCGAAGGAAAAGCCGGCCGAGCCGAAGGGCAAGAACGCGCGCTTCGCTGCCGGCATCGACAAGCCGAAGATCATCGAAAGCGCGCCGGCGCCCGCCAAGGGCGACAAGAAGGCCGACAAGCCCAAGGCTGAAGCGCCAAAGGCCGATGCGCCGAAGAAAGAAAAGCCTGCGAAGGACAAGTAAATCCTTCGCGATTGAACGGATTTACTGCCCGGACTCATTGTCCGGGCGGGTTACAACGGGGCTCCAGCGCGCTTATTTGCGCTTGAATGGCCCCGCCGTCGCGGGGTGCGTAAGGGGCGGGGACCGGAGCGGACAATGGCTTCAGCAGCAGAACAATTAGCGGCCAATCTGAATTTCTCGGCGCTTGGCAAAGCCACCGAGTTGAAGAATCGAATCTGGTTCACGCTCGGCGCGCTGCTGGTCTATCGCTTCGGCACTTACATCCCGCTGCCCGGCATCGATCCTTCCGCGTGGGAACAGATTTTCCGTACGCAGGCCGGCGGCATCCTCGGCATGTTCAACATGTTCGCGGGCGGTGGCATTCACCGCATGGCGATCTTTGCGCTGAACATCATGCCGTACATTTCGGCCTCGATCATCATTCAGCTGATGACGACTGTTTCGCCGACGCTCGAAGCGTTGAAAAAGGAAGGCGAGGCGGGCCGCAAGACCATCAACCAATACACGCGCTATCTGACGGTGATCCTCGCAGCGTTCCAGGCCTACGGCATTTCGGTCGGCCTTGAAGGCGCGGGCAGCGTCGTGTCGGCGCCCGGCATGTTCTTCCGCATCTCGACCGTGATCACGCTCACCGGCGGCACGATGTTCCTGATGTGGCTTGGCGAGCAGATTACCTCGCGCGGCATCGGCAATGGTATTTCGCTCATCATCTTGTCCGGCATCGTCGCGGAATTGCCGTCGGCGCTGGTCGGCACGTTCGAACTTGGACGGCAGGGCGCGCTGTCGACCGGCCTCATTCTCATCGTGATGGTGATGTCGGTCGCGGTCATTGCCTTCATCGTGTTCATGGAGCGCGCGCAGCGCCGCCTGCTGATCCAGTATCCCAAACGTCAGGTCGGCAACCGGATGTTCGAGGGGCAGTCCTCGCATCTGCCGCTCAAGCTCAACACCGCAGGCGTCATCCCTCCGATCTTCGCTTCGTCGCTGCTGTTGCTGCCGACGACGATCGCGAATTTCAACGCGGGCCAGGGCGGCGAGATCATGACGTGGTTCACCACGAACCTCGCGCATGGCCGGCCGCTGTTTCTCTTTCTCTATATCGGGCTGATCGTGTTCTTCGCGTTCTTCTATACCGCGATCGTGTTCAATCCGACCGAGACCGCCGACAATCTGAAAAAGCATGGCGGATTCATTCCGGGCATCCGTCCGGGCGAGCGGACGGCCGAATACATCGATTACGTTCTGTCGCGCATCACCGTGGTCGGCGCTGGCTATCTCGCAATCGTCTGCCTGCTGCCGGAAATCCTGATCTCGTATGCTGCCGTGCCGTTTTATTTCGGCGGCACATCGCTGCTGATCGTCGTCAGCGTCACGATGGATACGGTCGCCCAGGTGCAGGGTTATCTGCTCGCGCACCAATATGAAGGTCTGATCAAACGCTCGAAATTGCGGGGGCGTGGCAGATGAGGCTTGTTCTGCTCGGCCCGCCGGGGGCCGGCAAAGGCACGCAGGCACAGCGGCTCGTTGCAAAACACGGCATCGTTCAGCTTTCGACCGGAGACATGCTGCGGGCGGCGGTCGCTGCCGGTACGCCGGTCGGTCTGAAGGCCAAGGACATCATGGCGCGCGGCGAGCTCGTTCCCGACGAGGTCGTGGTGCAGATCATTTCCGACCGCATCGAACTGCCCGACGCAAAGAATGGTTTCATCCTCGACGGTTTCCCGCGCACGGTTCCGCTGGCTGAGGCGCTCGACCGGCTTCTGAAAGAAAAGGGGCTGAAGCTCGACGGCGTGATCGAACTGAAAGTCGACGACGGCATCCTGATGAAGCGGATCGAAAGCCGCATCGCCCAGATGACCGCGCGTGGCGAGGCGCTCCGGGCCGACGACAATCCCGAATCGATGAAGAAGCGGCTTGCCGCGTATCACGCCCAGACCGCGCCGCTATCGGCCTATTACAAGTCCAAGGGTTCCCTGAAGACGACCGACGGCATGGCCTCGATCGACCAGGTGACTGCTGCCATCGGGCGCCTTCTGGCCCCGGCGTCCAAGCCTCAAGCCAAGTCCAAGGCGCCGAATGCCGCAAAGGCCTCAAAACCGGCCAAGAAGCGCACCAAAGCGCCCGCCCGGAAGGCCAAATCGGCCAAAAAGGGCGCAGCGAAGAAGGCGCGCAAAGGATCCAAGAAGGGTCCAAAAAGACGAAATCTGCCGCGAAGCGGACGTCAGCCAAAAGGCGCACGCCCCTACGCAAAAATCGGGCCGCGAAACGGCCTCGGAGGTTGACGAAGAGGCGGTGAATCCCTTAATAACCCGGTATTCAGGCGGAGAAACTCTGGCGATACCGGGCCCCGAAATGGTTGGGGCAGGGTGTCGTCTTAGCCCTTTGCGGTCCCCACCGAATTGGCGTTGAGACATTCGACCGGCGGCTGACGAGCGCGCCGGCAACAGGAGCGAGATTGTGGCCCGTATCGCAGGCGTGAACCTTCCGACCAACAAGCGCGTCTTGATCGCGCTCCAATATATTCATGGCATCGGCCAGAAGACAGCGGCGCAAATCGTCGAGCAGGTCAACATTCCTGCCGAGCGCCGCGTCTCGCAGCTCACCGACGCCGAAGTTTTGCAGATCCGCGAAATGATCGACCGCGACTTCGTGGTGGAAGGCGACCTTCGCCGCGAAACTTCAATGAACATCAAGCGTCTGATGGACCTTGGCTGCTATCGCGGCCTGCGTCATCGCCGCGGGCTGCCGGTTCGCGGCCAGCGCACGCACACC
Organism: Pseudorhodoplanes sinuspersici; assembly: GCA_945862935.1. Taxonomy (GTDB): domain Bacteria; phylum Pseudomonadota; class Alphaproteobacteria; order Rhizobiales; family Xanthobacteraceae; genus Pseudorhodoplanes; species Pseudorhodoplanes sinuspersici_A. The sequence continues at coordinate 3,687 of CAMBBO010000109.1, read as the reverse complement.
AATGCGCGCACGCGCAAGGGCCCGGCCAAGGCGATCGCCGGCAAGAAGAAGTAAGCGGATTTCAGATTTGAGCGGCGAGCGCATTACGCCTCGCCTGCGAAGGGAACGAGAATGGCAAAAGAAGCAGGCCGCGTCCGCCGGCGCGAGAAAAAGAACATCGCGTCGGGCGTCGCGCATGTGAACGCGTCGTTCAACAACACCATGATCACCATTACCGACGCGCAAGGCAATGCCATTGCGTGGTCGTCGGCCGGCACCATGGGTTTCAAGGGTTCGCGCAAGTCCACGCCGTATGCCGCGCAGGTTGCGGCCGAGGACGCAGCGAAGAAGGCTTCCGAACATGGCATGCGCACGCTCGAAGTTGAGGTCGCAGGTCCGGGTTCGGGTCGTGAATCGGCTCTGCGCGCACTGCAGTCGGCGGGCTTCACCGTGACGTCAATTCGTGACGTGACACCGATCCCGCATAACGGATGCCGTCCGCGCAAGAGACGCCGCGTATGACAGATGCTGATTTTCTACGGCGTTCGGGTTCTCCGGACGCCTCCGCCGAAAATTCCCACGGGGCGGAGTGGGCTGCGCGGAGCGGAACCGCGCCACTCAAGGCGACGGGTGACAATGTGATCCAGAAGAATTGGCAAGAATTGATCAAGCCGGGCAAATTGCAGGTTTCGCTCGGTGACGATCCGCGGCGGCAGGCCACGCTCATTGCGGAGCCGCTCGAGCGCGGCTTCGGCGTGACGCTGGGCAATGCTCTGCGGCGCGTGCTGCTGTCGTCGCTGCAAGGGGCTGCGGTGCAGTCCGTTCACATCGACGGCGTGCTGCATGAATTCTCCTCGATCGCCGGCGTGCGCGAGGACGTGACCGACATCGTCCTGAACATCAAGGACATCGCCATCAAGATGCAGGGCGATGGCCCCAAGCGCATGGTGGTGAAGAAGAGCGGACCGGGCGTTGTTACGGCTGGCGACATCCAGACCGTCGGTGACATCGTCGTTCTGAACCCTGAACTCGTTTTGTGTACGCTTGATGAAGGCGCCGAAATCCGGATGGAATTCACCGTGAATTCCGGCAAGGGCTATGTGCCGTCTGAGCGTAACCGCCCCGAAGACGCGCCGATCGGTCTCATTCCGGTCGACAGCCTGTTCTCGCCGGTGCGCAAGGTTTCCTACAAGGTCGAGAACACCCGCGAGGGCCAGATCCTCGACTATGACAAGCTGACGCTCTCGATCGAAACCAACGGCGCCGTTGGTCCCGAAGATGCGCTCGCCTATGCCGCGCGCATCCTGCAGGACCAGCTCAACGTGTTTGTGAACTTCGAAGAGCCGCGCAAGGAAGTTGCGACCGAGACGATCCCGGACCTCGCGTTCAACCCGGCCTTCCTCAAGAAGGTGGACGAACTCGAATTGTCGGTGCGTTCGGCGAACTGCCTGAAGAACGACAACATCGTCTATATCGGCGACCTCGTGCAGAAGACCGAAGCGGAAATGCTCCGCACTCCGAACTTCGGCCGCAAGTCGCTGAACGAGATCAAGGAAGTGCTGGCGCAGATGGGCCTGCATCTCGGCATGGAAGTGCCGGGCTGGCCGCCTGAGAATATCGAAGACCTCGCCAAGCGTTTCGAGGACCATTACTGAGAGTAAGTTCGATGCCGTGACCGGGTTCTCCGGCCACGGCATTGTTTTGGGCGAACGCAGGAAGCCCACCTGAGCAGCGTCCGGCGAACAGTCGCGACACAAAGACGAGAAGGACTATTTCGATGCGTCACGGCAAGGTTCACCGCAAACTCGGCCGCACGGCAGAGCACCGCAAAGCGCTTTTCGCTAATATGTGCGCGGCGCTGATCAAGCACGAGCAGATCACGACGACGCTGCCCAAGGCGAAGGAGCTTCGCCCGGTGGTCGAGAAGCTCATCACGCTCGGCAAGCGCGGCGATCTGCATGCGCGCCGCCAGGCGATCTCGCAGATGCGCGACGTCGGCATGGTCAAGAAGCTCTTTGAGGTTCTCGGGCCTCGCTACAAGGAACGCAACGGCGGCTATACCCGCATCATGAAGGCCGGCTTCCGCTACGGCGACAATGCGCCGGTAGCCGTCATCGAATTCGTCGACCGTGACGTTGATGCCAAGGGCGTCGATTCCGGTCCGGTTCAGGAAAGGAAGGTCGAGGAAGAAACCGTGGCGGCATAAAGCCATGGAGCTTCGACTGGATACCTTGAAGGCGGCGCTTTGCGCCGCCTTTTTCTTTGCGGGTGCCGTTCTGGGAGTTGATGCCGTGCGAGCGGAGGGCGGTCCGGCGCGTGCGCTGCTTGAAGCGGCAACGAACGGCGACGTTGCTGCAATTGGAAAATCACTGGCGGCGGGCGTTGCAGTCGATGCGCGCGACGCGCAAGGCCGCACGCCGCTTTTGCTTGCGACCCACAAAAATCGTATCGAAGCCGCGCGCGCCTTGATCGCTGCCGGCGCGGACGTCAATGCGAAGGACAGCATCGAGGATTCGCCGTTCCTGTACGCGGGCGCGGAAGGCCGCAACGAAATTCTCGTCATGACGTTGCGCGCAGGCGCGGACCTGAAAAGCCTCAACCGCTATGGCGGTACCGCGCTCATTCCCGCGGCCCATCACGGCCACCCGGAGACGGTGAAAATTCTGCTCGGCACCGCGATCGACAAGGATCACGTCAACAAGCTCGGCTGGACCGCCTTGCTCGAAGCCATCCTCTTGGGTGACGGCGGCCCGGTGCATACGCAGATCGTGCGCTCGCTCGTAGCCGCAGGTGCGAACGTCAATATTGCCGACCGCGATGGAGTGACGCCGCTGCAGCACGCGCGCCGCAGCGGATACACGGCAATGGTTGCGATCGTCGCAGCAGCGGTCGGGCGCTGACTATTTTGCTGGCGTCTCCGGCGGCACGATCTTCATAACGAAGATCGTCGGCTTTTCAGTCGGGCCGAATGGGCCGGGCACCTTGTTCTTCACCGGCGGCAGGCTTTTCAGATAGGCCGCGATCGCGGACGCATCCTGCTTGGTCATTCCGGCGAAGGATTTCCACGGCATGATTGGCGCGAGGATGCGCCCGTCAGGCCGCACGCCGGTCTGCAACGCCGTCGCGATCTCTTCCTTCGTCCAGTCGCCAAGGCCGGTTTCCTTGTCCGAAGTCAGGTTCGGCCCGGCGAACACGCCGAGGCCCGGAATTTCAAAACCGACCTCCGAGCCCGCGAGATATCGCGCCATGTCCGGCTTGCCGAAGAAGTATCCGGGCGTGTGGCAGTCGAAACAGCCGGCGAAGCTCACGAGATATTTGCCGCGTTCCACCTGCGGGTCGGCGGCGGAGGCGGGGAGGGTCAGCAACGCTGTGGCGGCAAAGGCAAGGGCAATCGTTTTTGCGGTCATGAAAATCTCCTGGCAAAGGACAATGCGTTAGTCGTAAGGGCTCGGGTATCGGCCGAGAAGTGCTTTCAGATTGCGAAATTTCCGTGTCCGGCCGGAATATTTTCCCGCGAAAAGTGTCAACGGATAGAATGGGATTCGGTGATGGTTCAGGGGGCGGCCAGCGGGGCCGACAGGTCGATGTCAGCTCGTTTGAAGCTCTTATCGCTCATTCTGGTACTGGGCGCATCGCAGGCCGCACTGGCCGAGACGCCGTTCGAACGCGGGCGCTATCTTGCAACCGGCGTGATGGCTTGCGCGAATT
>CAMBBO010000108.1 GCA_945862935.1 Pseudorhodoplanes sinuspersici | reverse complement strand
ACGACTTCGATCCGGTCATCGTCCGCCTCTTCGATGAGGGGCTGCAAACGTTGAGGAAATACGGCGTCGATGTCATCGTGAACGAGCTTGAGGAGACGCCATACGTCTATCCTTCGAAAGCCCGCCGGCAGCGGTTCCGGGACAAGATGCAATCCGAAATCGCATCGATCGCGCGCAAACACGGCTATCCGTATGTAACCACCGATTTGGACAGCCTCGAAAGCAAGGATTACTTCGACTACAACCACCTCAACAGCGAGGGGATTGCAAAATATTCGCCGATGCTGGCGAAAGCGATCGCTGATATCTGGCAGTCAAGGCCGCGATAACCGCCCCCGAACATGCCCTTCAATTCCCCCGGCTATTATATTTTCTTCGTGGCGGCGTTCTTCATTGCGTTCGCGCTCGAAGGACGCGCGAAGCTGAAGGCATGGGTCATCCTTGCCCTCAGCCTTTTCTTTTACGCGAGCAACAATGGATGGCAGGTCGTCATCCTGCTCGTTGTGTCGACCATCGACTATTTCGTGTGCCGGCTTCTGGAACGCGAGGACGATCAGCGCCGCCGCAAAATGCTGGTGCTCGTTTCGGTCTGTTCCAATCTCGGCATCCTCGGCTATTTCAAATACTTCAACTTCTTCCAAGCCAATATCCTGTCCTTCGCGCAGCAGCTCGGCTATCAGCCAAGCTGGGTGGAAATCAACGTGATGCTGCCGGTCGGCATCTCATTCTTCACTTTCGAAGCTTTAAGTTACACCATCGACGTTTACCGGCGCGTCATCCCCGCAGAACGACGATGGCATAAGCTGATTTTTCTGGTGGCATTCTTCCCGCATCTGGTGGCGGGGCCGATTGTGCGCGCCTCGGCATTTCTTCCCCAGATCGATGCGCCACGCCGCCTTACGACCGACCGGTTCGAGCTCGGCCTCTATCTGTTTATTCACGGCTGTTCAAGAAAGTGATCCTAGCCGACACGCTCGGCATCTTTGCGGACGCCGCGTTTTCAAATCCCTCCGAAGCCGGAACGATCGGGGCATGGATCGGCATTTACGCATTCGCGTTCCAGATCTATTTCGACTTCAGCGGCTATACGGACATGGCGCTCGGCTGCGCCACGCTGCTCGGCTACGATCTGCCTGAAAATTTCCGGCAGCCCTACGCGGCATGGAGCGTCACCGATTTTTGGCGGCGATGGCACATCACGCTGTCCACCTGGCTGCGCGACTATCTTTACATCCCGCTTGGAGGCAGCCGGTCGCCCGGTCTTGGCGTGTACCGGAACCTGATGATTACCATGCTGCTTGGCGGACTGTGGCATGGCGCTGCATGGAATTTCCTGATCTGGGGCGGGCTTCAAGGTGCGCTGCTCTGCCTCGAACGGGCATTCAACATCCGCGGGCACGAAGCATCGTTCCACAGCTTGTCCCCTTCCCGCCGGACATTGATACGCTGTGCCGTATTCAACCTGATCGTGTTCACCTGGATTCCATTCCGCTCCCCCAGCGTCGATGGAGCGCTCTCACTGATAGCCGCCATGTTCAACGCCTACGGGGCGGGTCAGTTGGTAGCGGGGCACATTATGGCCTTGGGCATTGTGGCCTGGGCATGGGTGTGGCAGGTCCGTGATAACGACAAAGATCTCCGCGCCGGCCTCTTCGCGATCCCGACAGCGATGAAATATGCCCTTTACGGGCTCACGCTGATGTCCATCGCAGTATTCAGCAGTCAGGGTAGCGTTCCGTTTATCTACTTCCAGTTCTGAACCGTTTCTCCTTCGTGTCTCGCGTGCCATCGATCGGCCGCGCACCCAATCGGAAGCAATCATGCGTTTTGGATTTGGCAAGAACTGGTCGGATTTCGTCGATCAGAAGTTCAGCCCGCAAAGGGTAGAGACCGCGCGCCAGCACATCCTGAATTTCATCGGGCGGGCGGATCTCAACGGTATCGACTTTCTGGATATCGGATGCGGCAGCGGCTTGCATTCTTTCGCCGCTTTCAAGTCCGGCGCGCGCACGATCCGCGGTTTCGATTTCGATGCGGATTCGGTTGCGGCGACGCGCCGGCTTCAGGCGATTGCCGGATCGCCCGATAACTGGACCGTTGGCCAGGGTGACATCCTCGACGACGAGTTTGTCAAATCGCTCGGCACGGCAAACCTGGTGTATTCGTGGGGCGTGCTGCATCACACCGGCAATGTGTGGAAAGCGGTCGATAACGCTAAAAGGACTGTCGAACCCGGAGGGCTTTTTTATATCGCACTCTATTCCGCCGACGTGCAGCCGCAGCGTGACTATTGGCTGCGTATCAAACAGGAATACAACGCCGCCGACGAAGCCAAAAAGGGGCGCATGGTCTGGCAATATATTTGGGAACACGCGATGGGGCGGAACCCGCTGCGCGGGCTCGCCGTGCTTTACCGGATTGCGACGTATCGCTTAAATCGGGGCATGGATTATTTTGCCGATATTCGGGATTGGCTCGGTGGCTGGCCGATGGAATTTGTGTTCGACAAGGACGTGATCGAGCGCGTCGAAGGCAAAAGCGAGTTCAAACTCGTCAATATCGCAACAGGCCATGCCAACACCGAATTTCTTTTCAAACGCCTGTAACGACTGACGGGGTTGCAATTGGCATCGCGACAATGAACTGGTTCAAAAAAGAGATCCTTCCGGGATTCATCGTCGGAATCGTCAGTATCGCGCTCGTGCTCGGTGCGATCGAAATCGGTTTCAGGTTCACGATGGCATTCGGAACGATCAATTGGCCCACGCGGTTCGATGCCAAGTACGGCTTTACATTTGCGCCCCGCGAGGACGTGCGCTGGACGAATTATTTCGATTTCTGGCAGGCGACCCGGGCGAATTCGCTCGGATTTCTGGATCGCGAACCCATCCAACCCGAAAAACGGCCGGGCACTTGTCAGGTGACGTTCATCGGAGATTCGTTTGTCGAGGCAGCACAAGTTCCAATCGAGAAGAAAGTGCAGGTCGTTCTCGAGTCGCTTGCGCGCGAACGCATCCCGGCCCTGAAAATCACTACGAGCGGTTTCGGATTTTCGGGAACGGGACAACTCAACCAGCTTCCGTTTTACGATGAGTTCGCGCGGGCCGGACGGCCGAAGGCGCTGATCCTGGTCGTGGTTGCAAACGACTTTGCCAATAACTCAAGCGTTCTGGAAGCGCTGCGCAATGGCTGGGACCCGGAACACTCTCCACGTTTGTTCGCCCGCAAGAATGCAGCAGGCCAATACGAAATACAGCCGATCGACGCCGAATGGGCTAAGTTCACATTGAAGCGCCCGGTCGAGGCCGCGCAAATGCGCGCGCGCCTGCACTCGATCCTTCAGGGGCGAAGCCTCGCCTATCGATGGTTCTACGGGAAGGTTGCGATCCTTCATCCCGGCGTTGCGAAATTTCTCAGCGGAGGCGCATCGGGCGTCAACCTCGTGTCCTATTTCGCGGAGCAATTGCGGCAGCGGCCGCAATTCGCAAAAATTTTGGAGGGTTGGGATCCGGAAAAATCGCCGAGTCTCGACGGGCCGTTCTTCGAAAAGGACATGGCACCGATTTTCGAAGAAGCGGTGGAAACGTCCGGTTTCGCGCTAGATCAGTATCTTCTCCGGGCGAAGAACGATGGCTTCAGGCTGCTTCTTCTGGCCGATTACACGCTCAAACCGAAAAAAGAGAACAATTACTATTTTGATCGGGTCGAGAAACTTGCGAGAGAACGCGGAATTCCGGTGATCGATCATCGAAAACACATCGACGAATCCGGAGGAAAGCCCGAAGATGCGCACTTCCGTTTCGATGGCCATTGGTCGGAACAGGGCCACCGCTGGGCCGCCGAAGCGGTCATGAATTATATGATCTCCCATCCGGAATTGTGCGTTTCATAATAGAATCTCAGGATCATGGCCGAGAAGAAGCTCTTTCATCACGAGATGTCCGCGGGTTCTTCCGACGACATCAAGCCGGGTTCAGAGCGCCAGTTCGGATTCGTATTCGCGGTGTTCTTTGGAATGCTGGCACTTCTTCCGGTTCTTCATGGCGGCTGGCCGCACCGATGGCTTGCCGTAGCGGCGATTGTTCTGGCCGGAATAGCGGTGTTCTTCCCTAGGATCCTGAAGCCTCTGAACTATCTGTGGTTCCGCTTCGGACTTCTTCTGCACGCCGTCGTCAACCCGATCGTCATGGGCCTTGTCTTCTTTATCGCGGTCGTCCCGATGGGGCTGCTGCTGAGATTATTCGGCAAGGACCTCCTCTCGCTCAAAATCGAAGGCGACAAAAAATCCTACTGGATTGCACGGACGAAAAATGAAACGTCATCGATGCAAGACCAGTTCTGACTTTCGTACAGAAGGCGGCCCATGGATTTCCTGATCGAGTTGTGGCGCTTCATGCGGGCCCGCCGGAAATACTGGCTCGTTCCGATCATCATGCTGCTGCTTGTATTTGGCGGACTCATCGTCTTGACCAAGGGATCAGCCGTGGCACCGTTCATCTACACGCTGTTCTAGCGCACAATGTGGATCCTCGGAATCTCCGCGTTCTATCACGACAGCGCGGCCGCCCTGATCTGCGATGGCAAGATTGTCGCAGCCGCGCAGGAAGAGCGTTTCTCACGCAAGAAGCACGACGCGAGCTTTCCGGCACAGGCCATCCAGTATTGTCTGTCGGAAGCCGGGATCGGGCCGCGGGACATCGATCGCGTCGTCTTTTACGAAAAACCCTTTCTCAAGTTCGAAAGGCTGCTCGAAACCGCGCTCGCCTTCAGTCCGCGCGGCTTCGGCTCTTTCCGGGTCGCGATGCCGGTCTGGATCAAGGACAAGCTCTTTCAGAAAAGAATGATCGAGCAGCATCTCAAGGAGATGGCTCCCGATTGCGATTGGCGGTCGCGCTTGCTGTTCTCCGAACATCATCTCAGCCACGCGGCGAGCGCCTTCTTTCCATCGCCGTTCGAAGAAGCCGTCGTGTTGTCGCTCGACGGTGTCGGCGAATGGCCGACCACTTCTGTCGGGATCGGGCGCGGCAATTCACTCGACATCGTCAAGGAATTGCACTTTCCGCATTCGCTCGGCCTTTTGTATTCCGCCTTCACTTACTACGCCGGCTTCAAGGTCAATTCCGGTGAATACAAGGTGATGGGGCTCGCCCCCTATGGCGAGCCAAAATTCAAAAATCTCATCCTCGACAAGCTGATCGACCTGAAAGCGGACGGTACATTCCGGCTGCGGATGGAGTATTTCAATTATTGCGTCGGGCTGACGATGACCAACGACGCATTCGCAAAGCTGTTCGGCCAACCGGCGCGCGATCCGGACAGCGAATTGCTGACGCAATTTCACATGGACCTCGCCGCGTCCATTCAGGCCGTCACCGAAGAAATCATGCTGCGAATGACGGGCGCGCTCTCGCAGGAATTCGGTTTGCCGAATTTATGCCTGGCCGGCGGCGTCGCGCTGAATTGCGTCGCCAACGGCAAAATCCTTCGCGACCGAAAATTCAAGAATATCTGGATTCAGCCGGCCGCCGGAGATGCCGGAGGCGCGATCGGCGCTGCGCTCGCTTGCTGGCATCTATTTCTCGGCAATGAGCGAACGCTAAATCCGGGCGACGCCATGCAGGGCTCGTATCTTGGGCCTGCTTTCGCGCAGGACGAGGTCGAACGCAGGCTCAAGGCCGCAGGCGCGAACTTCGTCGTGCAGAGCGACAGCGACGTGATCGAGACGACGGCGGCCGCACTGGCCGAAGGCAACGCGGTGGGCTGGATGCAGGGCCGGATGGAATTCGGCCCAAGGGCGCTGGGCGCACGCTCTATTCTCGGCGACCCGCGCTCCCGGACCATGCAACGCGATCTGAACCTGAAAGTGAAGTATCGGGAAAGCTTCCGGCCATTCGCCCCGTCGATCAGACGCGAGGATGTGAGCGAATGGTTCGAGTTCGGCGGGGATTCCCCTTACATGCTTTTCGTCGCGGACGTGGTTGACTCCAAACGCCACGCCATGACGGAGGAGGAAAAAAAGCTATTCGGAATCGAGAAGCTCAACGTGGTCCGGTCGGACATTCCCTCGGTCACGCACATCGACTATTCGGCACGCCTGCAGACCGTCCATCCAGAGACAAATCGCCGCTTCCACGAACTTCTGACCAGCTTTAAGAAAAAGACCGGCTGCCCCATACTCGTCAATACAAGCTTCAACGTCCGTGGCGAGCCGATCGTGTGCACGCCCGAGGACGCCTTTCGCTGCTTTATGGGAACCGGCATCGAGCTTCTGGTGGTGGAAAACTGCGTCCTGCGCAAACAGGACCAAAATGAGGAATTGAAACTCGACTACAAGAATGCATTCGATGCTGATTAGGAATCAGGCATAACAATCTGGCACCGTATCCGATGTGAAAAATGCCAAGGCCCGATGACATGGCGAAAAGTAAATCCCAGAAAGGGAGCGTGCTTTACGTCATCGGCTCACTGGATGTCGGGGGCACAGAGCGCCATGTCACCGCCGTCGCATCCCGGCTTGCGCGGCGCGGGTGGAATATCTCCGTTTATACGATGACTCATCGCGGGATGCTGGCGGACGAACTCGAACGCAGCGGGGTCGAAGTGATCGTTCCTCCGTTCAGGCGCGAGCCTTCGTTGCAAGGGCCCGCAAAGCGCCTTTTCCTTATTGCTTTGCTCGCATTCGATCTTTTCTTTGTGATGCTGCGCCGCAGGCCAACGATCGTCCATTGCTTCCTGCCCTCGGCCTATCTGGTCGGAGTGCCGCTCGCTGCGATATCCGGATGCAAGGTCCGCATCATGAGCAGGCGCAGCCTCAATCAATACCAGCAGGCACGCCGCCTGTTCGGCGCGATCGAAATACGAGTTCATCGGCTTGTCACTGCTGCGCTCGGAAACTCGCGCGCCGTCGTGAAGGAACTCAAGCAAGAAGGGATACCGGCGGCCAAGATTGGCTTGATCTATAACGGGGTCGACCTTGCGCCTTATGCACACGCGAACCCAAAGAGTGCACTCCGCGCGCGCCTCGGCATCGGGGCCGATGAACTCGTCATCATCAGCGTCGCTAATCTCATCCCGTACAAGGGCCATGCGGACCTGTTGAATGCCTTGGCACTCGCCGGGCCGCAGATGAAGCAAAATTGGCGCGTCCTGATCGCGGGGCGCGACGACGGAATCGGAGCCGAACTGCAATCCCTCGCCAAGAATCTTTGCTTGTCCGGCAATGTCCGTTTTCTCGGTTTGAGGGACGACGTGCCCGACCTCCTATGCGCATCCGATGTGGGCGTGCTGTGTTCTCACCAAGAGGGTTTCGCTAACGCAATCCTGGAGGGTATGGCTGCGCACCTGCCGATGATTGTCACGAATGTCGGCGGCAATGCGGAGGCAGTGGAGCACGAGCGGACGGGACTCGTCGTCTCGCCGGGCCAGCCGGAGGAATTGTCGGATGCAATCTTGCGTATGGCGCGGGACGTTTCGCTTCGGGAAGAAATGGGAGCCGCAGGACTTCGCCGCGTGACCGACAATTTCCAGATCAGCCGGGTCGTGAGTGCCTACGACGATCTATACAGCGCGCTGATTGCCGACGATAAGCCGTCGAGCGTGACCACCGTGGCTTTGCGGTGCTGATGGCCTGACCGCCAACCCCGCTTGCGTCAAGGCTGCCCGCCCCGAATACCCGTTTTCATCGGCGTCGGGACCGTCTATCAACAGGCGCAATTTCCCCCACCGAATGTCCAGTGATGCCGCAAAAGTTCCGTCTACTGCTGTCTCTCCTCATCAAGGCGGCGATCTCCGCTTTGCTACTCTATCTGTCGTTGCGATGGGTGGATGTCGCGGCGGTGAGCGAGCGGCTGGGGCGCGCGAATGGCGGGTGGCTGCTGACGGTTTTCTTCATCTGCCTCATGCAATCGGGGGTGTTGCTGGCTCTACGCTGGCGCCAGATCGTGATCGCGACGGGAACCCCGCTCACGCCCCGGGCGGCGATGCGCTACAGCCTGATCGCCGCGTTCTTCAACCAGACCTTGCCCTCGACCGTCGGCGGCGACGCATCGCGCATCTGGATGCTGGCACGTAACGAATCGGGCTGGCGCAACGCGACTTATTCGGTGCTGATCGACCGCGGTGTCGGGCTGTTCGCGCTCGCCGTCGTGGTTTTGGCGCTGCTACCGTGGACGTTGTCGCTCATTCAGGATCCAGTCGCACGGATCGGCGTGATCGCGATCGGGCTATTGGGCGTCGGCGGTTTCATAGCATTCTCAGGCCTCGGGCTAGCCGAACGCTTTCTCGACCGCTGGTGGGCGACCCGGCATGTTGTGGCCGCCGCGCGCCTGACATGGCGAGTGTTCGGACGGCCCAGCACAGGATTGCTGGTCGCCGTGCTGTCTCTCGCAATCCATTTCGCTAGCGTCACCACGATCTGGGCGGCCGCGCAGGCGATTTCTGCCCCGCTCACTTTCGTAGCAGCGCTTTCAATCGTGCCGCCAGTGATCCTGATTTCCACCGTCCCGATTTCGATTGCGGGATGGGGCGTGCGCGAAAGCGCGATGATCGCCGCTTTCGCCTATGCGGGGCTCGCGCAGAGCGACGGGTTGCTGGTATCGCTGATTTTCGGAGCCGCGAACTTCGCCGTGGGAGCGCTCGGCGGGATCGTATGGGTGGTAAGCGGCGAGCGCCAGCGGCGCAAGGAATTGCAGCAGGCTGCGGCCGCTCAGGACCTGCGATAAACGTCCTCGATCCGGATGATGTCGTCCTCGCCGAGATAGCTGCCTGTCTGTACCTCGATCAGTTCGAGGTCGATCTTGCCAGGATTTTCCAGACGGTGCGGCGTACCGATGGGAATGTAAATCGATTCATTCTCGTGCAGCGTCTTGACCTGATCGCCTAGGGTGACCTTCGCGGTCCCCCGCACAACCACCCAATGCTCGGCGCGATGGTTGTGGAATTGCAATGACAGCTTGCCGCCCATCTTCACCACGATGCGCTTGACCTGATAGCGCGCGCCACTGTCGAGCGATTGGTAATTGCCCCACGGCCGATGCACGCGAAGGTGATCCTCGGTGACGGCGGGCGCCACCTCCTTCAGCCGCTGCACAAGCTGCTTCATGCCGACGGTGTTCTTGCGGTCGGCAACGAGGATGGCGTCCTCGCTCGCGATCACCACGAGATCGTCCACACCGAACAGTGATACCAGCGCCTTGTCGGAGGAGACGTATGAGTTTCGCGCGTCGACGAAAACGGAGGTGCCTTGTGCGGAATTACCTTCGTCATCCTTGGACGCCAATTCCCAAACCGCATGCCATGAGCCGACATCCTAAC
>CAMBBO010000107.1 GCA_945862935.1 Pseudorhodoplanes sinuspersici | reverse complement strand
TGATGCCAATACCGCACTTGGCTTCGACGACGACGAGCGCGACTACGCGATTGCGGGTCGCATGCTCGACATTCTCGGATGCCGTTCAGTGCAGCTATTCACCAACAACCCAAGCAAGATCGCGGGTCTGAAAAGCGCAGGGATAGACATCTCCCAGCGCATTCCGCTGGTCGGTGCGGTCAACGGCGACAATCGCCGCTATTTGACGGCGAAGGCGACCCGCAACGGCCACAAGTTTGGACATCTTCTAGAATCATTGACGGCGGGCGCGGAACCGGCAAGGCTTGTTCCCGCAGCGGACGAAACATCGTCCGACCGGTAAGCGATTATTTCGCTAAGGAGGCGGCCATGAGTTCATCGGGGATGACGGCTTTTGTCGATGGACCGGCCTATACGCCGGTAGCCAGAATGCTTCACTGGATTACAGTGGTGCTTGTTCTTGGCATGTTGCCCGCAGGCTTCATCATGTCCCGCTACGATGTCGGTGACGCGATCTACAACGCGCACAAATCGGTCGGGCCGCTGATCCTTTTCATCACGCTGATCCGCCTCGCATATCGTCTCACGCATCCGCCGAAGCCATTACCTGCTGACATGATGGTGCTTGAGAAGGCTGTCGCTCACGCGACGCATTGGGGTCTTTATGCGCTTCTGATCGCGCAGCCGATTGTCGGCTGGATTGCGACTTCCGCGTATCCCGCGCCGGTGCCGTTTTTTGGGCTGTTCAACCTTCCTGCGATCTGGCCTGCGGACAAGGCGATGTCCGAATTCATGTACGTGTGGCATTTCCGGCTTGGCATACTCCTCTCGCTGATGATCTGCGCGCACATTGCCGGAGCTTTGTTCCATTACTTCGTGCACAAAGACCGCATCCTGCAGCGCATGACCAGCGCAACCGGATAGCGCGCAGGCCCGATGGCAAAATCGCCACCGACTCGGATCATCGGCGAACTGACCTTTGGCGAGATCGCGGAACACGTCAGCGCGCGCTCGATCCTGTGCCTGCCAATCGGTGCGATCGAGCAGCACGGCCCGCATCTGCCGCTCGACACCGATGTTGTGATTGCTGAAGGCATCACCCAGCGTCTCGTGGAACGCTATGCCGCCGAGTTCGACACGTTTCGTCTGCCAACAATTTCGGTGAGCCTGTCGCGCGAGCATGAATGGGCATCGGGGACTTTGTCTTTGTCGATCGTCGCATTCACCGCGATGATGCGTGATCTTGGGCAATCCATCGCTCGCTCAATGCCGGCCCGCGACCTTGTCATCGTCAACGGGCATGGCGGCAATCGCGGTATCCTGCAAAATCTCATCTACGAATTGCAGGGCGATTTCGGATTGAATGTTTGCGTTCTTCATCCGCTCGCGCTGTCGAAGGTGAAGGCTCAGGGTGGCGTCCTCGATATTCATGCAGGGCCGGAGGAAACGTCATTGATGCTTGCGCTCGCGCCCGAGCGCGTGCGCCGCGACCGCGTCGGAGCGCCAGCGTCACCGCCAGACCCGAAGGCCATTGTCCGTTTAATTGTAGATCAGGGTGTCACCTGGCCGTGGAGTTCCGCGGACCCGAGCCTTGCCCATGACGGCGTGACCGGCGATCCTACCGGGGCAAGCGCCGAGTTTGGTGAGCGTATGATCGAGAGCATTCTCGGCGAGGCTCGCCAGATGCTTGAACAGCTTCGCCGGCGCAACCAAAAGTCCAGCTAGGGGATCTGTGCGCAGGGCGGCCACAGCCCGGCAGAAAGCGCAATCACGCCCCTGATCCCCCGAAAACCAGTGAATAATGTGCCAGAATAAGGCGGGGAGACGCGCGGCGCGTGAGCGCGATCCATTTGGCCCACTTATAAGGGCCTATAATCGCGTAGCCGCTGAGTTGATAGAGAGTTGCATGTTGCGAAGTGTGGCGTCCGGTGAGGTGGGAAGCGCAATGCGGGGGCTGATTTCCGTATGCGCCGCTGCATTTTGCCTTTTGCTGACCGGCTGTATTCTGGGACCGGACAAGCCTGATCCGGCGCTGGAAATTCCGACTGTCTATCGCGATGCAGGCGCCCGCCCGCAGGCGTTTCCGCCGAAGGTAGACTGGTGGCGTGAGTTTAACTCCAAGGAATTGTCCGCCCTGATCGAAGAGGCGCAAATCACCAATCTCGATATCGCAGTTGCCGTTGCACGCATCGTGCAGGCCGACGCGCAGGCGCAGGTATCGGGCGCGCCGCTTCTTCCGACGGTTGATCTGAACGGCAATTATACTCGCTCGCGCGCCTCGCAATCGACCAGCGGCGGCACGTCCAGCGGGCGGTCGGAGCGGGATCAATACAGCTCATCGCTTTCCACGAGCTACGAGATTGATTTCTGGGGCAAGAACCGCGCGGCGTTGCGTGCAGCGGAACAAACGGCGGTTGCCACGCGCTTTGACCGCGAAGTCGTCGCGCTGACCGCGATTGCATCGGTGGCAAATTCCTATTTTCAGGTTCTGGCGGCGCAAGATCGCCTCGCGGTCGCGCGCCGCAACCTTACAAGTGCAAGCCGCATCCTCGACATCATCAAGCAGCGTCTGTCGGTCGGCACGACATCCGATCTTGAAGTTGCGCAACAGGAATCGATTGTCGCAAGCCAGCGCGCCGCGATCCCGCCGCTGCGCCAGACCTTGCGGCAGACTCTTGCGACCCTCGCCGTGCTGATCGGCCGTCCGCCCGAGCAGGTGACGATCAAGGGCGGCAGCATGTCGCGCGTCGCGATTCCGCGTGTCACCCCAGGCCTGCCGTCGGAATTGCTCACCCAGCGGCCCGATATTCGCGAAGCCGAAGCAAAGCTTGCTTCGGGAAATGCCAATGTGGATTCGGCGCGCGCGGCATTCTTCCCGAGCATCCAGCTGACGGGCGAGTTTGGTTACCAAAGCGCAATCTTGAAGACGCTCTTTCTGCCGCAATCTGCGTTCTACACAATGGCAGGAAGCCTTACGCAGCCTATATTCGACGGCTACCGGCTGAAGGGCCAATACGATCTGCAACGTGGATTGCAGGAGGAATTGCTGCAGACCTATCGCAAGACGGTGATCTCGGCCTTCGCTGACGTCGACAATGCGCTCGTCGCGGTGCAGGAGACATCGGCGCGCGAAAAATTGCAGCGCGATGTGGTCAGCGCCTCCCGCCGTGCATTCGAACTCGCCGACCGGCGCCTGCGCGAAGGCACGGTCGATTTGACGACTGTTCTGACCACGCAGCAGACGCTGTTCCAGGCAGAAGATGTGCTGGCGCAGGCACGGCTCGCGCGGCTTCAGGCAATCGTCAGTCTGTTCCAGGCACTCGGCGGCGGATGGCTCTCGCCGGACCCGGAATTGGCGGTGGTGCAATGACGCGTCGGCAAATCCAAATTTCGATTGCCGCGGTTCTGATCCTCGTGGCCGGCGCTGTTGCGATGTTCTGGACTTCGCCGCAGCAGCAAAGTCAGCGCGGCCGCTTCCGCAACGCTGAAGGGCCGGTGCCGGTGCTGGTCGCGCAGGCGAGCCGTCAGGATGTGCCGGTTTATCTTGACGGGGTAGGCACCGCGAAGGCGCTCAATACCGTCATTGTGCGCCCGCAGGTGGAAGGCAAACTCATCAGCGTCAATTTCAAGGAAGGTCAGGACGTCGAAAAGGGCTTTGTGCTCGCGCGCATCGATCCTGCAACCTTCCAGGCGCTATACGATCAGGCGGTTGCGAAGACCGCGCAAGACACAGCACAGCTTGCCAATGCGCGCGTCGATTTCGAACGCTACAAGCGGCTTGCCGATACCAATGCCGGCTCGCGTCAGCAGGCGGACACGCAGGCGGCGACCGTGGCGCAATTCGAAGCTCAGGTGAAGCTCGATCAGGCGGCGGCGGAAAATGCCAAGGCGATCCTCGGCTACACGACGGTGGTTGCGCCGATTTCGGGACGCACGGGCATCCGGCAAGTTGACGAAGGCAATATCGTCCAGACCTCCGACACCGGCGGCATCGTGACGATCACGCAGATCAAACCAATCTCGGTGCTGTTCAGCGTGCCGCAGCAGGATGTCAGCCGAATCAACACGGCCTTTGCGAAAGGCGCGCTCAATGTCGAGGCGCTTGGGCCGGACAACAAATCGGTGATCGACAAGGGCACCCTGACGGTCGTCGACAATCAGGTTGATGCGACGACTGGAACGGTGCGGCTGAAGGCCGATTTTCCGAATGCAGAGTTGCAGCTCTGGCCGGGGCAATTCGTCAATGTGCGGCTGGTGATCGACACGCTGAAACAGGCAGTCGTGGTCGCAACAGCAGCGGTGCAGCGCGGACCGAACGGGCCATTCGTGTATGTCGTGGCCGACGGCGACAAGGCGCAGATAAAGAATGTCACGGTCGCACAGCAGGACGATACCCGCGCTGTCGTCAGTTCGGGGCTGGAAGGCACCGAGCGCGTCGTTACCTCAGGCTTTGTGCGATTGACCGACGGCGCACAGCTTGCGGTCGGGGAGGCTGGCGCGCCGAGCGTGCCGCTTGGAGTTGATCGTCCACGCCGGCGCGGTGGCGAAGGCACGCCGCAAGTTCGTAGCGGTGGTCAGCCTCAGACGAGAACGGAAGGCACGTCGAGCACAGCCCGATGAACGTCTCCGGGCCGTTCATCCGGCGTCCGATTGCAACTTCGCTGCTTGGGGTAGCGGTCCTTCTCGGCGGCGCGCTTGGATATTGGCTGCTGCCTGTTTCGTCGCTCCCGCAAGTCGATTTTCCGACCATTCAGGTGACGACACAACTTCCGGGCGCCAACCCCGACACGATAGCGTCGCTCGTGACAGCGCCGCTTGAGCGGCAATTCGGCCAGATCGCGTCGCTCTCGACCATGACCTCGTCGAGTTCGTTCGGCATCAGCCAGATCACACTTCAATTCGATCTCAACCGCGACATCGACGCAGCCTCGCAGGATGTGCAGGCGGCGATCAACGCCGCCGGATCGACGCTGCCGCGCAATCTGCCGTATCCGCCGACCTATTCGAAGGTCAATCCGGCTGACTCGCCGATCGTGACGCTGGCGCTTACGTCCGACACAGTGCCGGTGCGCGACCTGAGCGATCTTGCCGACACATTGATGGCGCAACGGCTGAGTGAGATCACAGGCGTCGGCCGCGTCACCGTGCAGGGCGGCTTGAAGCCCGCGATCCGCATTCAGATCGATCTCGCGCGCCTTTCCGGCTACAGCCTCGGCCTCGAGGACGTGCGCACGGCAATCGTGAACGCCAATGTCGCGGGCCCCAAAGGCTCGCTCGACGGCGCACACCAGACCTACACCATCGCGACCAACGACCAGATTACCGCCGCGAGTGCGTATCGCTCGCTGGTGGTTGCCTATCGCAACAACGCGCCGGTGATGCTGACTGACATCGCGAGCATCGTCGATGGTCTTGAGAACAACAAGGTCGGCGGCTGGTATCAGGGCGTTCCGGCGGTGGTCATCGACGTGCAGCGTCAGCCCGGCGCGAATGTCATCGAAACGGTGCGGCGCGTCCGTGCTGAATTGCCAAAGCTCGAACGCGCGCTTCCCGCCGCCGCGAAACTGACGGTGGTGCAGGATCGCACTGAAACGATCCGCGCGTCGGTGCGCGATGTTCAGTTCACGCTGGTTGTGAGTATTGCGCTGGTCGTGCTCGTGGTTCTGGTCTTTCTTCGCACATTGCGCGCGACGGTCATCGCGGGCGTCGCGCTGCCGCTGTCGCTGGTTGCGACGTTCGGCGTCATGTGGTTCTGCGGCTTCAGCCTCGACAACCTGTCGCTGATGGCGCTGACGATCGGCACGGGCTTCGTGGTCGACGATGCCATTGTGATGATCGAAAATATCGTGCGCCATATCGAGGACGGCGAGGATCCGATGAGTGCCGCCCTGCGCGGTGCGCGCGAGATCGGCTTCACCGTGATCTCGCTGACCGTGTCGCTGATTGCGGTGTTCATTCCGCTTCTGTTCATGACCGGCCTCGTCGGTCGCATGTTCCGCGAATTCGCGCTCACACTCACGATCGCCGTTATCACCTCCGCCATCGTGTCGCTGACGCTGACACCCATGATGTGCAGCCGCCTCCTGCGCCGCGAGGAGGGTGCTCCGAATTTCATGATGCAGAGTTTCAACGATTGGGTGGATCGCGTCATTGAAGGCTATCGCCGCAGCCTTGAATGGGTGCTGGAGCGCCAGCGCGCTACGCTCGTCGTCACCGCGCTGACGCTGGTTGCGACCGTTCTTCTTTATGTGGTCGTTCCGAAAGGCTTTCTACCGGCGCAGGATACCGGCCTCATCACGGCCGTGACGGAGGCGGGGCCGGAGGTGTCCTATGCCGAGATGCGGCGGCTGCAAAACGAAGTCGTGACCGCGATCCGCCGCGATGCCGACGTCACGGGTGTCGTTTCGATTGTCGGCGTGAGCAGCCTCAATCCGACACCGAATTCGGGGCGCCTTTCGATCTCGTTGAAAGCGCGCAACAGCCGAAAGGCGTTTGTCACCGAGATCGTCAACCGGCTGACGAGTGCAGTGGCGCCCATTCCGGGCGTGACAGTTTATTTCCTGCCCGTGCAGGACATTCAGATTTCAACGCGCTTCAGCCGCTCGCAATATCAATACACGCTCGCCTCGACCGATGCGCGCGAAGTCGTCGACTGGGCGGACAGGCTCGCCAGCCGCCTCGACCGGTCCAACATCCTGCGCGATGTCGCCTCGGAAGCTCAGGAGGGCGGGTTGCGCGCGCAGATTAATGTCGACCGCTTGCAGGCCGGCCGCCTTGGCATTTCCATGCAGGCCGTCAACGATACTCTGAATGATGCCTTCGGCCAGCGCCAGATTTCCACGATTTTCGGGCAAGCGAACCAGTATCGCGTCATCCTCGAAGCGATGCCGCAATACCAGAATGACCCAGCGACGCTCTCGAAGCTTTACGTGCAATCGACTGCTGGCGCGCAAATTCCCCTGAGCCGCATTGCGAGTATCGAGCGCGTCACAGCCCCGCTCGCGATCATGCATCAGGAGCAGTTTCCTGCGGTCACGCTCAGTTTCAATCTCGCGCTGGACGCGTCCTTGGGCGATGCGGTGAGCGAGATTTCCGCGGCCGAAGCCGAGATCGGCATGCCGTCGTCCGTCATCGGAAGTTTCTCGGGGGATGCCGAGGAGTTTTCCCGGTCGCTGCAGGGCGAGCCGTGGCTTTTGCTCGCGGCGGCGGTGACGATCTACATCGTTCTCGGTGTTCTGTACGAAAGCTTCATTCACCCGCTGACAATTCTGTCGACGTTGCCTTCCGCCGGTGTCGGCGCGCTGCTCGCGATCATGCTTTGCGGGCTGGACCTTTCGGTGATCGCGCTGATCGGCATCATCCTGCTGATGGGCATTGTGAAGAAAAACGCGATCATGATGATCGACTTCGCTCTGGAGGCGGAACGAGTAGAGGGCCTGTCGCCGCGCGATTCCATCGTGAAGGCTTCGCTTTTGCGCTTTCGTCCGATCATGATGACGACGCTCGCAGCGTTGTTTGGTGCGCTGCCGCTGGCGCTTGAAAGCGGAACGGGATCGGAGCTTCGATTTCCGCTCGGCGTGACGATCATCGGCGGATTGCTGCTCAGCCAGCTTTTGACGCTCTACACCACGCCGGTGATCTATCTCTACATGGAGCGGCTGAAATCGCGCATGACGCGCAGCGTCAGCACCCCGGCACGGCGCGTGCGCCCGAAAGGCGCGGAGCGATGATCTCGTATCCGTTCATCATGAGGCCGGTCGGCACGATCCTTCTGGCTATCGGATTATTTCTGGTCGGTGCGGTCGCATACGTCTTTCTGCCGGTCGCAAGTTTGCCAACCGTGGAAATTCCGACCATCCGCGTTTCGGCGAGCCGTCCGGGCGCAGACCCGGTCGTGATGGCGTCAACCATCGCTGCGCCACTCGAACGCAGGCTCGGTGAAATTGCCGGGATCACCGAAATCACGTCAACGTCGTCGTTCGGCACGACGCAGATTTCCGTGCAGTTCGATATTGGCCGAAACATCGACGGTGCCGCCCGCGACGTGCAGGCGGCGATCAATGCCGCGTTGAGCGACTTGCCTGCCGATTTGCCGTCGCGACCGAACTTTCGCAAATCCAATCCGGCAGCGGCGCCCGTCCTTATTCTTGCGTTGACATCGCGGACCATCCCGGCAAGCGCGATCTATGATGCTGCCGACAGCGTCGTTGCGCAGCGCATCATGCAGGTCAGCGGCGTCGCCGATGTGACGGTGAGCGGCGCCGAGCAGCCCGCGATCCGTGTTCGCGTCAACCCGACGCTGCTATCGAATGCGGGCATTTCGCTCGACGACGTGCGTCTTGCCATCGCCAATACCAACAGTGCCAGCCCGCTCGGTATTTTTGATGGCGCAAAACTGTCAGAGACGATTGCGACAAACGATCAGCTTCGCAATGCGGACCAATATCGGACGCTCGTTATCAAGACGTCGAACGGGAACGTAGTGCGCTTGTCGGATGTGGCGAGCGTGGCGCAAGGGACCCGCAATGCGCAATCCGCCGCCTGGTTCAACGCGCAGCCTGCGGTGCTGCTGATTATCACCAAACAGCCGGATGCGAACGTCATCGACACGGTCGACCGGATCAGAGAATTGATCCCGGAATTAAAGCGATGGATCTCTGCGGACATCGACATTTCAGTGTTGTCCGACCGGACGCAGACCATTCGCGCCAGCGTCCATCACATGCAGGCGACACTTGCCGGCAGTGTCGCAATGGTGATGCTGGTTGTGTTTCTCTTTCTCAGGCGAACGGCTGCGACGCTTGCGGCCGGGGTCACCGTCCCGCTGTCGCTCGCTGGAACCTGTGCCGCGATGTGGCTCGTCGGGTTCTCGATCGACAATCTTTCCCTGATGGCGCTTGCAGTATCGGTCGGGTTCGTCGTGGACGACGCGATCGTCATGATCGAAAACGCGTTCCGCAATCTCGAAAAGGGCCATTCGCCGCTTCGCGCAGCGATTGAAGGCGCACAGCAGATTGGCTTCACCGTCATTTCGATCAGCCTGTCGCTGACAGCGGCTTTTATTCCGCTGCTCTTCATGGGCGGCGTCGTCGGCCGCCTGCTCCGTGAATTCTCGGTGACGCTCGTTTTTGCAATCATCGTCTCGACCGTTGTTTCTCTGACTGTCACGCCGATGATCTGCGCGCATTACCTGCACAATCCGCCGAGCCGCGACGGCACGGCGCTCGACCGCTGGGCGGAGCGGATACTTGGGGCGATGCTGCGCTTCTATGAGCGCACGCTCGC
This sequence comes from Pseudorhodoplanes sinuspersici, assembly GCA_945862935.1. Classification (GTDB taxonomy): domain Bacteria; phylum Pseudomonadota; class Alphaproteobacteria; order Rhizobiales; family Xanthobacteraceae; genus Pseudorhodoplanes; species Pseudorhodoplanes sinuspersici_A. Next base: position 50 of record CAMBBO010000107.1, on the reverse strand, counting down.
AATCGTCATTCGCAATCCCGTGCTGACGCTGCTCGTGCTTGCCGTGACCG
>CAMBBO010000106.1 GCA_945862935.1 Pseudorhodoplanes sinuspersici | reverse complement strand
TCCATCTGGTGCACGATGATGTAGGTCCATTTGTTCGCATCGGCCGGACGTCCGAGCGGCGTGAGATAGACGATTTTCAGGCCGGGGATTTGCGGCTCGCCCGATTGCTGCGCGATCGCGCAGAAATCATTGGCCCGTGCAGGGGCGATGTCCTGAATAGCGGTGAGGCAAAATAGCAGGGCGAGAATGGCGTTACGCATTCCCGAATAATGAAGTGCCGGGCGCTGCCCGGCAATTCGAATTCCATCTGTGTGAGAAGATTACGAGCGGCGCTCGGCCGTCCACTGGCCGGAGCATTCGCCGCTGCCAGTCTTCCATGCGCCCGAACCGGAAGCACCGGAGAGGGTGCCTGCGCCGCGTGCGCTCTTGTCGCCGCGGCTGACGACGACCGTGATCGCGCCCTTGTCGCTGACTTCGCCCTTCACCGAGAAGGACGCTTCGCCGGCATAGCCGACCTTGCCGTTGCTGATTTTCACCGGATAACGGTAGCCGCGGTCGCAGTCGCCCTTTTCGGTGATGATGAGAACGCTCCAGTTGCCGTCATAGGCGGGAGCGGCCTTCGCCATGCTCGCGCCGATCACGGCGGCGGTGCCGATTGCGAGAGTTGCAAGAGTGCGGAAGAAATTGCGGTTGGACATGGAAGCCTCCTGTTTGTGGAGACATCCGGCTGGCGCCCTTCCGCCCGCTCGCGACGATGTCCCTCGTGCGTCGTTGAGACTTGGTCGCGGCGGCGTGGAAATAGGTTCAAGGCCAAGGCCAGACGAAGGGATTCCGCCGATCCGAATGGGTTCCCAAGGATTTAGCCGCAATTTCCGAGGTGTTGCGCCGTCGACACAGGCGGGAACCGAACGCATTCCGGCCTGTGATTAAGCAAGCGGCATCCTCGACTTAGTTAACGGCAGAATACAAAATGTGTCTGGGTTGAGGCTGGAAGGCCATCCTTCCCGCACGTCGGCCAATGAGCTGGCGGCAGATAATGGGGAGTTTTTGATGCGAAAGTTTTTGTTTCTGGCCGTAGCGGCAGTTGCCGCCCTCGGCATGATGGCTCACGGCGCCGAAGCCGCGAAGCGTAAGAAGGCGGTTGTCGTCGTCACTCCGTGGCAGTCGTTCTGGGGCTCATGGGGCGTTCGCGACCAGAAGCTTGCTGGATCGAACTTCGTGGTTGGTGCAGCTTCGACGGGCGCGTATTTCGCTCTTCGTAACGACACCACCCGCTATCCGAGCGGCTTTGCTTACGGTGCGACCACGATCGCTTGCGCCGCGATTTCGCCGATCGTCGGCACCCTCGTCGTGCAGCGCGAACTCAGCATGCGCGAAGTCTGGGTCTCGACCAGCAATTGCGTGATTCCGGTCGTGGGCGGCTGGATCGCCAACAACTACTTCGACCGTCATCCGGAATGGGATCTCGCTCCGGGTCAGCGCAAGAAGTAAGATATCGAGCGAAAGCTCCGACGAAAAAGCCGGCCCTTTGGGCCGGCTTTTTTGTTGCGCGTATCGGTGCGGTCCAGCGCCGTGATAAGAAACTCCCCGCAACGAGGGCGCGATGGACGAAATCCAACAAAGCGGGCCGGCCTACGAATTCAAGCCGTCGGTTTTCGGCGCGCCGTCCCAGTTTCGCGCAACGCCGACGGGCGTGCACTGGACCATGGGCCGCCGTTCGGGCGTCATTCGTTATGCGGACATCCGCCGGGTTCAAATGTCGTACCGGCCCGCCGGGCTTTTGGCCCGCAATTTCCGGACCGAAATCTGGTCCGCGAGCGTGCCGAAGCTGCGGATCGATTCGCAGAGCTGGAAAAGCATGGTCGAGAAGGCACAGCAATTTGGACCGTACCGCGAGTTTGTCACTACGCTGCACCGGAAGATCGTCGAGGCCAAAGGCTCACCCGAACTGGTCAGCGGAATTCAGCCCTTTCTTTATTGGCCCGCCGTTGCGGTTTTCAGTGCCGTGTCGATCGGCCTCGCGGGCCTGATCGTGCGCGCGCTGCAGTCGAGCGCATGGGGCGGAGCGGTTTTCGTCGCGACATTTCTCGCGCTTTTTCTTTGGCAGATCGGGCGTTACCTGCGCGACAATCGGCCGGGCCGCTACGTTGCCGGTGAATTGCCGCAGGTTCTTCTCCCGCCTGTGTGAGGCGTCAGGCGCGCACCACCAGCACCGAGCAATTTGCGTAGCGCACCACATGGCCCGCATTCGAGCCGAGAAAATAGCTACGCATGTCCGGTCGGTGCGACGACATCACGATCAGGTCGGCGGGCATCGCTTTCGCCTCCTCGATCACCTCGTGATAGATGCCGCCCTGGCGCACCACGCTTGAAATGCGTCCACCTTCCATTCCGCAGTTGCGCGCCATTGCCGCGAGATTGTCTTCGGCGGACTTGCGTTGCTGTACGTCGAAATCCGGCGGCACGTATTCGGCGAGCATCACCGGCGTCATCGGCAATACGTTGATGAGGCGGAGAGAGCCCTGCGAAACCCGCACCATGGCGAGCGCGGCGTCGATAGCGGATTTAGCAAATTCAGGGTCGGCGAGATCCACAGGAACCAGGATATGCTTGAACATGGCATGGTCCTTTGCGCGCTGGTCCAAGCAGTCTGCCACGTTTCTGCGGTCGCTTTGAAGATGGTCGCTGGCTAATTCGCACCGGCGCCAAGGTTTGCCGGGCTGACAAAACGCTCGAGCGTGCCGCGCACTTCCGCCACGCGATCCCAGTTCTCGCAATCGAAGCCGATGACGGCGAGCGCCGCGGTCGGAAACTTCTGCTCCAATTCCCAACGCTCGTCTCCGTTGGCTGAAAGTTCGACCGCAAGTTCGTGCAGCCCCGGATTGTGGCCGACCACAAGTACCGTCAGCACGGAGGCCGGAACGTCCCGCAAAGCATCGAGGATCGCATCTGTTTCCGCGAGGTACAGGCGGTCGTCGAAAATAACCTTCGGCAAGCGGGGCAGGTGCGGAGCGACGAGCATCCACGTCTCGCGTGTGCGGGTCGCGGTTGAGACCAGCGCAAGGTCGGGGGTCAACTCCTCGCGTTTCAGAAAAGCGCCGACGAGGGGCGCGGCAGCCCGGCCGCGCACACTGAGCGCGCGGTTGCGATCCGGCTGGCCGGGGGAGGAGGCGGCCTTGGCGTGGCGCAACAGCAGCAGTCGGCGCATGTGAAACTGTCCGTCGATTTCTGAGCTGAGGCAGTCTAGCATGGCCTGCCTCATCGTCCTGAACCCCAGAGTTGTAATGGACGCGACCCAATCCGCTATCTACGGATCGAGCCTCTATGCCGCGACTGCGGTGGAGCGCGAACCGTCGCCGCAACTGACGCAGGATATCGACGCCGATATCTGCGTGATCGGTGGCGGGCTTGCGGGTCTTACCGTGGCGTATGAGATCGCGCGGCGCGGCTGGCCCGTGGTTTTGTTCGAAGCGCAGCGGATCGCGTGGAATGCTTCGGGGCGCAATACCGGTTTTGTGCTGCCGGGATTTGCACAGGATCCGACGCTGACAATCGAACGGGTCGGCGTCGAGCAGGCGCGGGTGCTGTGGGCGATGGCCGAGCAGGGGCTAGAGTACGTTCGCGCGACCATCGCAGAAAACGAGATGGAGGGCGTCGCGCCAACGCCCGGCTGGCTATGCCCTTCGAAAATTGATCGACCGGATGCGATCGCAGCTGAAATTGACTTGTTGCGCGATACGCTCGGTCAGAATGTCGAAATGTGGGACACGTGGCGGGTCCGGCACAAGCTGAGAAGCAAGAGCTATTATCAGGCCGCGCATTATCCGAAGGCGTTTCACATCCATCCGCTCAACTACGCATTCGGTCTTGCGCGCGCGGCGGAGAAAGCCGGCGCCCGCATCTTCGAAGACACGCCGGTGCTGCATATCGATCCCGACGGAGTGAGAAAACGCCTTGTAACGCCACATGCACGCGTGCGGGCCTCACAGGTCGTCCTCGCCGGCAATGTGCATCTCGGTGCGCTGATGCCCGATATTTCGGGGACGCTAATCCCGATCACGACGTATGTGGCGGCAACCGCTCCACTCGGTGACAAACTCATCGAGGCGACGAGCTTTCGCGGGGCCGTGAGCGACAGCGAATGGGCGGATAATCATTATCGGCCGACACCGGATAACAGGCTGATCTGGTCGGGGCGCATGACGACATGGCCGCGCAATCCGAAGGGTTATGCGAACGCGCTGCGCCGGGACATCAAGCGGACTTATCCGCAACTTGACGACGTGACGATCGACTATGTCTGGAACGGCACGCTCGGATCGCCGCTGCATCGCATGCCGCAGATTGGTGAGGTAGCATCCGGATTGTGGGTGGCGAGCGGATTCAGCGGGCACGGCCTCAACACTACTGCGCTTGCTGGAATTCTGATCGCGCGCGGCATTGTGGAAGGCGACAAGACCTGGACCGCCTTCAATCCGTTTGAACTGATCTGGGCAGGCGGCCGGTTCGGCAGGGCGATGACGCAGGCGCGTTATTGGACGCATCGTATTGGCGAAACCGTTGCTGCGGTGGTGTCGCGTTATCGGGAAAGGGCCGCTCGGCAAAAGCTGGAAGCCAAGCCTGAGGTCCCGGAAACCGCCACCGTTCAGAATGATTCGGAACCGGCTGTCGCGGGGTCTGGTACCGGCCGTAAAACTCGCCGCAAAAGCAAGGCTTCCGATTAGGGCAGGTACTGCCTGAGGAATTTGGGGCGCAACAATGCCTCCGGCGCATCGCGCCGGAGGCACCAGGTTCGATTGTAGCGATTAGTTGCCCTGGGCGCCGAGGGCGCGGTCAAAGTTCGGGCCGTTCATCGACATCATGTAGAGATCGTTGCCCTTCATGAAGAACACCGTGCCGCGCGGCACGCGGTGCGCCTTGCTCATCATGGCCATGGCTTTGTCGGTGCGCGAGAACGCGATCGTCTTGCCGTGAGTGTCGACGGCATAGAACATGTTTTCGTGCATGGTCCAGTTGTCGGTTTCTGCGAGCGCAGGAGCGGCAAACGACAGGACGAGTGCGGAGGCGATGAGGGTTTTGCGGATGGCGGACATTTTAAGACTCCCTTTTTTTGCAAAATCGCCATTTCGAATATGGCATTCGCCGGGTAGGCCCTTTTTCGGCCGCATGGAATACAACTCAGCTTCACGCCGGATGAACTCATCGCGAGCCCGACGTGACTGAAGGTTGCGTATGAGAGCGACTTGTTATCGCGCACGAACTTGCGCGCCGGGAAATGCGTGAATCCGCTTCTAGGATGGCCTTTTCGTCATCAAGTCGCTCTCGCATTATCGTGATGAGAAGGTGAGATGTGCGTGTCCCTGACCGCTAAAGCGGCGCGAACGCTCGTGCGACCGCCGCGCGGCCTTTGGATGATTGTCGTGACAACGAAGCGTCAGGCGTCAGCGGCCGTCGCGTCTTGCCATGAAAGCGAGGCGCTCGAACAAATGCACGTCCTGTTCGTTCTTCAACAGCGCGCCATGCAGCGGCGGAATGAGCTTTTTCGGATCGCGCTCGCGCAATGTGTCCGGGCCGATGTCCTCGACCATCAGAAGTTTCAGCCAGTCGAGCAATTCCGACGTGGAGGGTTTTTTCTTCAGGCCCGGCACGTCGCGGATTTCGTAGAACAGGCGCATCGCCTCGGCGACAAGCCGCTGCTTGATGCCGGGGAAATGCACTTCGATGATTGCGCGCATCGTGTCCGCGTCGGGGAAGCGGATATAATGGAAGAAACAGCGGCGCAGGAACGCGTCGGGCAGTTCCTTCTCGTTGTTCGATGTGATGATGACAATCGGGCGCCGCCGCGCCTTCACCGTTTCGCCGGTCTCGTAAACGAAGAATTCCATCCGGTCGAGTTCGAGCAGCAAATCGTTCGGAAACTCGATATCGGCTTTGTCGATTTCGTCGATCAGTAGTACCGGGCGTTCGTCGGCGACAAAGCCGTCCCACAGCTTTCCGCGCTTGATGTAGTTGCGGATGTCCTTGACCCGCTCGTCGCCAAGCTGGCTGTCGCGCAGCCGCGATACCGCATCGTATTCGTACAATCCTTGCTGCGCCTTCGTGGTTGATTTCACATGCCATTCGAGCAACGGCGCGCCGAGCGACTTGGCGATTTCCAGTGCGAGCACCGTCTTGCCGGTGCCGGGCTCGCCCTTCACCAAAAGCGGCCGCTCGAGTGTGATCGCGGCATTCACGGCGACCTTCAGGTCGTCGGTTGCGACATATCCGCTTGTGCCTTCAAAACGCATGGAAATTCCTTACATCGAGAGGGCGGACACTAGACAGCAGCGCATAGTGCGGCAAGGCCGGCTTGTTCGCGCGAATGTGACCGCGAAGTGAGACATGGAACACGATCCGTTGCGCTATCTCAGGCGTATCGGACGCAGATGGACCGCCGGGTCCGCTTATGCGTTCGCAAAGCGAAGTGGACGGCAACCGAACAGGAGGCCAACATGCAAAATCGCCGGGAGTTGATCTGGGCGCTCGCAGGGGGAGCAACCGCATTGGCAGGATGGAGCTGGTTTACGGGAGAGACCGGGATGGTTTCGACGGCGGAAGCATTTGAGGTGACCAAGACCGATGCTGCATGGCGCGAGCAGCTCGATCCGATGCAGTTCCAGATTTTGCGCAAACACGCGACTGAGCCGGCGGGCTATTCGCCGCTGAACAAGGAAAAGCGAAAGGGCAAGTTCGCCTGTGCGGGCTGCGATCTGCCACTGTTCTCGTCCGAAACGAAGTTCGAGAGCGGAACCGGCTGGCCGAGCTTCTATCAGCCGCTCGACAACGCCATCGGCACATCGATCGACAAGTCGCTGTTCATGAAACGCACCGAAGTGCATTGCCGCCGCTGCGGCGGGCATCTTGGGCATGTGTTCAACGATGGCCCCAAGCCGACCGGGCTCCGCTATTGCATGAATGGCGTTGCGATGAAGTTCGAACCGGCCGCCGGGGCGTAATCCGCCGCCCCGCGCACGCCCAGAAGGCGTATCGAAGCACTGCTGGCCCGGCAAAACCTGCCGGGCCTCGGCATTTTAGGCCCGGCAGCGCGCCCGCCGCACCTCTCTAAGTATTTGATATGTATAGATAAATTTCATGGCATAGGCCTTGCGACGAGGGTTGTGATCCTGCGGCTTGCCCTTTGGCTGGCTGCGACCCGTTGTTGGAGGTTTTGTCATGGGTATCTTCGGCGCACTCACCACCGCCGTCACCGGCCTGCGCGCGCAGTCCTACGCGCTGGAAAACATTTCCGGCAACATCGCGAACTCGCAGACGACTGCGTTCAAGCGCATCGACACGAGCTTCATCGATCTGATCCCGGACAATCCGCCCTCCAAGCAGCTTGCCGGTAACGTCACGGCGAATTCGCGCTCGACCAACACGGTGCAGGGCGACATTCAGACCAATTCGATCGGCACCTTCATGGCGATCAACGGCGATGGCTTCTTCGTGGTCGAGAAGTCTGCGAGCTTCCAGGATAATCGCCCGATCTTCGACGGCATCGACCTGTTCACGCGCCGCGGCGATTTCCAGCCGGACAAGAACGGCTATCTGGTCAACGGCGCGGGTTATTACCTGATGGGCATTCCCGTCGACGCGACCACCGGCAACCTCGTCGGCTCCGTGCCGCAGCTTCTGCAATTCCAGAACGACTTCTTGCCGGCGCAGGCGACGACGCAGGTCACCTATCGCGCGAACCTTGCAAGCTATCCGTTGACCGGCGCGCATGACACGAACGTCGCAAAATCCGAATTGCTGAAAGGCGCCGACTTCCAGAAGAGTCCGGTCGCCGGTCCGCAGCAGCCTGCGACAATTTCAGGCTATGGCGCGACCTGGGCCGCTGACGCCAAGGCAACCGGCGCCGGCACGATCGGCGCCTTTATCGGCGCTACAACGCTCGCCTCGCTTGGCCTGAGCACCAGCGATACTTTGACAGTCAGCGATGGCACTGCCACGACGACCTATACCGTAGGTGTTGGTGACGACATCAGCGACGTTCTGTCGGCCATCAACGGCGGCGGCGCAGCGGTCGCGGCTTCGCTCGATTCTGGCGGCCATATCAAACTCGTTTCGGCGAACTTCCTGCAAACGATCACGGTCGGCGGCACGTCTGCGAATACGCTCGGCTTTGCTGCAGGCAACAATACGTTCCAGCCGAAGAACCTGCTGACCCAGGGTGCAGCCTCGCAGGGCCAGACCTTTACGGTCACTGTGGGCAGCGGTGCCGCGCAAACCATCACCTTCGGCAACGGCGGTTATCCCGGCCAGGTCGCAACTCTCGCCGACTTGTCGCTCGCTCTGGCGGGATTGAGCGGATTGTCGAGCGCGTCACTCGACTCCACCGGCAACATTTCGCTGGTTGCTTCGAACACGTCCGATGCAATTCAGATCGGAAGCGGCTCGACCGACGTTCCGGCCAGCAATTTCGGCCTTCACACGCTGACGGCGTTGTCTTCGGACGGCACGGTCATCGCAAATGACCTGACGACGTTCCTCAACGAGTCGGTCGGCGGCGGCGCGATCACGGCCTACGACGTTTCCGGCTCGCCGGTGAACATCCAGTTGCGCTGGGCGAAGACCGATTCTTCGCTCTACGGCGGCACCGATACCTGGAATTTGTTCTATCAGACCGATTCCAACGCGACCGGGCAGAACGTTGCCTGGGTCAATGCCGGAGCGAATTACACCTTTGGTGCGAACGGCCAGATGAGCCCCGCTGTCGCCAATCAAACGCTGACCAACGTCGTGGTCGACGGCGTTGTGCTCGGGGATATCCAGATGGTTCACGGCTCCGGCGGCATTACGCAATTCGCCGATCCGAACGGCAACGCGAAGGTCAATTTGCTGCAGCAGAACGGCTTCGCCGCGGGCGAATTGCAGCAGATTTCGGTGAACGACAAAGGTCGCATTGTCGGCAGCTATTCGAACGGCCGCACCATCGACCTTGCCGAAATCACGCTCGCCAATTTCAACGGGCCGAACAACCTGAAACGCATCGACGGCGGCGCGTTCGAGGTGACCGACGAATCCGGCCCGGCGATCTACGGCGCATCCGGCAAGATCGTTGGTTCCTCGCTCGAAGGGTCCAACACCGACATCGCCGACGAATTCACCAAGCTGATCGTGACGCAGCAGGCCTACTCGGCCAACACCAAGGTGATCTCGACCGGCAACGAGATGGTTCAGGACTTGCTGAACATGCTGCGCTGACAGTTTGGGTGACAGTTAGGAACGCACGATGAGTCTTGGTCAGGCACTGGCAACGTCAACGGCGGGTTTGCGAGCAACGCAGTGGTCTGCCCTCAGAAAAGTGGTCCTCCCTGATGTATGGCTTTAGAGCCGATGGAGGATTGAGGAATGGCACGCAGACACAAGGCTGAAGAGATCGTCGCGAAGCTTCGGCAGGTT